>JAFKFM010000009.1:0-363466 GCA_017308135.1 Alphaproteobacteria bacterium
CCCCGTCTTCGACGCGATTCTGACCGCCCCCTTCCCGCGCCCGCAGAATGGCGCGGCGCCGATCCCGGAAGGACCGGGCTGGGGCCTCGCCCTCGACATGAACCAATTGTCGCCGGAAGGCGCATTCAAACGTTTCGGCGCGGAGGCCGCGATATGCGCGTGATGCGTCCGATCGCGCGCCTCGCGGAGTTCGCCCTGGCGCTGGGAATACTCGTCATCCTTTGGCACTTCCTGTCTGTGCGCGTCGCGAACGCCACGCTGCTGCCTTCGCCGCTCGCCGTCGCGCTGGCATGGGTCGAGTTGTTGCGGACGGACCTGCCGACGGATATCGCGGCCAGCCTCGTTCACTTGGGCGTCGGCTACGGTGCCGGTGCCGCTTTGGGATTGGCGCTGGCGATCCTGTGCGCGCGTTCGGCCGTGGCCGATGCGATCGTCGATCCGGCGATGGAGCTTCTCCGCCCGATCGGCGCCATCGCATGGATTCCCATCGCCATCGTTTTCTTCGGCATCGGACGCGGCGTGCCGATGTTTTTGATCTTCTACGCCTCGGCCTTCCCCATTTTCGTCAACACGCTGGCGGGCGTGCGCGAGGTCGACCGCAATCTGATCGCCGCGGCGCGCATGCTCGGCGCGTCGCCGCGCCTGGTCGTCACCCATGTCGTCCTGCCCGCCGCCATGCCGCTGGTTCTGGCGGGCGCGCGTCTCAGCCTCGGCGTCGCTTGGGCCGCGATGGTCGCGGCCGAATTGACCGGCGCCGACGCCGGGCTCGGCTGGCGGATCTTCTGGTATCAGGAGTTCTTCGCCATGGACAAGGTCATGGCCGTGATCCTCACGATCGGCGTGTTCGGCTATCTGCTCGACTTGGCCTTGCGCCGTCTGCAGGCGGCGTTGACGCGCTGGAGCGCCGATACGCGCGCGGAGGCGGCATGACTTTGCCCCTGCGGATCAAAGCGCCGCTGATTTTCTTTCCGGCGCTCCTGCTGTCCTGGGAATGCGCGGTCTGGCTCGCCGGCGCCGCGAAGATAATGCCCTATCCGTCGGGCGTCGCGCTCGCCGCCATTCGCGACATCGGCGACGGCACGCTGATCGACGCGATCGCCGGCAGCCTTCGCCGCGTGATCACCGGATTCGCCGTCGCGGCCCTGCTCGGCGTGCCGCTGGGCCTTCTGATGGGCCTGGTGGAGCCGGTGCGCCGCGCGCTCGATCCGATCGTCGACTCGCTACGGGCGATCGCTCCCATCGCGTGGATCCCGCTGGCGCTGCTGTGGCTCGGCATCCGCGGCAACGCCGCGCTGTTCATCGTCGCCTACGCGGCGTTCTTCCCCTTCGTCCTCAACACAATTCAAGCCGTGCGCCTGATCGACCGCAAATTGGTCGACGCGGCGCGAGCCTTGGGCGCATCGCCCTTCCTGGTTCTGCGCGCCGTGGTGGTTCCCGGCGCCGTTCCCACGGTGATGACGGGTGCACGCATCGCGATGGCCTTCGCTTGGGGTTCCATCATCGCGGCGGAAATGGCGATCGGCATCAAGGTCAATCCCGGCGGCGCCGCGACCGTCGGGCTCGGCCAGTTGATGGTCAGCACGTTGTACGTGAAACGCGACATCAACGGGCTTGTTCTTTACATGCTCAGCATCGGATTGGTCAGCCTGGCGATCGACCACGGCGTGCGGGCACTTCAACGCAAGGCGACGCCATGGCAACGCTGACGACTCCGAAAATCGAAGCGAGAAGCGTATCGAAGATCTATATCTCCGCGCGGACCGGCGACAAGGTCGAAGCGCTGCGCGGCGTTTCGTTCGCGATGAAACCCGGCGAGTTCGTATCGATCGTGGGCCCGTCGGGCTGCGGCAAGTCGACCTTGCTGTCGCTCATCGCCGGTTTCGCGACGCCCAGCGCCGGCGAGGTTCTGTTCGACGGAAAGCCGATCGACGGCCCCGATCCCGCGCGCGGCGTCATGTTCCAAGATTATGCGCTGTTTCCCTGGCGCACGGTGCGCGGCAATGTCGAGTTCGGGCCGATGGCGCGCGGAATCGACAAGGCGCGGCGCGCGGCGATCGTCGCGCGCAACATCGAGATGGTCGGCCTTGCCGGTTTCGAGGATCGCTATCCCCATGAATTGTCCGGCGGCATGCGTCAGCGTTGCGCGCTAGCGCGGCTGCTCGCCAACGAGCCGGATATGTGGCTGATGGACGAGCCGCTGGCCGCCGTCGATCTGCAAACGCGCGTGATTCTCCAGGACGAGCTGTTGCGTCTTTGGGGCGACGCCGGCGACCCCGCCCAGCGCCGCGCGGTTCTGTTCGTGACGCACGGGATCGACGAAGCCGTCTACCTATCCGACCGCGTCATCGTCTTGGGCCGCCGTCCCGGCCAGGTGAAGGAGATCGTCGATATCGATCTGCCGCGCCCGCGCGTCGGTGCCCGCACCACGCCGCGCGCCGCCGCGCTGATCGATCACATCTGGAATCTTATCCGCGCAGAGGCGGCGCAAGCGATCGTCGAAGAACCCTAATAAACCCAACGGGAGGAAATCATGGAATTCGAACGAAACGTCTCGCGTCGCTCGGCGCTCCGCACGGCGGGTGCTGCCGCACTGGCCGGGCTTCCGCTGTTCCGCGCCAGCCCTTCGATGGCCCAAGCTTTGAAGATGACGATGGGCGTGGGGCTCACCAACGACGGCGCGCCGCTGGTCTTCGCGATGCAGCGCGACAAGCTGCTGGAAAAGGCGGCAGGAGAGCTCGGCCTGTCAATCGATTCCGAGTACCTCAATTTCCCCGTGCTGTTGCGCATGCTACAGGGGCTCGCCGCCGGTCAGCTCGATATCGGCATGCTCGGATCGACGCCGACGATCCGCAATCTTTCCCAGCCCAACCCCGCCATTCCGATCGCCATCGGCGGCGGCGGTATCAAATTTCCTTTGCAAGTGCCCAAAGGCTCGCCGATCAAGAAACTCGACGATCTACGCGGCAAGACGATCCTCACCATCGTCGGATCGGATCTCCATCTCGTGCTGATGCTGATGTTGAAGGCGCATTTCGGCACCGACGATGTGAAGGAACTGGGCATCACGGTGAAAAACATCCAGGCCTTCACCGAACTCACGCGCGCCCAGCCCGGCATCGACGCCGTGTTGAACGTCGATCCCGCCGCGCGCGGCGCGGAGAATGCCGGCGAGTTGGTGGCGCTGCTGCGCAACGACGGCTCGACCGGCCCCGCCTATGACGGCCCCGAGGGCAAAGGCGAAGGCCATAAGGTCGCGAGTTTCGCCAAGACCGGCTTCTATCCCGAAGCCTATTATCCGCATCGCATCTGGTGGGTCGCGCGCGAGGAGTTCATGCGCAAGAACCCCAAGGCGATCGTGGCGCTGCTCGTCGCCAATGCGCGCGCGGTCGAGATCGTCACCAAGATGAGCACCGACGAAGTCATCGATCTCGCGAACAAGGAATGGTTCAGTGACCGGGCCGCTCAACGTCCGTATGTCGAGAACATCCTGTACCGTACGCGCGGATGGTCTTGGATCACGGAAGGCGATGCTCGTTCGCTGATCGAGATGTCGAAAGTCAAAACGATCTTCCAGGCCGAGCTCGATCCCGCGAAGGTCAAAGCAACGCTGGCCGTCGGCGCCGCAATGTCGCGTGAAGCCTGGGAGAAGACAGGCATGAAGCCCGACGCCGCCGCCTTCAAGGACCCCAAGGCCCCCGATACGCGCGGCACGCCGATCTGGGAAATCGAGAACTGGAAGCTCTGATCTCGTTTCGATAAACGCCGAAGCCCGCCACTGGATTCCCAGGGCGGGCTTCTTCGTCTCGCGTGATGGTCGGATAAGTACGAAAAGAAGAATCGGATGCTGACGGCAAAACAAAAACTAGCCCGTGACCAATGCGGTTGCGTGGGTGCGCATTATCCTTCGAACCATTCACCGCCGGCGCTCAATTCTGACGCCAGATTTCTGCCTGCAGGGATTGTGGGGAACGCCAGGGCCGAAGGGGCTGAACAACCTTTTCGACCCCATGCCCTAAGGGCGTGAAGATCGACGAAAAAGCCCGATTTTCAAGAGGTCCGGATGGTGGGCGCGGCGGGGATTGAACCCCGCGACCCCGACCACATCAACCCACGCAGACATCCAGTGAATTCAATTGGTTAGGCGTGGTGATTCTCGCAGATCGAGGTTCGACTTGCGGAAAACAACGAGCACTTCTTTCTCAAGCGCCGACGGCAATCGCAATCTCCTCGGCGGTTTCGCAAGTTTTGCGAGCCGCCGGATCGACGGGCTTGCGAGCCAAGTCACATCTTCCTCAGCACCCCAAATGCCGGCGATCAAACGTGGCGCGTGAGGTCACCAGCGATCCGGTATGATGGCGGCCGGCCATTCAAGAGCCGGTACAATCGATCCAAAGGGAAGACATGTCCGACGCGCTGAATATCTCGAGTTCCGCGACGACCGCGACATTCGCCAGACGCGGCGCCGAACTGCTGAGTCTGCGCCATCGCGATCGTGAGTTTATCTGCAAGCCGGATCCCGCCTTGTGGAACTGGGGGCACAGCGCGCCGCTGCTGTTCCCGGTCGTCGGCCGGTCGCGCGACGACCAAGTCAAAGTCGACGGAAACGCCTATCCGATGCCGTTGCACGGCTTCGCATTGAGCCGGGATTTTCGGATCGTCGCCGCCGAACCCGCTCGGATCGAGTTTGAATTGGTCGACGACGACACCACGCGGGCGATGTTTCCTTTCGCCTTCCGCTTGACGGTCGTCGCGACGATCGGCGACGGCCGGCTCGATTTCACGGCGACGATCGAAAACACCGGTGCGCGAACCGCACCCTTCGCGTTCGGCTATCACCCGGCTTTCCATTGGGCACAGACGCCGGAGGAACGCCAAACCTACATCTGCAAGTTCGAATGCCGGGAATCGGGCGAGATTCGGCGCGGCATAAAAGGCGTCGGATTGTTGCGCAGCGACAAATACCCCTTGCCGCTGGACGATCGTATTCTCCGCCTGCGGGACGACGTCTTCGGCGACGGCGCCTTGCAATTCGAACAAGTGCGCTCGCGCCGGGTCTGGTTCGGCCGTCCCGGCGATAAGGGCATCGAGGTGCGCTTTCCGGACAGCCCGCAACTCGGGATCTGGACGCGCGCCGGTGCGCCGTTCTTGTGCATCGAACCTTGGCAAGGTCTTGCCGAGTTCGAAAACGGCAGCGGCGAGCTCGCCGAACGGCCCTGCCCGCGCTTCATCGCCGCCGGCGATCGCGTGGCCTATCGCATGGCGATCGAACTCGACGCCGAGGCGATACCGTAAGCTCGCCCCATATTGTTAAGTGCCGGAGAATCAAATAGAATATCCGCGATGTCGACCTTCAGCCGGCAAGACGAAACATGAAGAACGGGCCCATCGACAGCGCGGACATGGCGGCGGCGGAGACCGACTATAATCGGCTGCGCAATCTCATCCGCAACGACATCGTCAACGACCGCCTGAAAGCCGGCAGCCGGCTGAAAATCCGGGAGCTGACCGCGCGCTATTCGGCGAGCGCCATTCCCGTCCGCGAAGCCCTGCAGCAGCTGCAAGGCGAAGGGATCGTCCGGTTCGTCGCCAATCGCGGCGCCAGCGTTCGCGCGATCGACACGGATTTCATCCGCGACATCTATGAAATCCGCGAACTGGTCGAACCATTCCTGGCCCGCTGGTTCGTCCGTCATCACAAGGACGGCGATCTGGAAAGGTTGGAAGCCATCCAGCGCGATTTCGACGCCGCCATCGAGGCGAGCGAATGGACGAAGCTGCGCGCCCTCAACCGCGAATTCCACGGCATCTGTTACGACAGCCACTACAACGAAGAAGCGCTGTTGATGGCCTACAAGCACAACGACTTCATCAACGCGCTCGCCGACCGGTTCCCGCGTTCGCGCGCGCGTTCTTTGGCCGTGGCGCGCGAGCATCGGGCGATCATCGCCGCCATCCGCGCCCAGGACGAGAACCGCACGGCCCGTGCTGTCGAAATGCATGTCCGCCGGTCCGGCATGCATCTGATCGAGCGGATGAAGGCCGCCGGGCGCCTGGCCTCGCACGAGGACGACGACCGGACTTCGCCGTCAGCCCGCGAAACGCGGTTCCGGTAATCCGCGAAAGCCGAGCCCGTCGATCGCGAACAAGCCCCCCGCCAAGGGCTCGCCGCCGGTGCCGATCGACGTGACGAACAGCCGATCGAGCTTCGGGCCGCCGAACATCGGTTTCGTCGGCGTCGGGATCGGCATTTCGATCGTCAGATCGAGCTTCCCGTCCGGCGCGAAGCGATAAACCCGCCCGCCGCGCACCGCCGCGAGCCAATAGCCGCCTTCCGCGTCGACCGTCGCGCCATCCGGCAACCCCGTCATCGATGCCATGTCGATGAACGGCGCGCGCGCGCCGATCCGCCCTGAACCGGCTTCATAGGGGTGGGCCCAAACCTTCTCGACGGTCGTATCGGCCAGATAAAAACGATCGCCTTCCGGCGAAAACGCGATGCCGTTGCCGATGAACAAATCGGACGCGACCTTGTCGATCGAAAGATCGGCGTTCAGCCGCCAGCAATTGCCGGTCGGCCGGCGCTCGGTCTCCAAATTCATGCTGGACGCGAAGAATCGCCCTTGCCGGTCGCAGCCGCCGTCGTTCATCCGATTGGTCGGCAGATCGCCTTCGACATCCGCGATGTGATCGAGCTTGCCCGAGGCCGGATCCCAGAACCAAAACCCGTGCTCGGCGGCCAATACGAAACCGCCTTTTTCGCGCAACGCGAAACAGCCGACGCGCTTGCCGATATCGAAGATGCGATCCTCGTTCGTCCGCGGATCGTAGCGATGGATCACGCGGCCGTTGATATCGGTCCACCACAGGGCCTCGCCCACAGCGTCCCAAACGGCGCCTTCGCCCACCTGGGCCTTCGCGTCGACAAGGCAAGAAATCTTCATCGCTACCACCGGCGTCCGGCGAGATTCGCGCCGATCGCCGGCAGCGCCACGTCGCGGATCCAAGCGCAGGCCGCCCGCAAACGATGCCCGAGATTCGCGCGCATCGGCTCGCCATCGAGCGGCGAGAAGCCCAGATCGCGCGCCAGATTCTCGATGTCCCAGCGCATGCCCGGATTGCGAGACACGAGATTATAGACGCCGAACTTGACGTTCCTGTCGTCGATCGCGGCCTCGAACGCGCGGCACAGATCGCGATCGCTGACCCACATCGCCTGGCCCCAATGGCCGAAAGGAATCCAAGGACCGTGCCGGTTCTGGTTGGCGCGCTGGCACACGCCGATGCGGAAACCGATGAACGACATGCCGTAGCGTTCGGCGAACATCTTGCCCAGCCGCTCGCCGCACAACTTCGACGCGCCATAAGCGTTGATCGGCCACGGATCCATGTCCGTCGTCAACGGCGCGTTCCCGTACCGATAGCCCGCGACGACGAAATTGGTACTCGCGAAGACGAAACGGCGCACGCCGTTCTGCTGCGCCGCCGCCATGACGTTGAACAGCAAATCGAGATTCAGACGCTGGATGCGGCCCCACGACGCGATGGGGCTCGGATCCGCCGCGACATGCAGCACCGTATCGACGCCCGCGAAATGCCGCGCCCATTCCGGGTCGTAAACGCTGAGATCGGCGGAGACGACATCGGGGTCTTTCTGCGGATTGAGGCAGATCAGCTTAAGGCGATACTTGCCCGTCGCGCCGAGATACGCGCGCAGTTTGCCGCCGATATTCCCGGTGGCGCCGGTGATCAGGACATCGACCGGCCGGCCGGCGCTTGCGGCGGAATCTCCCATGATCGCCTCTACCAATTCGCTTTCGAACCGTCGCGCGCGAGGATCGCTTCCTTGCCGCCGATCCGTTCCTGCTGGAACGGGTGCTGCTTGGCCACGTCCTCGTTCACCTCCACGCCGAGCCCCGGCGCCGTCGGCAATTGCCAGTAACCGTCGACGCGCTTGATCGGCGTGCTGACGACATCGTTGTACCAAGGAACCGCGCCGGACGATTCCTCCAGAATGACGAAGTTCGGCGTCGCCGCCGCGAAATGAAGGCCGACAACGCCCGCGATCGGGCCCATCGGATTATGCGGGCAAACACCCATGTAATTCGCGGCCGCGATCGACGCGATCTGTCGGCCGAGCGTCAAACCGCCGCAATGGCACAGATCGGGCTGGATATAGGTGACCGCCTTGATCGTGCACAGATCCTCGAACTCCTTCGGCGTCAACAGACGCTCGCCGGTCGCGATCGGGCAATCAGCGCGATCGGCGACGATCCGCATGGCGGCCGGATCGCCGGGTTGAATCGGCTCTTCGACGAACATCGGCTTGAACGGGCTGATGACGTCGATATACGCCATCGCCGCCGCGATCGACGACGGACGGCCATGGAAATCCAGAAGGATATCCACGCCGTCGCCCAGCACGTCGCGCATACCCTGCATCAGCTTTTCGGTGTGACGGACGGCGCGAATATCGGCGTCGTAGCCGGTATAGGGGATCGGCAGCGTCTTGACCGCGTTGTAGCCCATCTCCTTGAGTTCGGCCGCGCTGTCGAAAAAGCCGGACAGCTCCCACGTGTCGCGGTTGATCTTGACCTTGCGCGAGCCGATATGGGTGTAGACGCGGATGCGGTCGCGCACTTTGCCGCCCAACAACTGCCAGACCGGCAGCCCGAGTTCCTTGCCCTTGATGTCCCAGCACGCCTGTTCGATGGCGCTCATCGCCGTCAGACCGTAGACGCCCAGCGGCCAGAACGCGGCCTTGTTCAGGAGTTCGACGAGCTGCGTGATGTCGCGCGGATCATGCCCGAGCACGATATGCTCGAAATCCTCGATGCAGCCGACGACGCCGCGCGTTTTCCACTCGAGCGTCGCCTCGCCCCAGCCGTAAAGACCGGGCTGGTCGGTTTCGACCTTGACGAAGATCCAGTTCCGGTTCGGCGGCGCCGCGACGACGACAGGTTTAACGCGTGTAATCTTCATGGATGTCGCTCCGGTTTTGTCGCGCCGTCACGGCCGCGCTTGGTGTTTCAAGAATTCGCTCAGCTTCGAATCGTCGAGCGCATCGTCGCCGCGATTGAGATAGCAACGCGACGCCGTCGTGCCGCGCGCGTAGAGCGGCGGCTTGGTGGTCCGGCACTCGTCCGTCGCGCTGGCACAACGTCCGGCGAACGCGCAGCCGCGCCGATCACCCGGCGCCTCGTCCTTCAGGATCGGTTGATCCTGGCCCCACCGCATGTCGAGATCGGGCCAAGGGATCGAGCCGACCAGAAGACGCGTGTAAGGATGCTTCGGCGCCTTGATCACATCGGCAGCGGACCCCGCCTCCACGACCTCGCCCTTATAGAGGACGAGGATATGGTCGGCGACGTGATAGGCCGTCGCCAGATCGTGCGTGATGTAGATGATCGGTATCTTGTGATCCCGGTTGAGCGCGCGAAGGCTGCGCAGCACGATCGCGCGCAGCGACGCGTCGATCATCGAGACGGGCTCGTCCGCGACCAGCAATTTCGGTTTCAGCAACAGCGCCCGCGCAACCATCAGGCGCTGGCGTTGACCACCCGACAATTGATGCGGAAACCGGCCGAGCGTGTCGGCCGGGTTGAGGCCGACTTGCTCGCAAGCCGTACGCATCATCGTCCGCGCCTGTTCCCTGTTGGCCGCCAATCCGAAGGCCCGCAAAGGCTCGGACAGCGCGTGATCGACACGGTAGAACGGATTGTAGACGGCGAACGGGTCCTGGAAGATCGCCTGGACTTCGCGCCGATAGGTCTTCCGCGCCGCGCCGGACAATTTCGCGACCGGCACGCCGCCGTAACGAACCTCGCCGTCACTCGGCTCGGTAAAGCCCAACAGCATCGCGGCGAGCGTCGTCTTTCCGCTGCCGCTTTCGCCCGCGACCGCGATGATCGGCGTTTCACCCGCATCGATCCGGAAATGCAGTTTCCGCAACGCGACGACGAAGCCGTAACGCTTCTCCACGCCGTCCAGTTCGATCAACGGCGCGGTCATGCCGCACCTTCCGCCAGAAAACAGGCCGCGCGATGCTCGCCGATATACCGGTCGAGCGCCGGGCGCGTTTCCCGGCACGCGGCGACGGCGCGTTCGCATCGCGGATGGAAGGCGCAGCCCGCCGGAAGTTCGCGCAGCGACGGCGTCACGCCGGGTATGCCGCCCAGCTCGCCGCGATGGTCGAGGCGCGGCACGCTGGAAACCAGCGCTTGCGTATAGGGATGGCGCGGGCGCGTCAGCACGTCGCGGATGGCGCCGATCTCGACCAGCCGCCCGGCATACATGACGGCCAAGCTATCGACGAACTGGGCCATCAATCCCATATCGTGCCCGATCAAAATAAGCGCCGATCCGGATTCCTGCTGTTGCGCGCCCAAAGTCTGCATCACATGGCGCTGCGTGACCACGTCGAGCGCGCTGGTCGGCTCGTCCGCGATGATCACGCGCGGACGCAACATCGTGCTCATCGCGATGCAAACGCGCTGCTTCATCCCGCCCGACAATTCGTGCGGATAAAGCTTCGCCACGCGGACCGGAAGGTCGACACCCGCGAGTGCCGCTTCGATCGCGGGCGCGGAGTCGCCATTGGCCGATTTTTCGCCGTGGTCGACGAGGACGTTGCTCATCTGGTGCCCGATCGTCAGCACCGGGTTGAGCGAGTTCATCGCACCTTGCGGGATATAGGCGATCGTCCGCAGACGTTGCGCGCGCATCTTTTCCGCGTCGAGCGACAGAAGATCGAGACCGTCGACTTCCGCCTTGCCGCCGTCGATCCGACCCGGCGGACGCAAGAGCCGGATCAACGACAAGGCGACGGTCGTCTTGCCAGATCCGGACTCACCCACGATCCCCAGGCGCGTGCGCGACGGCACGTCGAAGCTCACGCGATCGACGGCCGCGACCGGGCCGGCGTCCGTGTGATAGTTCACCGTCAAATCCCTGACGCTCAAGCCCTCGATCACGAGTTCCTCACGCGCAACTTCGGGTTCGCGAGTTCGTCGAGTCCGACCGTGATGAGATAGAGCCCCACGAACAGAACGACCAGAACGGTGATCGGCGCCACAATCCACCACCACAACCCGAGCAGGAACGCCGACTCGTTCATCAGCCAATAGATCGTCATGCCGAGCGTCGGCTCGGACGGCGAGCCGAGACCGAGCGCCTCCAAGCCGATGGAGGCGAGAATGGCTTGCGCCACCGCGACGACGAGACTGGCGCTCAAATACGGCAGCAGATTCGGCAGCATCTCGAAGAAGATGATGCGCGCGGTGCTGGCGCCGTTGAGCCGCGCCATCAATACGTATTGCGATTCGCGCATCACGAGGACCTGCGCGCGGATCTTCCGCGCGGGCTCGCGCCACGCGAGCAGCGCGATTGTGATGGCCATGATCGTCGTGCTCATGCTCGAGCGGATCGCCGACGCCACGACGACCAGAACGAGCAGGGCCGGGACCGTGATCAGCACGTCCACGACGACGCGAATGATGGCGTCGGTCCAGCCGCGATGATAGGCGCCGACGAAGGCGAGCGTCGTGCCGATCGCCACACCGAGCAGCCCCGCGACGATGCCGATCTTCAACGTCAGCGCCGTGCCGTAGGTCATGACCGCGAGCAGATTGCGGCCCTTCGCGTCGGTACCGAACGGATAGTCGAGCGTCGGCGCGCGCGACGGTGGACCGGACAGCGGAAACGCATCGTTCCAATCGACGAAAAAGCGGCCGCAAACCGCGAAGGCGATCAGCGACAGGATGAGCGCGGCGCCGATCGCGATCGAGGGATTGCGGCGAATATAGCGAACGGCCTCGCGGAACGCCTCCCGGCGCCACGTCAATGGCTTGGAGCGCGCCGCCGCGTCCGCCGGCATGCGGGTTTCGGGGCTCATCTGGCGGCGCTCGACTGGCGGATCCGCGGATCGAGCAGCGGATAGACGAGATCCATGATCAACATCGCGAACGAGATGGTGCAGATCAAAATGAACACGATCCCGTAGATCACGAAATAATCGAGATGCTGGATGGCGCGGAACAATTGCTGCCCCACGCCGGGATATCCGAACACCAATTCGACCAGAATCGAGCCCGACAGAACATGGCCGAGCGACAAGGCGAGCAGCGTCAGCTGCGGCAAGATCGCGTTGCGCAGGCCGTATTGCAGGAAGCGCCGCCGGTTCTTCAAGCCCAGCGCTTCGGCGAAGTTCATGTAATCCTCGCCCTGCACCGTCACCATCATGCCGCGCATCGCGAGCGCCCAGGTGCCCAGCGTCGACAGCAGCATCGATGCCGCCGGCAGGATCGAGTGATAGAGAATCTCGAGCACGAGCGGCACGCTCCAGACGAACGACGTCCGGATGCCCATGCCGCCGCCCAACGGAAACCAGCCGAGCCGATAGCCGAAGACGTAAACCAGCACCAAGCCGATCAAATAGAACGGGATGGCCGAGAACACCATGAGCAGCGGCACGAGATATCGGTAGAACGAGGACGAGCCGCGCCAAACGGTCAGCGCGCCGATGATCGTGCCGATCGCGAAGCCCAGCAGGGTCGTGGTCGTCAGCAAGGCGATCGTCCACGGCAACGCGCCGCCGATGATGTCGATGGTCCGGCTGGGGTAATAGGCGATCGATTGGCCGAGATCGAAACGCGCCGTATCGCCGAGGAAGGCGAGATATTGCTGCCACAACGGCTTGTCGAGACCGAATTTGACGTTGTAGGCGTCGACCAACGCTTTGATATCGCCGGCGGCGCCGCCCTGTTCGAGCTGGGTCAGCAGCTTGTCCTGGATCGGATTGCGCGGCGCGATCCGGGGCACGAAGAAGATCAACGTGCTGGCCGTCCAAACCACCAGGAGGAACATCCCCAAACGGCGGCAGATCGATAAGAACGTCATAAGTCCCTACGGCACGTTACGGCATTGTATCCAAAGCCCGGGGCCGCCGCGCGTTCGATGTCGCGCGGCGGCCCCCGCTTCACCGCTAGTTTTTCTGCACGTTGAGCAGCATCAGATAGCCCGTATCCGCCCAGAACGTCGGCGGAATATAGGCGTTCTGCGTGGACGGCCAGTTCTTCCAATACGTCGTGTTCATCGGGATGCGATGATAGAACTGGGAAATCGGAACCGTCACTTGCTGTTCGAGGAAGATCGTCAACGCCTTCTCGACCAGCGGCGGAACCTTCGGATCGGCCGGCGCCAGGGCTTCGATCTGATCCACGAGATCGCTGAACTCGTCGTTCTGCCAGCGCGCGGGCCATAGCGGGATCGTCCCAACGGGGCGGTACCAACGCTTATGGTAAAGGCGCAGCGTGTGGAACGGATCGTTGACGCTGGCGCCGTGACCCCACACCCACCACGCGGCTTTGCCCTGGTAGATGACGTCGCGGAAGCCGGGCCGGGTATTGGGCGCCACTTCGAAACCCGCGCGGCGCAACTGTTCCGCAATGACCGGCGACACGGCGTTCAACGAGTTGGTGTGGTAGAGGTCGCCGCCCATCCGCTTGCCGTTGAGCGTCCAGAACCCTTGCGCGTCCTTCTTGGCACCGGCCTCCAGCATCAACGCATCCGCAGCCCGCGCATCGGTGTCGACCACCCGGAACTGCTTGATCTTGGCTTCCATCCGCCCGAAATACGGCTGCAGCGCCGGATAGCGCGGATACGGCAAGGGCGAAATTTCGGCCGCACCTTCATAGGCGAAATCGACGATCTGCTTGCGGTTCAGATAGAGCCCGACCGCGCGGCGGATGCGGATATCCTTCCATTGCGGATCGTCGTGATTGAAGAACAGCGACGTCGGCCACCAGTCGATGTTGCCGAACGGCGCTTCGCGGCCCGAGAAAGTCGTGATCTTCGGCGCGCGCGCGATCAGGTTCTTCATCACCGGCACATGCGCTTCGAGGATCGTATCGACCTCGTTGTTGGCGACCAGCTGCGCCGCCTGCTCGTGCGTCGTGAACGGAATGAAGATGACGCGCTTCATCGCCGGCAGCGGACGCAGGCCGACCTGCGCGCCCCACCAATCGTCGCGCCGGTCCAGGATGATGCGTTCCGGCTTCAACTCGGTGACGCGGAACGCGCCCGTGCCCACCGGCCAGTTCGGCTTGGACGGATCGAGCGCCGTGAACGTTCCCATCGCGTTGGGATCGACGGTGCCGTAGACGTGCTTGGGAACGATATGGATCGCCTGGCTCGCGAAACGGATCGCGAAGAAGGTGAAGAACCAGCGCGGATCCGGGCGCGTCAGTTCGATTCTGAGCGCGTGATCGTTGAGCCGCACCAGCGCCTTGATGTCGCGGGCCATATCGTCGGCCCAGAACAGATCGGCCTTGCCCTTACCGTTCGCTTGCAACATCGAGATCGTATAGATCACGTCGTCGACGCTGAATTTCTCGCCGTCGCTCCACTTCACGCCTTCGCGAAGATTGACCGTCACGGCGGTATAGTCGCTGTTGTACTCGTAGCTCGTCGCGAGCCACGGGATCATCTCGTCCTTCAAGACGTTGTAGTAGTAGAGCCCTTCCAACACGTGCGTGACGCTCGAACGGCGATCCAGGCCCGGACGGAACGGGTTGAAATCGTTGTACTGGGAGAAGGTCGGCGATCCGGTGGACGATTGTCCGGTCGCGATGAAGGTGTCTTCGCGCGGAATTTGGGTCTGCTGCGCGTGCGCCATCGTTCCCGTCGCGACGAGTGCCGCCAACGAGAGCGCGCGGAGCGCCGATAAGCCGATCGATGTTTTGGACGCAAGGACGCTCATGGGCAGAGCCCTCCCATAGTGTTTTTATGTGGCGGCAGCGTCTCAAATTATATATTAAAAGGCAAGTACAGAATATAATTTGTTAACACGAATTTTGGGGCATCGCTGCCGCATTGCGGGCGGCATCCGGATGCCGGCGTTCCAATTCGAACCGCCGCATTCGCGCCGCCACAGGCGCATCCAATGACCAATTAATGCCGACACTATATGAATTTCTGATGCTACTTGCGCGAAGCCCAAGCGGCGCTTGCGTCCATTGTTCGGCCGGTCGAATTCTCTCCGCCCGAAACCCGGCATTCCCGCCACCGCACCGAAAGTGACCCGCAAAGCAACCGGCGAGAGTCGGCATTTTTGACGTGCATTGACTTGCTTTATTATGTATGAAAAACACAAAATAATATATTTTTTAATGGGGCATTGAGGCACGACCGGGCCCGCCCCTGCCCCCACAACGCCGCGCCGACCAAAGCCCAAGAAGAGGACGTCCAATGCCGAATAAAATCACCGCCGTCATTCCCTGGATTGTCAAAACCGGTGCGAGCGGCTGGGGGGAGTATCTTTTCGTCGAAGTGCGGACCGCGGACGGAATCACCGGCTGGGGCGAAATCACGTCGACGACGCCCAACGCCAATCGGGCGGTTTCCAACATTCTGCGCCAGCTCAGCGGCTTCATCGCCGGCGAGGACCCCGATCGGATCGAGCGCATCTGGCACAAGATATTCCGGTCCTTCACCTATATGGGAACGCGCGGCGCGGCCTGTCACGCCGTCAGCGGAATCGATATCGCGCTGTGGGACATCCGCGGCAAGTCGCTGGGCAAGCCGATCTACGATCTGCTCGGCGGAAAACTGCGCGATGACATCCTGCTCTACACGCATCCGCTGCGCCGACTTCTGGACAACGACGAAACGCTGGTGACCGAGATCCGTGCGATCGTCGATTCCGGGCATACGGCGCTGAAGACCGATCCGTTTCCGCATCTGGAGGGGGAGTCGCCGCGCAACGACGATTATCTCGACGGTGGTCTCGGCAAGGAGGCCGAGAACTACGCCGCCAAGATGGTGGCGCGCATACGCGAGATCGCCGGCCCCGATATCCAGATTCTGATCGACGCGCATGGCCGGTTCAACGTGCCGACCGCCATTCGCCTGTGCAATCGCCTGAAGGATGCGGGCGCGATCGACTGGTTCGAAGAGCCGGTTCCCGTCGAAAGCTACGCGGCACTTCAGCAAGTGCGCGAAAAGGTCAACGTGCCGATCGCCGTGGGCGAACGCCTGCATACGCGCTGGGAGATCGCACCGGTGCTCGAAAAGCGCCTCGCCGACTTCATCATGCCGGACGTCACCTGGACGGGCGGGATCAGCGAACTGAAGAAAATCGCGACGATGGCCGAGACCTACTACATCCCCGTCTCGCCGCACGACGCCGCCGGTCCGATCAACATACTCGCGGGCGCGCACGTCATGATGACGACGCCGAATTTCTATCGCCTCGAAACGTCGCGCTACGATCTCGGCAAATACGACGTGTTCATCGAAACGCCCCTCGACAACGCCAAGGGCCGCTTGAAAGTCCCGACGTCGCCGGGTCTCGGCGTCGTTATGAATGTCGACTATCTGCGCGCCCATGCCGCGGAAGGTTACGGCGGCTGATCCGACGCCGTTTCCGTCCTGCGACACGACGAAGCCCGTCGCTGGTTTCCCAGGGGCGGGCTTCGAAATTCTTGATGTCTGAATTTTTGCGGCAACGCCCGCAATTCCGGGTTTCCGGATGGTGGGCGCTACAGGGATTGAACCTGTGCCCCCTACCATGTCAACGTACGTGGACAGCGTGTGAAATCAATTGTTTAGGAATGGGGTTTCCCGCAAGGCGACGACCATCCTGCGGGAAATAATTGCGATGCGGCGGCCCCTTGCAAGGCCGCCGCGCTTTCTTGCCGTCGCGATCAGTTGGCGCGTTCGCGGCCTTCGGCTTCGACCGCCTTCAGCGCCGCGTTGGGTGTCGCATCGCCGCGCGCGACCTTCTGCACGGCGACGTTGAGATCGCTGTACAGCGCCCCGACATTGCATTGCGGCGGCGGGAAGGTGGCGTTGGCGCCCCAGCCCTTCGCGATCTCGTGCATCCAGGCATTGGCGGGCGTGGCGAGATCGGGATGCGCCAGCACCGATTTGCGAAACGGCACCTGGCCGCCCTGGATCGTCCATTTCATGGCGGCTTCGGCACCGGCCATAAACGCGACGAAAGCGCCCGCTTCGCGCTGGCGGGGCGAGCCCTTCCACACCACGGATGTCCAACCGTCGAGGATATACGGGCCCGGCTTTTCGCCGCTCCAGCTCGGCCACGGCAGAACGCCGACCTGGTTGCGGTCGAACACCGCGCGTTCCTGGATGCTGGCGACACGGCTGGTGCCGCCGACGGTGATCGCCTGACGGCCGCCGATGAACAGTTCCTGGCTGTCGTCGCTGGTTTGCGCCAAAGCTTCGCGCGAGGTGGCACGCTCGGTGATGAAGTTCGCCGCCATCTGAATGGCTTTCTCGCCCGCCGGAGTTGCCAGCACCGGCACGCATTTGCCGTCGAAGATGCGCGGCTGCTGATCGACGATGCCGACGAACGCCAAAGGTTGCGAGGCGCCGTCGCGCGACAACGGGAAGCCGAGGCCCCAGGTCGTGCCCCCCGCCGTTTGTGCGGTCAGCTTTTTGGCGGCGGCGAGCAAGCCATCCCAGGTCCGCACGTCGTTCGCCGTCACGCCCGCAGATGCGAACAGATCCTTGCGATACAGCAACGTGTTCGACAGCAGCATGATCGGGGCTGCCAGGATGCGGCCGTTCTGCGTCACCGCATCGAACGGCGCCTTGGTGACGTAATCGTCCCATTCCGCCGCACCCCAATTGCCGAACGCGGTCTGGCGCAGATCGGCTGCGACGTCGGCGGAGAACGGCAGGACGAGGCTCGGGTAATTGATCCAGGCGATATCGGGGGCGGTGCGCGTGCTCGCCGCGATGGTGAATTTATTCGCGATCTGGTGCCAGACTTGCGGCTCGACGCGCACCTTGATCGTCGGGTTGCGCTTCTCGAATTCCTCGATCAATTCGCGCAACACGCGTTCGCGCGGCGTGTTCTTCGCGGGATCGAGGAAGCTCCACATCGTCACCGTCGTCTGCGCCGCAGCCTGACCGGCAGCGACGAGCGAAGCGGCCAGCGCGGCGGCCGCCAGCATTCTTCCTTTATACGACATGTTCTTTCCTCCCATTTTTATCGGTTTCAAACAGCGCATCGGGCGATATAGGCCTCGTCGAGTTCGAGGCCGAGACCGGGTTTGTCGTCGACGGAAAGCCGCCCATCGGAGAGTGCAAAGCCGCCCGAGGCCAGTGCCCGAAACGCCGGGTTGGACGCGGCCGGATATTCGAAGATCGCAACGCTGGGGCAAGCGATCGCAAACTGTGCGCTCGCCGCCGCCTGTACGGTGCCGCCCCAAACATGCGGCGAGACTTCGATTTGGAACGCGCCGGCAAGTTCGCCGATCCGGCGCGCTTCGGTGATGCCGCCGCACACGCCAAGATCGGGCTGGAACACGTCGAGCGCCGACGCGTCGAGATACGGCACATAGTCGAAGCGCGTGAAGTCGTTCTCCCCGGCCGCGATCGCGCAGGGGCTGGCGGCGCGCAACGCGGCGAATTCGCGCTTGGCATCGCCGGTCATCGGTTCTTCGAACCAGCGCAGGCGCGCCGATTCCGTCCCACGCGCGAAGATCTTCGCCTCGACCGGGTTGAACGTGCCGTGTGCGTCGACCATCAGCTCGATATCGGGACCGATGGCACGTCGCGCCGCGATCACCCGCGCGATCGACGCATCGATGGACCCGTATTTGGCGCCCACGCGCATCTTGATCGCCTTGGCGCCGGTGCGATCGAGATAGAGGCGAAGCTCGTCGCCGATCTTTTCGACCGGCCCCCAGCCGCCCGATGCATAGACGGGCAATGTCGGCTTGGTCTTGCCGCCGAGCAGCCGCCACACCGGCTGACCGGTCGCTTTGCCCAGCAGATCCCACAAGGCGATGTCGATGCCGCCGATGGCGCAGATCGACAAGCCGCGCCGCCCAAGCGCAGGCATCGCGCGGCCGGCGCGGGCGGCGACATCGGCGCGCTTGCCGTTGTATAGTTTCTCCCACAACCGGGTGATATCGCGCGGATCCTCGCCGATCAGCTGCGGCCCCAGATCGCCGTTGATGATCGCGGCGATGCTGGCATCCGCCGAGGCGGGAGAGCCGCCGGCCTTGGTCTCGCCGATCCCCATCAGTCCCGCATCGGTTTCGATGCGCACGAGCACGGTCGACAGCGTTTCCATCGGACCGTAATCGCTGACGTTCCGCTCGCCTTCGGCAACCGGACATTCCAAGCGTTGGGCGGTGACGCGCGTAATCTGCATCGCGCTCAACCTTCCGCCCCAGCCAGCGATGCGCCACCATCCGGTTCGAAGAAGTGGAAATGCGCCGGATCAAAGACGAGGCGCACCTTGTCGCCGGGCTTCAGATCGGCATTAAGATCGGCGCGGCAGGAAAGCTGTGCAGTACCGACAGCGGCATAGACAACCAATTCGGGGCCGACGAGTTCGACCTGCTCGACGATTGCGGGCGTGCCCGTATCGCCACGGACCGCTTTGATCGCTTCGGTACGAATGCCCAGCACGGACTTGCCGGCGCGCAAATTCCGCCAGCGCTTTTCCTCGGCCAGCGGCAACGTCAATCCGTCGGCGACGAAGCTGGCCTTGCCTCCGTTGGCTGCGATCGCGCCATTCACGAAATTGATTTCGCGCTCGCCCACGAAATTGGCGACGAACATATTCGCCGGCCGGTGATAGATCTGGTTGGGCGTGCCGTATTGCTGCAAATGGCCCTGATCGAACACGGCGATGCGCGTGGACATCGTCAACGCTTCGGCTTGATCGTGCGTGACATAGACGATCGTCGATTTGATCCGGTCGTGCAGCGCCTTGATGTCACGGCGCATACGGATGCGCAAACGCGCGTCGAGATTCGACAACGGTTCATCGAGCAAGAACACTTTTGGATCGCGCACCATCGCGCGGCCCAGCGCGATGCGCTGCTGCTGGCCGCCCGACAGTTCCTTGGGATAGCGCGCCAGCAAAGCCGCCACGCCGAGGCTTTCGGCCGCTGCTTCGACCTTCGTTTTGATTTGCCCTTCATTGAACGCGCGGCCGCGCGCGCGCAACGGGAAAGCCAGATTCTCGAACACCGTCATATGCGGGTAGAGCGCGTAATTCTGGAACACCATCGCGATGTCGCGTTTGTCGGGCGACAAATCGTTGACGCGCGTTCCGCCGATGGCGATGTCGCCCGAATCCGCATCGAGCAAGCCGGCGAGGAGATTGAGCGTCGTCGACTTGCCCGATCCCGACGGCCCGAGCAGCGAGACGAACTCGCCCGACCGGATTTCAAGATCCAGCCCGGCCAATGCCGCAACCGGCCCGAACGCCTTCCGGACACGCGAAAATCGTACGTCGGTCATCTTACCCCTCAGCCCTTGACGCTGCCGCCGGTGACACCGGAGACGAAGTATTTCTGGAAGATCACGAAAATCAGGATGATCGGTGCGATCGACACCATCGAAGCCGCCAGCAGCGGCCCCCATTCGCGGCCGAAGAAGCCGAGATAGAAATAGACCGCAACGGGCAGCGGCCTTACGGCTTCGGCCGACGTCATCACCACCGCGACGACGAAATCGTTCCATGCCGCCGTCAATACGAACAGGCCCGACGCGATCAGACCCGGCCCCGCCAGCGGCAGGATCACGCGGCGCAACGCGTCGAACCGGCTATAGCCGTCGATCATCGCGGCGTTTTCGAGCTGGCGCGGAATCGTGTTGAAATAGCCGAACATGATCCAGATCACGATCGGCAATTCGTAAGCGGTGTAGAGAAGGACGAGGCCCGTGCGCGTATCGAGCAGCCCGAGATTGGCGATCAGCGTATAGGTGGGGACGAGCAGCGACGCGATCGGGATCGACATCACCGTGACGACCGTCAGCATCACCAGATTGCGGCCCGGAAAGGCGAAGCGCGACAGCGCGTAACCGGCGAAGGCGCCCACCGCAAGGCACAGCGCCACCGTCGCGGCCGACACGATCGCGCTGTTGGCCATGTAGTGGAACAGCTGGTTTTCGATCAGCGTGGCGTAATGCGCGAAGGTCACTTCCGACGGGATCAGTTCCGGCGGCACTTGCAGAATGCGGTTGGCGGGTTTGAGCGAGGAACTCAACCCCCACAGCAGCGGGGCAAGGGCGAACAGCACGATCACCGTGTTCAGCGCGAAGTCGCCGATCTTGCGCAAGCGGATGACGCGGACGTAGCTCACCGCAGCTTCTCCGTCGGTTTGAACAGCTTCACCAGCAGCACGATCATGCAAACGTTGATTAGGAACACGACGAAGGACAGCGCGTTGGCGCGGCCCAGCGCGTAATCCTCGAAGCCGAGGCGGAACGTTCGCAACGCCACGGTCTCAGTTTTGTTGACCGGCCCGCCGCCGGTCAGGATCAGCTGGAACGTCAGCGAATTGACGAAATGCATCAGCAGACGCACGAGCGTGATCAGCATCGGCGTTTTTAGCAGCGGCAGCGTCAAGCGGCGGAAGCGATACCAGGGGCTGGCTCCGTCGACGCGCGCGGCGGCGTAAAGTTCCAGCGGGATGCTTTTGAGGCCCGCGAGCAGCAGGATCATCGCGAAAGCCGCATCGCGCCACACGGCGTTGTAGATCAGCGCCGCCATCGACGACGCGGAATCGGCGAACACGCTGAAATCGGCGATGCCCAGCGGCCCCAGCACGGTCTGCGGCACGCCCGAATCCTGCGACAGCACCCATTTGAGCAGCAGCGAGCCCACGAGCATCGAGATGACATAGGGCACGAGCACGACCGCGCGCATGAACACCGCGACGCGGCCGTCGCGTTCCAAATGCAGCGCCAACGCGAAGCCGACGACGAAAGTCAGGATCAGCGAGCCGAAGGAGAAGACCGCCGTCACCGCGAAGCTGTTCAGCACCGCGGGCGAGGTCAGCACCGACAGATAATTGTCGAAGCCCAGGAAGCGCCCGACCTGGAAGAAGCGCACCGAGTGCAAGCTGTAATAGAGCCCCACCGCCAGCGGCACGAAGACGAATAGGAACTCGATCAACAGAGCGGGCGCCACCAAACGCAGCGCGAATGCATCCGCATCCGCGCGCGAAGCGCCTTTCCGTCGGCGTTGAAACCACGCCCGCATGTCCCGAACTTCCTCCCTCTTTCTTACTGTCTCAAATAATGAGATACTTGTTTCATTAATTGAGATATGCGAATGTTGCTCCATGCAGAGCGAAAGTCAAGCGTTCCGTTCCCTTACTAACCGCAGCGATTCGCGGCGCGGAGACGCTATGACGCAAAACAATTCCTCCACCGAAAAGCCCGGAACGCCTTATGCGGGCACGGCCTTGAAGGCTTTGTCGGTGTTCGACGTGATCGCGCGTTCGGATCGGCCAATCGCGTTCAAGGATTTGATCGAGCCCTGCGGCCTGCCGCGCGCGACGCTGCATCGAATGCTGAGCGCGCTGACCGAATCCGGTCTCGTGCGCTACGACCCGGACCAGCGCACATATTGGCTGGGCATGCGGTTGATCGATCTCGCCGGCAAGATCTGGGAGCGCATCGATTTCTCCGGCGCCTTCGCCCGCGAGTTGGATCGCCTGCGCAAGCTGACCGGCGACAACGCGCAGATTGCCGCGATCGAAGGTTTCCAGATCGTCTATGTCGACGAGCGCGATTCCTTCGACGAGATTCGCCTCTATTATTTGAAGGGCCGCCGCCACCCCGCCTATTGCACGGCAATGGGCAAGGCGATCCTCGCCTGTCTCGATGCGGCGGAGTTGAAACGCCTGGTCGGCGCCAACGCGATGACCGCCTATACGCCGCGCACGATCACCGATCTGCCCGCGTTGCAGATCGAACTCGCGTTGACGCGCGAGCGCCAATACGCGATCGACGACGAGGAGTTAGAAATCGGCCGGCGCTGCATCGCGGCCGCAATCCTCGATCATCGCAACCAGGCGATCGCCGCGATCGGCTTGACCGGCCCCGCCGACCGGATGAGTGTGGCGCGCTGCCATGAATTGGCGCCGGAGCTGATCGCCGCCGCCAACCGCATCACGATGGCGCTGCGCCGCTTGGGCGATGCGGGCAGCGTCGAGCCCGCGTCGGTCGACAAGCCCGCCGATCCGCGCGTGGCTTGCGCCTTCCCTGGCACGACCTTCATCGGCGATTCGCCCGTATGGGACGATCGCGCGCGGCGCTTACTGTGGGTGGATATCCTCGCCCCGGCCATCCATTCCGGCGATCCGAAAACCGGCATCGATACGACGACACTGATGCCGAGCCTCGTCGGTTCGATCGTGCTGCGCGGAAAAGGCGGCCTGGTCGCCGCGATGCAAACTGGCCTCGCCTTCGTGTCCGACAAGGCCGAGGTTACACCGATCGTCCATCCCGAAGCCGACAAGCCGCCCAACCGCCTCAACGACGGCAAATGCGATTCACGCGGCCGGTTCTGGTTCAGCTCGATGAGTATGCAGCGCGAACCGGGCAAGGGGGCGCTCTACCGGCTCGATCCCGATCTGAAACTCGTGACGGTCGAAACCGGGCTGACGATCTGCAACGGGCCCGATTGGAACCTCGCCGACGACCGGATGTATCTGACCGATGCGATCCGTAACCGGGTGCTCGTCTATCCCTACGACGCGGCTACCGGCGCCATCGGCACGCCCGAAATCCTCACCCAGCTTCCCGAAGACGGTGGTGCGCCGGGCGGTATCGCCGTCGATCTCGAAGACCATCTTTGGACGCCGATGTGGGACGACAGCGAAGTCCTGCGCATCGCACCCGACGGTAAAATCGTCGCGCGCATCCATGTGCCGGCCCTCAAGCCCGCCAGCGTCGCCTTCGGCGGCGAAAATCTGGACACGCTTTACGTCACCTCTGCCCGCATCCGCATGTCGGCCACCCAAATCGAACGCGCCCCACTGACCGGCAGCGTGTTCGCCATCCGCGCCGGTGTGCGCGGACGCCCCCCCAATCGATTCGCCGGATAGAAGGACAATAGGGAGAAAACGATGTCGTTAGGTTTTCGCGTCGCCGTCGGGCAATTCAAGGAAGTGACGCCGGACGATCTTTCGTTCTGCAAGCAACTCGGCGTCACGGGTATCACGATCAATCGCCCCGATTTCGACGCGCCTTCCTGGCGCACGTTTCTCGGCAAGCACTATCCCTACGGACCCGCCGACTTCAACAAATCGGCCAAATGGGACTTCATGGATCTGCTGAACTTACGCCGGCGGATCGAGGATTTCGGGCTGAAGCTCGAAGCGATCGAAAACGTGCCCTATCGCTTCTACGACAAGGCGCTGATCGGTGCGGAAGGCCGTGACGCGCAGATCGAGAATTACTGCGAGACGCTCCGCAATCTCGGCCGCGCGGGCATCAACACACTCGGCTATCATTTCTGCCCCAATCTCGTCTGGCGCACCTCAACCGCGCGGCCCGCGCGTGGCGGGGCGGGCGTGACCGCATTCAGCTATGACGACGCGCGCCACGCGCCGCAAACTCATGGCCGCGAGATCGGCATCGCCGAGATGTGGGAGAATTTCGAATATTTTATCACGCGCGTGCTGCCGGTTGCCGAGGAAGCGGGTGTGCGCATGTCGCTACATGCCGACGATCCGCCGGTCCCCACGCTGGGTGGTGTCGCGCGCATCATGAACAGCCTCGACGGGTTTCGACGTGCCATGAAGATCGGCGACAGCCCCAATCACGGCCTGACCTTCTGCGTGGGCACATGGGGCCAGATGGGCGGAGAAACCGTATACGAAGCGCTCGACGAGTTCAGCCGGCAGAAACGCGCCTTCTATCTGCATATGCGCAACATCAAGGGCTCGGTGCCCGATTTCTCCGAATGCTTCATCGACGAAGGCGATCTCGACGTCGTGCGCATTCTGCGCATTCTGAAGACCAACGGCTTCGACGGGTTCATGATCGACGATCACGTGCCGCAAATGACCGCCGATACGCCCTGGGGCCATCGCGGCCGCGCGTTCTCGACGGGCTATCTGCGCGGCCTGTGCCGCGGCATCGAGGAAGCGGATCGCGCGACGAGCTAAGATGCAGGCGGCATAGAGGCGGCCTTCGCTGCCTCCATGCGCCGCTTCCGCAAGAGCAATTGAAGCCGGTGATTCAATGTTTTCTTCGCGGTCCGGATGGTGGGCGCTACAGGGATTGAACCTGTGGCCCCTACCATGTCAACGTACGCGGACAGCACGCGAGTTCAAGCGTTTAAAGATGGGGTTTCCCGCAGATCAAGCTTCAATCTGCGGGAAATTCGCCGCCGGTTCTTTCCCCTGAGCGCGGAACTGAAGGGCCGTCATCACGCCTCGGTCCGCGAGCGGACCGACAACAGATGCGCGCGCATCAACGCCGCCGATCGTTCGCCATCGCGCGCGGCGATCGCGGCGGCGATCGCGTCGTGTTCGTCGAAGCTGGCATGGGTTCGCGGCGGCGATTTGGATTGTCGGGGCCGCGACCAAACGACCGATCGGCGGACGGCGTTGACT
Organism: Alphaproteobacteria bacterium; assembly: GCA_017308135.1. Lineage (NCBI taxonomy): Bacteria > Pseudomonadati > Pseudomonadota > Alphaproteobacteria > Alphaproteobacteria bacterium. The sequence continues at coordinate 25,395 of JAFKFM010000009.1, forward strand.
GTCTCGAACAAATGGAGAAGCATTTTGTTGCGGGTCGCCTTCGCGATCGCGAGATGGAATCGTTCGTCCCACGCCTCGTAGACGCGCCAGTCGCGCGCTTCGCGGCAGCGCCGCCCGCAGACCGCGATCTCGTCGAAATTCGCCTTCACGCCATGGATGGCCGCAAGGCGCGCAAGCTCGGGCTCCATCGCCATCCGCGCTTCAACGACTTTCGGCGGTTGCGCCAGACCGGCAAGGTAGTCCACATCGTCGAGATCGAAGATTGGTCGCGCGCCCAGAAACGTGCCGCGCCCGACATGGCGCCAAATGAGGCCGTCGGCCTCGAGTATGGCGAGCGCTTTCCGCAATGTCGTGCGCGAAACGCCGAATCGTCCGCAAAGCGCCCGTTCCGGCGGCAAGCGATGGCTGTGGCCATAGCCGCCTTCCGAATAATGCAGCCGCAGCCGCTCGGCCAAAGCATTCGCATGCGCGTCGGGCAAGTCTACCAATCCCCCGATTGGTCGCTCAAACCGGCTTCACATCCGCGCGCGCGCGACGCTAACTGCGCGGGAAACCGGGAGGACGGAACATGCATCTGGCGACCTTGAAACGCGGCGGACATCTCGAATGTGCGGCGATGTTGGAGGGCGGCGACGCCCTGCGGCTGGGCGACGCCTTCGCGTCGCTTCAAGCCTTGATCGAAGGCGGCCGCGCGGCGCTCGACCGCGTGCGCGGCATGGTGGCCTACGCCGACAAGACGCCGCAGTTGATCGTGCGGGCGAGCGATGTGGAACTCGCCGCGCCGCTGCCGCGCCCCGCGAAAAACGTGTTCTGTGTCGGCCGGAACTATGCCGAACATATCGCCGAGGGCGAGCGCGCGCAGAAGATCAAGATCGGCGTCGCCGAGAACCCGATCTTCTTCACCAAGCCGACGACGACCGTGGTCGGGCCCGGCGCGAACGTGCCGCTGTTCCCCCATGTCTCGACTCAGATCGACTACGAAGTCGAACTCGCCGTGATCATCGGCAAACCCGGCCGCGACATACCGCGCGATCGCGCTTACGAACATGTGTTCGGCTACACGATCGTCAACGACGTCAGCGCCCGCGACGTGCAACGCCGGCATGGCGGCCAATTCTTCAAAGGCAAGGCGCTGGACGGTTCCTGCCCGATGGGGCCGTGGATCGTCACTGCCGACACCGTGCCATCGCCGGGAAATCTCGGTATCCGTCTGCGGGTGAACGGCGAGTTGCGCCAGAACGGCAACACCTCGGCGATGATCTTCGACATTCCGACGTTGATCGCGTCGCTCTCCGCCGGGCTGACGCTGGAACCGGGCGACATCCTCGCGACCGGCACGCCGTCGGGCGTCGGCTACGCGATGGAGCCGCCCTGCTTCCTCAAAGACGGCGACGTCGTCGAATGCGAGATCGACGGCCTCGGCAAACTCACGAACGGTTTCGCGACCGCGCATAAATAGCCGCTCCGCTCCGCTTCGCGTCGCCGGCGTCACAATGCGTCGGCGACGGCTTTGCCGCACGCGATCGTGTCGGCCGTGCCGCCCAGATCGCGGGTGCGCAAGCTCTTCTCGGTCAGCACGCGCTCGATCGCCGCGACGATCGTGGCGGCGGCGTCCGGCCGGCCGAGATGGTCGAGCATCATCGCCCCCGCCCAAATCTGGCCGATCGGGTTGGCGATCCCCTTGCCCGCGATGTCGGGCGCCGAGCCGTGCACCGGCTCGAACAGCGACGGAAAGCGGCGCTCGGGGTTGATATTGCCCGACGGCGCGATCCCAATCGTGCCCGTGCAGGCCGGCCCCAGATCCGAAAGGATGTCGCCGAACAGGTTCGACGCGACGACCACATCGAAGCGATCTGGGTTCAGCACAAAATGCGCGGTCAGAATATCGATGTGATATTTGTCCCAGCGCACGTCGGCATAGTCCTTGGCGATCGTTTCGACGCGCTTGTCCCAATAGGGCATCGTGATCGAAATGCCGTTCGACTTGGTCGCCGACGTCAGATGCTTACCGCGTTTGCGTGCCAGCTCGAACGCGTAGCGCACGATGCGATCGACGCCGATGCGAGTCATCACCGTTTCCTGCATCGCGAATTCGCGCTCGGTATCGGGAAACATGATCCCGCCGACCGAGGAATATTCGCCTTCGGTGTTCTCGCGCACGACGAAGAAGTCGATCTCGCCCGGCTTGCGCCCCGCCAAGGGCGACGGCACGCCCGGCATCAGCTTGCAGGGGCGCAAATTGACGTATTGATCGAATTCGCGCCGGAAGCGGATCAGCGACCCCCAGAGCGAGATGTGGTCGGGCACGCGATCGGGCATGCCGACGGCGCCGAAATAGATCGCGTCGTGCCCGCCGATCTTCGTCTTCCAATCGTCGGGCAGCATCTGCCCGTGTTTTTCGTAATAGTCGCAGGAGGCGAAATCGAACGCCTCGAAATCGAGACCGATATCAAATTTCTTCGCCGCCGCGTTCAGAACGCGCACGCCTTCCGGCACGACTTCCTTGCCGATCCCATCGCCCGCGATCAGCGCGATACGCATTACGTTTCCGGACATCCCTCGAACCTCACGCCGCTTGAAGTACACGCGACAGGATTTCCGTCGGCCGGCCGCGCCGCAGCGCCACGCAATCGGGCGGGAAATCCTGTTCGAACGCGAAGCCGCGATCCTTCAACGCGCCGATGAACCCGTCGAGATGGCGCATCGCGATCGGATGGATATCGTGCAACACGACCAGCGGCCAGTCGAGCGATTCCGCTTGGCGCAGCGCAGTATCGGGCCAAGTCTCCTGGTCCTTCCAATCGCCGGGCACGGAATTCCACAACACACAGGTATAGCCGCCCGCCGCGAGATGATCGGCCGCGACCCGGTTGAGCGCGCCGTCGAGCCGCCCGCCGCCGCCATAGGGCCGGAAAAGCCGCGCCGAATGCGCCAGCCCGCCGATCGCCGCTTGCGTCTGCTCGATCTCGTCGCGCACGAATTCCGCGTCGCCGCGCTCGCGGAACGGCTTGCTATGGCTCCAGGTGTGGTTGCCGATCCAGTGCCCTTCGGCGCGCGCGCGTTCGACGGCGGCGCGAGCCCCCGCCACCTTATTGCCGACCACGAAGAACGTGGTTTTGATGCCGTGCTTGGCCAGCACGTCCAGCACGAAGGAGGTCACCGCCGGATCGGGGCCGTTGTCGAATGAAAGCGTTACGCGGCGCATGGGATCAATCCTCCGCATTCTTGAAAATCTCGCCGCGCGCCTTGAACAGGGACGGCACGAAGGTCAGCCCCGCCACCAGGATCACGCTGGCCATCAACAGCGCGCTGATCGGCCGTTCGACGAAGACCATCAAATCGCCATCGGCGATCAACATCGCGCGGCGGAAATGTTCCTCGATCATCGGCCCCAGAACGAAACCAAGCAGCAACGGCGCCACGTCGCAACCCAGACGCGATAGCAGATAACCGCCGAGCCCGCCCGCGGCGAGGATATAGAGATCGATCGTGCTGTCGTTGGTGCCGAAAGCGCCGATGCACGAGAACGCGACGATTCCCGGAAACAGAAAGCGATAGGGAATGCGCAGCAGGCTTGCCCACACGCCGACGAGCGGCAGGTTCAGGACCAGCAGCATCGCGTTGCCGATCCACATCGACGCGATCAACCCCCAGAACAAATCGGGTTGCGTGACCATGACGCGCGGCCCCGGCTGGATGCCCTGCACGACCATCGCGCCGACCATCAAGGCCATCACCGCGTTGGACGGAATACCCAGCGTCAGCATCGGAATGAACGATGTCTGCGCGCCGGCGTTATTGGCGCTTTCCGGCCCCGCGACGCCTTCGATGGCACCCTTGCCGAACTTGCCGGGATCGCGCGCGAATTTCTTCTCGACGGCATAGGACGCGAACGACGACAGGAACGCGCCGCCGCCCGGCAGTACGCCGAGGAACGTGCCCAAGACCGTCCCGCGCAGGATAGGCGCAACGCTGCGCTTAATGTCGTCGCGCGTGGGCATGATGCTGGTCAGGCGATGCACCGTGTGACGCAGCTCGCCGTCCGTCTCGAGATTGCGCAGGATTTCGGAGATGCCGAACACGCCGACGGACAGCGCGATGAAATTGATGCCGCTGCGCAGCTCGTCGAGCCCGAGCGTAAAGCGCGTCTCGGAGGTGAAGACGTCCGTGCCGACAAGGCCCAGCATCAAGCCAAGCGTGGCCATCGCGAGGCCCTTCAGCGGCGAGCCCTGCGACAGCACGACGACCAGCACGATGCCGAGCAGCGACAACGAAAAATACTCCGGCGAGCCGAAGCGCAACGCGAATTGGCTGAGCGGCGGCGAAGCCATTGCGAGAACGACGGTGGCGATCGTGCCCGCGACGAAGGACCCAATCGCAGATATCGCCAGCGCCGCCCCGGCGCGTCCTTGGCGCGCCATCTGGTGCCCGTCGATCGCGGTCACCGCACTGGAAGGCTCGCCCGGCAAGTTGATCAAAATGGACGTGATCGATCCGCCGTATTGGGCGCCGTAATAGATCCCCGCCAGCATGATCAACGCGATCAGCGGCGACAGCCCGAGTGTCACGGGTAGCAGCATCGCGATCGTGGCGCTGGGTCCGATACCGGGCAACACGCCGATCAGCGTGCCCAGCGTGCAGCCGATCAGGCAGAACAACAGCGCTTCGGGCGTGAACGCGACCGAGAAGCCGACGATGATTCCGTCGAACAGGCCCATATCGCCGCCCTCAGCCGAAAAACGCGGGATTGAGCAGCGGGATCGCCATGCCGATTCCGTAGTGGAAGACGGCGACGCAGAACGCGGTCACCGCCACGACGATACAGAGGCCCTCGCGCGGCGCGATCTGGCGGCTCGCCGTCACCGAAAGGCCACAGGACAAAACCAGCGCCGGCACGAACCCCAAGCCGCGCAGCGTCATGCCGAACACGACAGGGGCCGCGACGATCGCGACCAGTGCACGCGGATTGATCGGCGCCAATTGACGTAACTCGTCCAACCGGCCGCCGGCGATGATCGCCAAGCCGAACAGGACAAGCAGGCCGCAGAGCGTTAGCGGAAAAAACCCGGGGCCCATGGCCCCGGGCGTTCCGATTTCCAGCGCCGTCAGGACATGGGCGCCCGCCAGAACGCCGATTCCCAAAAACACCAACCCCGCGGTTACGTCGATACGGTTGCGCGTCATGGCGACTCCTCCCCCGAATGCGATCTTACGACGGGTTCAAGCCCGTTTTGCGGTCGTCGTATCGGGGCCGTAGAGCTCCTCAAGCACTTCCTTCGTGTGTTGGCCCAGACCCGGCGGATCGCGCCGAACCGCGGGTGCCGCCACATCGCGCCACGGCATGCCGGGGATCACGACCTTGGTGCCCGAACCCGGCGGATACTCGATCTCCATCAGCGAACCGCGTTGCAGCACATGGGGCAGCTTCACGACTTCGTCCAAACGCAGGATCGGCTCCGACGGAATACCGCGTTTGTCGAGTTCGGCCAGCCAATAATCGGCGGGCTTTGTCGCGAAGATCGCGTAGATTTCCTTCAACATCCGCACGCGGTTGATGTTGCGATCGACCTGCGTTTGATACTGCGGGTCTTTCGGCAGATCGGCGAATTCGGGGATCGACGTGAACGCCTTCCACGCCTTCTCGTTCGTCACCGCCATGACGAATTCGCGGTCCGAAGCCGGGAAGCTTTCATAGGGCGCCATCAGCGGATGCGCATTGCCCATCCGCGCATAGGGCTTGCCCGTCGCGGTGTAGGTCACGATCTGCTGGTTCAGCACCATCATCAGCGCGTCGAGCATCGCGATATCGATATAGCGGCCTTTGCCGGTTTCGCGACGCTCCATCAGCGACGCCATGATCGACACCACCGCCGAAAAGCCGCCGACGATGTCCGCGACCGGCCCGCCGGCCTTGATCGCCCGGCCTTCGGGCTCGCCGGTCGCCGACATCAGTCCGCTGACCGCCTGCACCATCAGATCGATGCCCGGCCGATGCGCCATGGGGCCGGTCTGGCCATAGGCGCTGATCGAGCAATAGATGATGTCGGGCTTCACTTTCGCGACGGTCTCGTAGTCGAGCCCGAAACGCTTCATCGTGCCGGGGCGGAAATTCTCCACCAGCACGTCGGCAGTCCGGATCAGATCGAGGCAGATCTTGCGGCCTTCCTCGGTGTGCAGATCGACTTCGACCGAGCGCTTGTTGCGGTTCGACGACATATAGGTCGCGAAGGGAGGGCCCCAGTAACGGGATTCGTCGCCCGTTCCCGGCATCTCCAGCTTGATGATGTCCGCGCCCAGATCGCCCATCAGCATCGTCGAATAGGGGCCCGCGAGGGCGCGCGAAACGTCGACCACACGAACTCCGTTCAAGGCGCCTTTGCGGCCTTGCGCCGACGCGTTCGCGTTCGAATTGCCTTCCATGGTCATCTCACTCCTTACGGTGACGCGAACGCGTTCAAGCCGGCTCGAACATCGGCAACGTGATCTCGTCGGACATTTTTTCGTAGCGCACGCGCAGTTTCGTGCCGATTTGCAGCTTGTCGGGCGCTTGGGTCACGATGTTCGAAACCATCATCGCCCCTTCGTCCAGTTCGACCAGCGCCACGATCAGCGGCCCCTGGATATCGAAGCTCGACCGCGGCGCGACCGTGTAGGTGTGGATTTTCCCGTTGCCGCTGACGACCGTCCATTCGAGTTTGCGCGACGCGCATTCCGGACAGACATAGACGGGGTAATAAGCGTAGACGCCGCAATCGCCGCAGCGTTGCAACTTCATCTTTCCGTCGCGGCACGAATCCCAGAAGGGCTGCGAGATCTTCGACGGGGTGGGCAAAGGACGTGACGTCATCGTGTTCGCTCCTCAGTCGCGGGCGAGAATGGCGATCGAATGGTTGGAGGCGACGGCGCTGACATTCGTCGCCAGCGCCAGCTTGGCGTTTGGCACCTGGCCGGCCCCGCCTTCGCCGCGCATCTGGCGCGCGGCTTCGATGATGTGATTGATGCCGCCGCTCGAGCCGAAAGAAAGCAGCCCGCCATGCGTGTTGACGGGCAGTTCGCCGCCCAGTTCGATCCGGCCGTTCTGCGCGAACGCCCCGCCCTCGCCCTTGGCGCAATAGCCAAGATCCTCGAGTTGCAGTAGCACCGTGATCGTGAACGAGTCGTAGAGTTCGGCGACGTCGATGTCGCTCGGCTTCACGCCCGCCCGACCGAAGGCCTGTTGGGCCGCAACTGACTGAACGGTGCGCGTCAGGCCGAAGCGCGCCTTGTCCTCCGCCCGCGCACCCGTTGCGCGCGCGAGATGCGCGAGATGGTAATAGGACTGCGCCTGCCCCATGCCCAGAATCCGCACCGGCTTGGCCTTCAGATCGCGCGCGCGTTCGCGCGACGTGATCAGAATGGCGCCCGCCCCGTCGCAGATCGGACTGCAATCGAGTAGCCGCAACGGCGTGCTGACCAATGGCGAGGCAAGCACGTCGTCGACCGTGATCGGATCGCGCTTGAACGCCTTGGGATTCAGCGACGCGTGCTTGCGGCAAGCGACCGCGATCGCCGCGAGTTGCTCGGACGTCGTCCCGAATTCGTGCATATGGCGTTGCGCCACCATCGCGTAGACGCCCGGCACCGTGATGCCGAACGGCACCTCGAACTCCATCGGGTGCGCGCCGTAGTCGATATAGGCTTTGAGACCCGTCCCCTTGGGCACGCCGGTCAGGATGTTGTCGCCGCGGATCAGCAGCACCGCTTTGCATTGACCGGTTTCGACGGCCCATTTCGCGATCTGCACGCCGTTCAGATAGGACTGGCCGCCGGTGCGCAGCGTGTCGCAGAACAGCTTGCAATGGATGCCCAGATGCTCGCCGATGATCATGTGGTGGCGGATGTTGTCGTTGAGGAAGGTCCCCGACGTCATCAGCCCGTCGATATCGTGCTTGTCGATCCCGGCGTCTTCGATGGCGAGCATCGCCGCGTCGACATGGAGTTCGGTGGGATTGGATCCGACAAGGCGGCCGACGGGCGGCTCGCCGATGCCGGCGATCACGGCTTCGGTAGCGGGTGAAGGCATCTGACTTTTTCCTGCGCGTTGCTGGTTTGGGGCCGCGCGCCGGACGCCGCACGCAAGGGGCGGCCGGGCGCGAACTGTCGGCGTATCGCCGATGCGATCAGCTCTTCGGAATGCCGGCGGCGGAAATGATCTCGCCGTAGCGGCGACGTTCTTCGTCGGTGAATTTCTGGAACTCGGCGGGCGACGCGGAACCGTAAGGTTCGGAGCCCGTCTTCTCGAGCGCCTGGACGACGGCGGGATCGGCCAACGCCTTGGCCACCGCGTCGGCCAGCTTGGCGACGATCTCCGTCGGCGTGCCGCTGCGCGCGAACAGGCCGTACCAAGACGTGATGACGACGTCGTAGCCTTGCTCGCGCAGCGTGGGCGTGTCGGGCGCGAAGCGCGAACGCGATTCGCTGGCGACTCCCAGCAGCTTCAATTGACCCGATTGCAGACCGGGCGCGAACTGCGACAGCGAGTAGAACATCATGTTCGTCTCGCCGCGCATCAGGTCGAGAACAACCTGCGAGCCGCCTTGGTACGGAATGTGGCGCAGGCGGATGCCGGTCTTGAGTTTCAGCAGCTCCGCCGACAGATGCGCCGACGTGCCGATACCCGCCGACGCGAAGGTCAGATTGCCGGTCTTCGCCTTGGCGACGAGCGCGTCGACATTCGCAAGTCCGCCCGAAGTCGGCACCGCGAGGAACAGACTTTGCCCCGCGACGCGCGCCACGCCGGTGAAATCTCTGCCCGGATCGTAGGGCAGATTGCGGAACATATTGGGGTTGGCGACATGCGTCGCGACCGTACCCCAAAGCAGCGTGTAGCCATCGGGTGCGGCCTTCGCCGCGCGCGCGGTGCCGGGGATCGACGCAGCCCCGCCTTCGTTTTCGACGACGATCGCTTTGCCGAGATGCTTTTCGGCCGCCGGCAGAACGATGCGCGCCATGCTGTCCGCCGCCGAACCCGCCGGCAACGGCACGATCACCGTAACGGGACGCGTGGGATAGGACTGCGCGAACGCGGCCGTCGATAGCGCGACGCCGAGACAGACCGACAGGCCTGCGAGCCGGAGCGACATCTGTTTTCCTCCCTTGACTATTTTCCGAATTGCGGAAATATTTCCGTTATTCGATAAAATGCCTGCCTTCGGACGGCTTGTCAATCCGCATCGACGAAGAATCTCTCGCTGCACTGCAATAAACGCCAAAGCATCCCTTCCCGCTCCCAAATCAAAACCACCGAGAAACGGATATTTTTCCGTCATTCGGAATATGAGAGGAAACGATGAAGACGCACGCTCCGCAGATCTTGGCCGCTTTGCTCGACCGCCTCGGCCTGCCCAACGATCGCCCGGAAATCCGATTCGCGGGCGAAGATCCGATTGTGGCGAGCCGCTACCGCCCGGCTTTGGCGAGCGCCGTGGCGCTCGCGGCCAACGCGGCGGGCGTGTCGGACATTTGGAAACTGCGCGGCGGCGATGCCCAGACGATAGATGTGAGCCTGCGCCGTGCGGCCGTCCCGGGCTTGCGGACCGTGTCCTATATCAAGCGCGACGGCTACGCGTTGCAGCTCGCGCGCCCCGCGTCGGAACGGAAGGTCTTCTTCACGACCGCCGATGGACGGCAGATGTATCTGCTGCGTCACGCCTTCTATCACGAGCATTTCAGCCGCCTGCTCGCCTTTCTCGGTTGCGGCGCCGATACCGCGGCGATCGAAATAGCCGTCGCACGCTGGCGGGCCGACGAGCTCGAAGATGCGCTCGCCGACGCCAAGGTGATCGGCGCCATCGCGCGAACGCGCGACGAATGGCTGGCGAGCCCGCAAGGCCGGCATCTCGCATCGCGCACGCCGGTGGAGATCGAGCCGATCGGCGCCGGCGCGCCGATGCCCTTCGCGCCGGCCGCGCGCCCGCTGGCGGGGTTGCGCGTCGTCGATATGGGTCATGTGCTGGCCGGCCCCGTCGTGTCGCGCCAGATGGCCGAACAAGGCGCGGAAGTGATCCATGTCTCGGCGCCGCATCAACCCGACCCGACGCATATCGTCGTCGATACGGGTTTCGGCAAACGCTCCGCCTTCGCCGATCTCGACCGGCCCGGCGATCTCGCCAAGCTGCGCGAACTGATCGCCAGCGCCGACGTTTTCGTCCATTCCTGGCGCCCGAGTTCGCTCGACGCGCGCGGCTTGTCGCCCGCCGCGTTGGCGAAACTCAACCCGGGCCTCGTCTATGTTTCGGTCAGTTGCTACGGCTATGACGGGCCATGGGCGTCGCGCGCGGGTTACGACCCGTTGGGCCAAGTCGTGAGCGGACTCGCCGTCGGCGAAGGTTCGCTCGATGCGCCCGTCCTCGCCGCAACCTTTACGCTCAACGATTATCTGGCCGGTTACCTCGCCGCGGCGGGCGCCAACGCCGCCCTTTTGCGCCGCGCGCGGACGGGCGGCAGCTATCACGTGAAGGTATCGCTGACCTCTTGTTCGATGTGGCTTCAAGAATTGGGACAATTGCCGCGCGAACAATGGCCCGACGGACCGCGCGGAATCGGTACCTTGCCCAACCCCGAAGCCGCCGATTTGGCGATCCGCGCCACGCCGTTCGGCGAAATCGAGCATCCCGTGCCGATCGTCCGCTATTCCGGCACGCCGGCGCATTGGGAACTGCCGCCGGAGCCCGCCGGCGCCTCTCCGCTACGGTGGGTTGGCTGAGATGCGCGACACGCTTGCGCCCGCCCCGAAACTAGGATTTGAAAGACAACGTCGAACATCCGACTCGGTGAGGGCGAATTTGGCGAAGAGCCGCGACGACATCGAACAAAGCGACGATCCCGATTTCGTCAAATCGCTGGCCAAAGGCTTGGCCGTGATCGAGGCGTTCGGTGCGGATTCGCCGTCGATGACGTTGAGCGGCGTGGCGCAGAAGGTGGGCTTGAGCCCCGGATCGGCGCGGCGGGTGCTGTACACGATGGTGAAGCTCGGCTACGTTGCCTACGACGAAGCCAGCAAGCGCTTCCATTTGACGGCGCGGGCCCTCCAACTCGGCTATTCCTATCTCGCGTCGCTGCCCGCGCTCAATCTCATCCAGCCGCGCTTGGTCGAGCTTTCGGACAAGCTCGACGAATCCTGTTCGATCATGACCCTGGACGGCGCGGAGGTCGTCTGCGTGGCGCGCGCCACGGCCAAACGCCTGCAGCGCGACTACATGGCGGTCGGCACGCGTTTCCCCGCGAACGCGTCGGCGTCCGGCAAAATCCTGCTCGGCGATCTGTCGCCCGCGGACTTCGAACGTCGATTCCCCGACGGCCGCAAACTGCCTGCCATCACGCCGTTCACGATCTGTGACAAGGCGGCGCTGATGATCCAGATCGAGGATGCGCGGCGCAAAGGCTGGATCTACACCAATCAGGAAACCGCGCTGGGCATGGCGTCACTCGCCGTGCCGATCCGCGCGGGCGGGCGTATCCGCTACGGGCTTTCGACCAGCGCCACGCTGACCTATGACGGCCCGACGATCGTCGAACGCTATCTGCCCGAAATGTTGCGCGCCGCCGAAGCGATGTCGCGCTTCCTCGACGCGCGTTACTAGATCGAACACGGAGCGTCTGGCTCGGCTCAAATATCGGGATTTCCGGATGGTGGGCGCGGCGGGATTGAACCCCGCGACCCCGACCACATCAACCCACGCAGACATCCAGTGAATTCAACTGGTTAAAGATCGGGTTTCCCGGAGATCGCGCGGCGACTTGCGGGAAATCCTATCTCAGACCCGGGTGCCCTAGCCGATCGGCGGCAGCGTCGTGTCGCGACCTTTGGTGTGCTTGAGCGCGCGTCGATGGACCGCCATGGCGCGACGCTGCGCCTTCCTGATTCGCGCAAAGCAGATCGACGCGAGTTTCTTCAGGAAATTCAGCATGGCATCGAACCTTTCACCGTCGTGACGAACTTCAGCGACGCGTTCGAATTTCATGAGCATCTGAGACATAGGCGCCCTCCCCTTCGTTTTTATAAGCCGGTCATTTTCAATGCCGATTCCGGCAGGCGCTCGCCTTCGACGGCGATTCCCGCAAGACCAGCGTCGATTTCCTCGATGTCCTGAGGCGTCAGTACGAGCTCGGCACCACCGAGATTCTCTTCCAGCCGATGGCGTTTGGTCGTCGCCGGGATCGGCACGATCCAGGGCTTGCGCGCGAGCAACCACGCCAACGCGACCTGCGCCGGCGTGGCACCCTTGCGCACCGCGATCGCCTTGACGAACTCCACCAGCGCCATATTCGCCTTGCGGGCTTCCGGCGAGAACCGCGGGATGCTGAGGCGGAAATCGGTCGGATCGAATTTCGTATTCTCGTCGATCTTGCCGGCCAAGAACCCCGCCCCCAGCGGGCTGAAAGGCACGAAGCCGATGCCGAGCTCCTCGAGCACAGGCAGCAACTCGGCTTCCGGCTCGCGCCAGAACAGCGAATACTCGCTTTGCAGCGCCGTGACCTTCTGGACGGCATGCGCGCGACGGATCGTTTTGACGCCCGCTTCCGACAGGCCGAAATGCCCGACCTTGCCCGCAGCGATCAGATCCTTGACCGCGCCCGCGACGTCTTCGATCGGCACGTCCGGATCGACGCGATGCTGATACAGAAGATCGATGCGTTCGCGGCGCAAGCGCTTGAGGCACCCTTCCGCCGCCGCCTTGATATGTTCGGGACGGCTGTTGCAACCGTCGCCGCGCGCGCCCGTCACCGGATCGATATTGAAACCGAACTTGGTCGCGACCACGACCTTATCGCGGATCGGTGCCAGTGCCTCGCCCAGAAGATCCTCGTTGACGAAGGGGCCGTAGGATTCGGCCGTGTCGAACATCGTCACGCCGCGTTCATGCGCCAAGCGGATCAGCTTGATCATTTCCTGGCGGTCGGCGGGCGGACCGTAGCGCGTGCTCATGCTCATGCAGCCAAGCCCAAGCGCCGATACTTGAAGTGTGCCGATCGTACGGAGTTTCATGCGTAATTCCTTACTGTCCGGCGAGGATGGCATCGGAGATCTTTTCCGCAGCCATCATCGCGGGGAAGAACGTGTTCGCCGTCGGAATGACCGGGAAGATCGACGTATCGCAAACGCGCAAACCCATCACGCCCTTGACCCGGCCTTGCGGATCGACGACCGACATCGGATCGTCAGCGCGGCCCATCCGGCACGACGACGTCGCGTGCCAAACGCCCATCGTCCCTTCGCGCACGAATTCCTCCATGCATTCCGGATCGCCCATCACGTCCTTCATCGTGTATCGGTCGCGCACGAAATTGTTAATGAGGAAGTCGTGGATGGGGCCCGGCCCGTCGAGCAGCTTGGCGGCCACCTCGGTATAGATTTTGTTTTTGAGCGTGACGGCGCCGAGCTGCTGCACGCGGTCGCCCCAGATCGCGGGGAACACGTCGTCGACCACGCGGCGCATCGCCGGATGCGCGTGCGCCGCCGCCATCTTGTACATACCCTCGAGCAAGCGATCGAAGTCACGCTTGTCGGAGAGCAGATTGAACTCGACGATCGGATGCTCGCGCCAATCCGCCGAGCGCAGGCGCACCTCGCCTTTCTCGGAGTAGGATTTGTTGGCCCAGATGACCATCGTGCCGAATTGCTTGCCGACAGCGTGCCAGAAGGATTTCGTGTTGGCGACGACGCACATGTCGCCCTGGCGCGCATTCTCGATGCCCGACGTGTAACGCAGGCCGACAAGATGGTGGCGCCGCGTGAAGCCGTTCATCCGCGCGAACGGCTTGACGAACGCTGTGATCGCGACGGCTGGATGATCCATCAGCCCCTGCCCTACGCCCGGCAACGCATGCCGCACGGGGATCCCCAGGTCCCGCAACTGGCCTTCGGGTCCGATACCAGCGCGCAGCAGATGCGCCGGCGAATAGATGGCGCCGGATGAAATGATGACTTCCCGCCCCTTGAAGACGACATCCCGGCCGCCGATCCGCGCCTTGACGCCAGTGCATTTGAGCCCGTCGAACAGGAGTTCAGTGACTTGCGTCTCGGTCGACATCCGCAGATTTGGGCGCATGCGCGTGATGGGGTCGAGATAGCCCATCGGCGCCGAAACACGCATGTCGTAGATATTCGCGATCGGCAGCGGAAAATACCCGTCAACGAACTCGCCGTTCTGATCGGGCAGATATTCGTAGCCCATCTCGCGGAACGCCTCGCCCGCCGCCTTGGCGTGCTCGCTCCACAATTCGGGCATGATTCGCGTGATCGGAATCCGTCCGTCCTTGCCGTGGAGCGGGCCGTCGAAATCCATATCGCGCTCGAGCTTCTTGAAATACGGCAGAACGCCGTCCCAATTCCAACCGGTGGCGCCGCGCGACTCCCATTCGGCGTAATCGTCGGGCGAGCCGCGATTGGCCATCTGGCCGTTGATCGACGAGCCGCCGCCCAGTACGCGCGCCTGGATATAGGGCCGCGCGGGCGGCGGATTTTCCCCCGGATTGTTGTGCGAGATTGCGCGCGTGCGGACTTTCAATCCGGACCACGTGTATTTCGGGCTGAGATAGGCGCGGCCGGGATGGCTGTCGAGAATCTCCGGCGGCATATTGCCGGGCGGCGTATCGACGCCAGCCTCGCAAAGCAAAACCTTATTGGCGCTGCGGGCCGAGAGCCGATTGGCGAGCACGGTTCCCGCCGTCCCGCCACCGACGATGATGTAGTCGTAGACGGTTCCGTCGCGGTCGCCCGTCGATCCTGCAGAGTGCGCGCTGTCCGACATTCGAAGCACCAAGTTCCCTCATGTTGAGTCGTCCGGACGAATCCGGCGACGGCTCCCGGCACGACAGATGCCGGAAGCCGTCTTCGAGATCGTCGCCCGCTTAGGCCGCGTCTTTCGGGTGGCCCGTGACGAAATCGTTCTTGCCGCAGCGATCGACGCCGCGCACTAACATCAACGGCCGTAGGTGATGGGCCGCTCCCGGCGACGTACGCGCGTGCTCGGGGTCCATCGCCGCGCGATCGAAATGGCTCGTCGCTGGCATGTAGCGCATCGCAACACCCGCACGTTCGCGGTCGCTGAGATTCCGGTTGGCGCCGTGGATCGTGAACGGACTGAAGAACACGAGCTCGCCCGCCTTCATCTCCAGATCGACGGCATCTGCTTCGTTAAACTCGCTGGAAAGAAGCTGATGCTGGAAGATGACGTCCTGCTTGAATTCCTTCGAATGGCGGCCGATCTGCTTGGCGGCATGTGATTTCGGGATCATCCGCAGGCAGGCATTCTCGATCATGCTGTCGAACACCGCGATCCACACGCTGAGCGACGCCAGCGGCTTGATCGGCCAGTAAACGCCGTCGCGATGCCACGGCGTGGCCGGGCCGCCGCCCTGGCGCTTGTAGAACAAGCCGCAATCCCACAGCACCAGATCGGGGCCGATCAACTGCTCGCTCATATCCAGCAGATCGGGATGGGCGGCGATATCCAGCCATTCCTTGGTTGTTTTGATCTGCTGCACCTGATTGCCGGGGACGTGCAGACAGACCAGCGGCTGATTGACGTAATCCGGATTGTCCGCGACGGCCTTACGCGTCAGGCGCTGCATCTTAGCGACGTCTTCGGGCGAAAACTTGTATTTCGGCACGAGGTAGCCTTCGCGCTCATAGAACGCGATTTCCTCCGCCGACAAAATCGCCTTGGCACCCGTACCCGATTGCTGTTGCAACGCCGACATCTAACGATTCCTCCTCATTTGAGACGCCATTTTTCCGATCCGAGCACGCACGCCCGGCCCGGAACTATCCTTTGACCGCGCCTTCGAGCGCGCCCTTCAGGAAATACTTCTGGACGAACATGAACATGATGACGACGGGCACGGTCGCGATGGTGCCCAGCGCCATGATGTTGCCCCACCGCACATCGAACGACGTGATGAACTCCGCGATGCCCACCGTGATCGTCTTGTTTGCCGCCGATCCCGCGATGACGCTGGCGAACAGATATTCGTTCCACGACAGAACGAAGACGAAGATCGCCGTAGAGAAAAGCCCCGGCATGCACACCGGCAGGATCACCGAAACGAGCGTGCGCAGATAGGATGCCCCGTCGACCCACGCCGCCTCGTCGAGCTCGCGCGGCACGCCTTGGAAGAAGGAGCGCAGCATCCACACCGCGAAGGGAAAGCTGACGACGATATGCGCAACGATGATGCCCGCCAGAGAGTCCGTCAGCCGTAGCGCATTCAGGATCAAGTAAAGCGGCAGGAACAGCAGGATCGCGGGGAAGACGTAGCTGGCGAGCGCCGCTCCTAGGAAAAGATTCTTGCCCGGGAAATCGAAGCGCGTCGTCGCATAGGCGCTCAGAACTCCGACGATCATGCAAACGGCCGTCGTGCTGAGTCCGATGATGAGGCTGTTCATGAAATAGGTCGGCGCGTCGGAGGCCTGCCAAGTCTCGCGATACCAGTTCAGGGTCAACGTCGAGGGCAGCATCTTCGGCGGCGACGTGAACAACTCGTTCGCGGGCGTCAGCGACGCGATCACCATCCAAGTCAGCGGAAAGGCGACGAACAACACCAGCAATAGCGTCACGCCGTAATGCGTCAGAAAATCGACAACCGAACGCATCGTCACTTTCCGCCTCCCGTGCGCTTCCAAACGCCGTACAACCCCCAGCAAAAGATCAGCGTGACCGACATCGTCACCGCGATCGCCGCCGCCTGCCCGAAACGGAAGAATCCCATCGCCTCCTGATAGATCCACAGCGGCCAATGCTCGGTCGACGAGCCGGGACCGCCTTGCGTAATCAGCCACACCAGATCGAAATAGGTGACGGTCCAGAACAGCCGCAGGATCAGCAGCGTCACCGTGACCGGCACGAGATTCGGCAGGGTGACGTAAATCAGCTCCTGCCATTTATTGGCGCCGTCGATGCGCGCGGCCTCGTATTGCTCGCGCGGGATTCCCTGCATCGCGGCCCAATAGGCGATCATAACGAAGGGAAAGCTGCGCCAGACATTCGCGACGATTACGGCGATCATGGCGCCGGTCGAGTTCGCGAGGGCGGATTGGTTGTGCGCCAGCAGATCGGCCTGCTGCAGCGAATGGCTGAGAATGCCGTAGGATCCGTCGAGCAACCAGCGCGTCACCAGTGCAACCGCGATCACCGGAACCACGTAGGGCATAAGCAGGATGGAACGCACGAGCTTCATCCCCGGCAAATTCCGGTTGATGAGCAGTGCCGCGACGAATCCCAAAACGAATTGCCCGATCAGCGAGCCGACCGACCAGATCGCCGTATTGAAAAGCACCGTGCCGAAATTCGGGCTGCGGAAGACCTCGAGGTAGTTCTGGAAGCCGACGAACGTCTCGATGTCGCTCAGAACGTCGATATCGTAGAGGCTGATACGGACTGCATCGACGACGGGAAAGACGATGAAGACGGCGATGACGAAAATGCCGGGCAACGACATCAGAATTCCAAGCAGGCACTCGCGTGCCCGCAAGGAAAGTCTGACCTGCCTCTTGGCCGGCGCGGGAGTCGCGCCGGCCATTGCAGCCGTTCCAGCCATTATTGGGCGCCCGCGGAGAGCTTGCGGAACTGCTCGTCCATCGAGTCGATCGCTTCGGCGGCCGTCATCTTGCCGAGGGCCGCGTTCTGGATCGCCGCGCCGACGAATGCCGTCGCTTCGATCTGGCCGGTGACGAGATTGAGACCGGCTTCGCTGCCGTAGCGATACCAAGTGTCCATCACTTGGTTGAAGATCGTCTCCAGCTCCGGACGGAAGCGCTTCACCATCTCGTTCGACGTATAGACGGGGTGGTTGAACGCGCTGCGCGTCGCCGGAATGGCGAAGATCGGCCGCGAGTTGGTGCGCTCGGCCACGCGCTCGGGCGTGAACATGCACTTCACCAGCGCTTCCGACGCGGCGGTCTTCTCGGCCGACGCCTTGGTGACGAGGTAATAATAGCCGCCGCCCAGCGACGCCGCCGGCTTCTTGTCGGCGCTCGGCCCCGGGAACGGGAATACGCTCATATTGTCGAGCATGCCGGGGTTCTGCTCTTGCGCGATGCCGACGACCGCACCCCATTCGTTGGTCATCGCCACCTGGCCCTTGACGTAGCCGGTACGGAACTCGTTGTACGACCATTCCACGCTCGCGGGCGGCGAGGCGGCCTTGTAAAGATCGATCATGAACTGAAGCGATTCGACGGCCGTCTTCTTATGGTCGGCGAACGCGTATTTGCCGGTCTTCGGATCGAGCAGCGTGCCGCCGGCCGAGTAGAAGATCTGGAAGAAGGTCTGCGGCGCCACCTGGACGCGGGCCATCGGCACCGCGAACCCGTATTGGTCGATGCTGCCGTTGCCGTCGGTATCGACGGTGAGCTTCTTCGACGCGGCGAGAAGCTCGGCCCAGGATTTCGGCGGCTGAAGGCCGGCTTTGGCGAACAGGTCCTTTCGGTACCAAACCTCCTGGTGCAGCGCCCAATCGGGCACGGCCCAAATGTCGTTGCCCTTGCTGACCGCCGCCAAGCTCGAAGGGCGGAAATCGTCACGCCCCAGAGCGTTGATGACGCCCGTCGCCGGCGACAGCACGCCGCGCCCGTTCAGGAACGCGACGACGCCTTCGGTCGCGTTCATCACGTTCGGCACTTCGCCGCGCTGAATCGCGGTCAGCAGACGCGTGTATTGGCCATCGAGAGTCACGGACGAGAACTTGACGGTGACGCCCTTCATCCCTTCGACGCATTGATTGACGTGCTTCTGGATGACTTGCGTCTGTGACGCCGTCGTCAGAACCGTCCAAAAATCGATCTCGACCGCCTTCGCCCCGGTCGGCGCGGCCACAGCCGCGGCCGATCCCGCCAGCGCGGCCGCCGCCAAACGGCCCCTCAGAATTCCCATAAACGACGACTTCATTTTGCGTCCTCCCGCTTTCCTTCGATTTCGTTGGCTTTGAATTTCCAGCCTTGACACGAAAATGAAAACACTATCCATTACGGAAATCAAGTCCGAAATTTTGGAAACCCGCCATGGCATCAGGTCTCGTTGGAAGAGCACTCGGAATTCTCGAGCTTCTCGCGCAGGAGCCGAGCGGCATCGGCGTGCAAGCACTCGCCGAGAAAATGCAAATGCCGCTCGCCAGCATGCATCGCCTGCTGGGTGAGCTCGCACAGCACGGATACGTGCGACAGATGGCGGAAACGCAGAAATACCGGCTGACCACGAAACTGGTCTCGCTCGGTTTTCAAAGCCTGTCGGCGAGCGGCATCGTCGATCTTGCGCAGCCGATTCTCGATCGCCTGGCGCTGGCGAGCAAAGAACTGGTCCGCCTCGCGATCGTCGACGGATCGCGCCTCACTTGGATCGCCAAAGCGCAAGGTGCGGGCTCGGGACTTCGCTACGATCCCGACATGGGCCAGGAAGCGGCGCTGTTCTGCACCTCCGCCGGTCACGCATGGCTCGCGTTTCTCGAGGAAGACGAAGCGCTGCGCATCGTCGCGAGCCAAGGCTTCGGCAAGCTCAACGAATATGGCCCCAACGCGCCGCGCAGCATCTCGGCGCTGATAAAACGTCTGCGCGAAACCCGCGAACGCGGCTACGCGACCGTGTTCGACAGCGCTGCCGTCGGGACGTCGGCGATGGCCGCACCGATCAAGAATCTGCAGACCGGCGAAGTCGTCGGCACCGTCACCATCGCCGGCCCGAGCGCGCGACTCGACAAGGCGCGCATGGCCGAGCTGGTGCCGGAGGTCTTGCGCGCCGCGGGCGATCTCGCTTCGGCCTGCCAGTTCGTCGGCTACTTCCAAAGCGTGGACAAACCGCGCTCCAAAGCATCCGTCTAAACAAGAAAGGGAACTCTATGAGGACGCTCAAACGCCCGTTTTCCGGCGTGATTTCCGCTCCATTGCTGCCCATGCTGCCCGACGCGTCGATCGATTGGGTGGCGTTGCGCAGCTATATCGCTTGGATCGCCGAACAGCGTCCGACGGCGATCGCGATGAACATGGATGCGAGCGAAGTCGTGGCGCTCACCATGGATGAGCAGATCAAAGTCATCGAGGTATCGCGCGAAGCGATCAATGGCGTTTGCCCCCTGCTCTCGGGCGTGCTCGCCGGGTCCACCGCACTGGCAGTCGAAAACGGGCGCGCGCTAAAGAAAGCCGGTGCCGAAGGACTGGTCGTGTTCCCCGCGTTCCCGACTTTCTTGGGTTCGCCGTTGCCGGTCGAAATGGTCGTCGAGTTCCATCGCGGCGTGGCTGATGGCGTCGGATTGCCGATCGTCGCCTTCCAATTCCCACGCGGCTGGGGTCCCGATTTCTCGCCCGCGATGATGGACGCGATCATCAAGGTGCCGCAACTTTTCGCGATCAAAGAATCGTCGTTCGACGCGCAGATGACCATCCAGGCGGTCGAGAGTGCGGGCAAATACGCCGACCGTCCGGCGATCCTCACCGGCAGCGACACGTTCATCTTCGAAGCCTTGATGATGGGCTGCGACGGCGCGCTGATCGGCTTCGCCGGCACGGCGACGCGCGAACTCGTCGAAATGCAGCAAGCCGTCGCGACCGGCGACTATGCGCGCGGCAAGGCGATCTGGGACCGCTTGGCGCCGATCGCGCGTTATTGCTGGCGCGCACCGGTGCGCGACTTCCGTCCGCGCATGAAGGAACTCCTCAAGTTCCAAGGTTTGTTCCCGCATGCGACCGTCCGCGCCCCTCAGCTCGGCGTTTCGGAAGCGGAGAAGCTGCATATCCACGAACTGGCGATCGCCGCCGGCATGGGGCCTGTCGCCGCAGCACCGGCCCGCGAAAAGATGAAAGCGTAACCACCATGAAACTGCTGCTTCACACCATGGCGACGCCGAAACTCGATCCGATCGGCGCGATCGAGCTCGCCAAGAAACTCGGCTATGACGGCGTCGATCTTGTCACGCAGGCCAATTACCATTGCTCGCTGAGCCCGACGGCTCCGATCGAGGACGCGCGCGCCCTCGCCAAGGCGGGCGCCGATCGCGGCATGCCGATCCGCGCCCTCACGCCCTACGACAAGGCGATCAACGACCCCGACGAGACGGTCCGCGCCCGCGCAATGGCGGGCTTTACGCGCGCGATCGAACATGCGGCGGCGCTGGGGGCCGACAAGATCCGCGTTCTCGCCGGGATCGACATGCCGGACGACAAATGGGACGCCTCGCTCGATCTGCTCGTCGAGCAGATCCGTAAGCTCGCGGCCATCGGCGCCAAGCACGGCGTGGCGCTCAACATCGAGAATCACGACGGCTCGATGGCCGATACGGCCGCCCGAACGGTTCGCATCTGGCGCGCGGTCGATCGGTCGAATGTCGGCATCATCTACGATCCCGCCAATCTGATCCGCGACAAGAAGGAGGATTACCCGGAAAGCCTGCGTATGCAGGCCGACGGCATCCGGCATATCCACCTCAAGGACTACATCTTCGCGCCCGAGTATCCGAACGGCCGGCGCGCCGTGGTGCCGGGCGAAGGCGTCATTCCTTGGGTTGGGATCTATCGCGATCTTCGCGCGGCCGGCTTCACCGGCGATTCCTCGCTGGAATACGAAACCCGTTGGGTGCCGGAGCAATTGCCCGCACCCGAAATCGGCCTCGCACGCGCTCAGGAGTATCTCAGCAAATGCATGTCGGGCGTCTGAGCCCGGCATAACTGACGCAGGCCGGCGCGCGGTTCTTTCCGGAACCGCGCGCCGTTTCGTTTTATAGGGACCGCGTTCCCGATACGCGGGAAGAAAAAGGAGAGAAAAATGCGACAGACTTGGCGCTGGTTCGGCGAGAACGACCCGGTAACGCTCGAGAACATCAAACAGGCCGGTGCCGTCGGCGTCGTCTCGGCGCTCCATCACATCTATGACGGCTCGACCTGGCCGCAGCACGAGGTCGATCGCCATCGCGATACCATCAGAGCCGCGGGCCTGAGTTGGGACGTGGTCGAAAGCATTCCGGTGCGCAACGAAATCAAGATCGCAAGCGCCAAGCGATCCGAGGCGATCGGCAGCTGGAAGGATTCGATGCGCGCCGTCGCCAAGGCCGGCGTGAAGACGATTTGCTACAATTTCATGCCGGTGGTCGATTGGACCCGCACCGATTTGATGTGGGCGCTACCGAATGCCGGCTATTCGCTGCGCTTCGACGCAATCGACTTCGCCGCCTACGACATCTTTGTGCTGGAGCGGCCGAATTCCGAAGGCGACTACACGCCTGCGCGCGTCGCCGAGGCGAGAACGCGGTTCGAGTCCCTCGACGACGCGCAAATCGCGACGATCGAGAAGAACTTGATCGCCGGCCTGCCGGCGACCGAGCGCAAATTCGACCGTCCAGCGTTCAAGGAAGCGCTGCTCGACTTCACCTCGATGCCGGACGACGAGTTCCGCGCGAACCTCACATACTTCCTAAAGGAAGTGACGCCGGTCGCCGAGGATCTCGGCGTCAATCTGTGCATCCACCCCGACGATCCGCCCTACTCGCTATTCGGCATGCCGCGCGTCGTTTCGACGGCGGAGGACGCGCGTCATCTGTTGAAAGCCTACGACTCGCCGAATAACGGCCTCACCTTCTGCACGGGCTCCTACGGTGCGCGCGCCGACAACGATCTGCCGGCGATGGCGAAGGAATTCGGCGACCGCATCCATTTCACGCATCTGCGCAACGTGACGATCGAGCCGGACGGCTCGTTCCACGAGGCCGAACATCTCGACGGCGACACCGACATGGTCGCGGTGATCGACGCACTGATGGCCGAGCAGCAGAAGCGCAAGGATGCGGGCCGCGAAGACTGGCTGATCCCGATGCGCCCCGACCACGGGCATTTGATCGCCGACGATATCGGCAAGGCGCGCATCAACCCCGGCTACTCGCTGATCGGCCGGCTGAAGGGTCTCGCCGAACTGCGCGGCGTCATCCATGCGCTCGGCGCCACGAAGTACCCAACACTGGGATTGAACTGAGATCCGCGGTGGGGCGGCTTCGTGTCGAGGCCGCCCCGCAAGCGAAGCGCACCAAAAAATGCTCCATCGAATTTTCGGAACTTGGCGTACCGCTGAGGCTGTTCGGAGCCAAGATGCGGCAGACCATGAAGTCTCAACAACAGCGTGGAGCACGCCGCATCTGTGGGGAATTCCAGCGGATGCATCTGCGTTTGAGAACGAGCACGTAATCCGGCGCTTCGCCGCTCAACAAGACTTTGACTAGAAGACCGTGCTCGATCTGAGCGTCTCCGCCGCTCTCAAAAGCGCCGACTTCGGCCACTCGACCGTGAAGGTCCGGATGGTGGGCGCTACAGGGATTGAACCCGTGACCCCTACTATGTCAACGTACGCGGACAGCGTGTGAAATCAATCGGTTAGGAATGGGGTTTCCCGCAGGTCGCGCGGCGAGCTGCGGGAAATCCGAATCGCGACGGATGTATCGCACGGCGCAGAAGCAAGGCGCTTTGTCATTCGAGAGCGATATCCCGCAACGCGCAGCGATAGGACCGACGTCGCGGCTGTGATCGTCGCCGCACGCAACGTTTCTCAATATTCGATCAGAAAGATTGAGTGGCGCGACGCCGATTTCTCGCGCGAAAACCGTCGCGCGCCGGATGGATGGCGGCGCGACCCGGACGGCTCCCCGTCCGGCTTCCTCCCCAACTTGGGCCGCGCGTCCCTCGCGCGGCCTTTTCTTTTGCGGCCGGCATCGCCGCCGTTTCGAAAATTTGAATCGCGGCTTCGTTTTTCTAAATCCGTCGCCATCCGCCCTCGGGCTTAAACTTTCCCGCATCTCCGGCGAGAACTTCTAAATGGCGGCCGAAACGGCGCAACGCCAGTTTGGCCCCAACGTCATCCGACGTGAAGGAGCCCGAAATGACCCTCGCATCCCTCTCCCGCCGTTCCGCCCTCGCGCTCGGCGCCAGCGCCATCGCCGCCGGTTTCCTGCCGCGCGGCGTCGCCGCGCAGGCGCCGACGACGCTGACGAACGTATCCTATGATCCGACGCGCGAGCTCTATCGCGAGTACAACGCGAACTTCGTCAAGCTCTGGCAATCGCGCGGCAACCCGGCAATCCGCATCAACACCTCGCATGGCGGCTCGGGCACGCAAGCCCGCACCGTGATCGACGGACTCGATGCGGATGTCGTGACGCTGGCGCTCGCCTACGATATCGACGCGATCGCGGAACGCGGCATCCTGCGCAAGGACTGGCAAGCGCAATTCCCGCAAAATTCGTCGCCCTACACCTCAACGATCGTGTTCGTCGTGCGCAAGGGCAATCCGAAGAACATCAAAGACTGGAACGATCTCGTGAAGGCGGGCGTCCAGGTCGTCACGCCGAACCCGAAGACGTCGGGCGGGGCACGCTGGAACTATCTCGCGGGCTGGGGTTACGCGTTGCGCCAGCCGGGCGGCAACGAGAACGCCGCGCGCGAGTACATCCGCGCCCTCTACCGCAACGTGCCCGTGCTCGACACGGGCGCCCGCGGATCGACGACGACGTTCGGCCAGCGCGGCGTGGGCGATGTGTTCCTGTCGTGGGAGAACGAAGCCTTCCTGATTCTGAAGGAATTGGGCGAGGACAAGTTCGACATCGTCGTGCCGTCGGTATCGATCCTGGCCGAGCCGCCCGTCGCGATCGTCGACAAGAACGTCGACCGCAAGGGCAGCCGCGCGCTCGCCAAGGCCTATCTGGAGCATCTCTACTCGCCGGAGGGCCAGGAACTGGCGGCCAAGCATTTCTATCGTCCGCGCGACGCGGCGCTGCTCGCGAAGAACGAAAACGTCTTCAAGAAAGTGCCGCTGTTCACGATCGACGAAGTGTTCGGCGGCTGGTCGAAAGCCCAGCCGACGCATTTCGGCGACGGCGGCACGTTCGACCAACTCTACAAGCCGGCCGGCTGAACGCGATGAGCACGATCAGCGCTTCTTTTCGGCGGCCGTCGATCCTGCCAGGCTTCAATCTGGCCTTCGGCTTCGCGGTCACCTATCTGAGCCTGATCGTGCTCATCCCCCTCGCCGGGCTCGTCATCAAGCCCATCGAACTCGGCTGGGATGGGTTCTGGCGCGTGGTTCTGGACGCGCGCGTCTGGGCGTCGCTGCGGTTGAGCTTCGGCGCCGCCTTCATCGCGGCGACCGTCAACGCCGTGTTCGGGACGATCCTCGCCTGGGTGCTCGTTCGTTACGACTTCCCTTTCCGTCGCCTGCTCGACGGCATCGTCGATCTGCCGTTCGCGCTGCCGACGGCCGTCGCCGGTATCGCATTGACCGCGATCTACGCGCAGAACGGCTGGATCGGTTCGTGGTTCGCGCCCGCCGGAATCCGCATCGCCTTCACGCCGGTCGGCGTCGTCATCGCCCTCATCTTCATCGGCCTGCCTTTCGTGGTGCGGACGATCCAGCCGGTCCTGCAGGATCTCGAGCCCGATATCGAGGAAGCCGCCGCGACGCTGGGCGCGGATCGCTGGCAAACGATTCGCCGGGTGATTCTTCCCGCGCTGCTTCCAGCGATCCTCACCGGCTACGCGCTCGCCTTCGCCCGCGCGGTCGGCGAATACGGCTCGGTCATCTTCATCGCCGGCAACCAGCCGATGGTATCCGAGATCGCCCCGCTGCTGATCGTCGTGAAGCTCGAGCAATTCGACTACGCCGGGGCGGCGACGATCGGCGTCATGATGCTGATCTTCTCGTTCTTCGCGCTGCTCGGCATCAATTTGCTGCAAGCTTGGAGCCGCAAATGGGCGCGTTGAGCCTGAGCGCCGGCACGGCGCGCGCGCGCCGCGCGACGACCGAAGCCCCGGTTATCCGCATCGTGCTGATCGCGATCGGTCTTGCCTTTCTGGCCGCGTTCATCGTGCTGCCGCTCTTCGCGGTGCTGAGCGAAGCGTTGCGCAAAGGCTGGGCGGTCTATCTCGACAACATCGTCGAGGAGGACGCGTGGCTCGCGATCAAACTGACGCTGCTGGTCGCGGCGATCGCAGTACCACTCAACCTCGTCTTCGGCTTGGCGGCCGCCTGGGCGATCGCCAAGTTCGAATTCAAGGGCAAGAGCTTTTTGATCACGCTGATCGATCTGCCCTTCTCGGTGTCGCCGGTCATCTCGGGCCTCGTCTACATGCTGCTGTTCGGCGCGCAGGGCTATTTCGGGCCCTGGCTGCGCGAACACGATATCCAACTCGTGTTCTCCGTCACCGGCTTGGTGCTGGCGACGCTGTTCGTCACCTTCCCCTTCGTCGCGCGCGAATTGATCCCGCTGATGCAGGATCAAGGTGTGTCCGAGGAGGAAGCCGCGCTGTCGCTCGGCGCCTCGGGCTGGCAGACCTTCTTGCGCGTGACGCTGCCGAATATCCGTTGGGCGTTACTCTACGGCGTATTGCTGTCCAACGCGCGCGCGATGGGCGAGTTCGGCGCCGTCTCGGTCGTCTCGGGCCGCATCCGGGGCGAGACGACGACGATGCCGTTGCATATCGAGATTCTCTACAACGAATACAATTTCGTCGGCGCATTCGCCGTCGCCTCGCTGCTGGCGCTGCTCGCCCTCGTGACGCTGGGCGCCAAATCCTATCTCGAATGGCGGCATGCCGACGATCTCGCCGCCGCGCATCGTCATTGAGGTCTCCCCCATGTCCGTCAATCTTCGTGGCATCGAAAAATCCTTCGGCGCTTTCCGCGCCCTCGACGGCGTGTCGCTCGACATCGAGCCGGGCGAATTCCTGGCGCTGCTCGGGCCCTCGGGTTCGGGCAAGACGACTTTGCTGCGCATCGTCGCCGGCCTCGATTTTCCCGACGCCGGCAATGTGGCGATCGACGGCATCGACGCGACCGATCTGCCGGCCGGCGAGCGCAAGGCCGGCTTCGTGTTCCAGAACTACGCGTTGTTCCGTCATTTAACGGTCGCGAAGAACATCGCCTTCGGCCTGGAAGTGCGCCCGCGCGCCGCGCGCCCATCGCCCGATGCGATCGCCGCGCGCGTGCAGGAGTTGCTGACCCGCGTCGGCCTCAAAGATCTCGGCGGCCGCTATCCCACGCAACTTTCCGGCGGCCAGCGCCAGCGCGTGGCGCTCGCCCGCGCCCTGGCCGTCGAGCCGCGTCTGCTGCTGCTCGACGAACCCTTCGGCGCGCTGGACGCGCGCGTGCGTAAGGAACTGCGCCGCTGGCTGCGCGCTTTGCACGCCGAACTCGGCCTCACCTCCATCCTGGTCACGCACGACCAGGAGGAAGCGTTCGAGCTCGCCGACCGCGTCGCCGTCGTCGATCGCGGCAAGATCGTGCAGGTCGGGACGCCGCAAGCGATCTACGACGATCCCGCCACGCCCTTCGTGCATGAGTTCCTGGGCGAAGCGAATCGCTTCGCGGGCACCGTCGCGGCGGGCCGCTTGACGATTCCGGCCTTGCGCTTGGAGATCCGCGCCCCCGCCCATCTGCCCGATGGGCCCGCACTCGCCTATATCCGTCACACCGATTTGTTGCCGATCGCGAGCAACGAAGCCGAAGGACAGCGCTTGACCGGGATCGTGCGCGACGTGGTCGCCAGCGGACCGACGGTCGGGGTGGTCGTCCAGGTGCCCGGTGCGGGCGCCACGCTGGTGGCCGAGTTCGATCGGCATGCCGCCGACGACAAGGCGCTGACGGTCGGTCACGAGCTTGCGCTGTCGGCCCGCCGCTTGCGCGCCTATCCCGACGCTGCCTAGACCGTCGGAATATCCGAAAGCGAAACGGCCGGACCCCGCGAAGGGCCCGGCCGTCTTTACCGGTATTCGGCGCGCCTATTCAGGCAGCGCAACAAAGCCCCGCCCCGACGCGATCCGCGAAGCCGAGGCCCAGGCGCGCACGCGCCGCCTCGACCGTGCGCAGAATCGTCTGACGCGTCACGCCGTCGCGCCGCATCACGGCATGCGTGACGGGATCGTCGAGCAAATCGGCGATCGCGGGTTCCGGATCGTCCAGGCGGACGCGCCGATGGGGAAAAACGGTCATTTTCGACATGGGTTGACCTTTCTTAGCGTTTGGTGACGCGGCGCAAGCGGGTCGCAAATTGCCGCGGTCGAACGAAGGCCCGACGCGACGATTGAACGCCGCGCCGGGCCCGCCGACAAGTGAGCAATTCTATTTCGCGCGTGAAACGCGCCTAACGGGCGCGGGCGGCGTGGGTTTCGACGAAGTCCACCAAACGATCGACCGCTTCAGCCGGCGACAACGCGACCGTATCGAGGGCGAAATCGGGCGACGCGGGATCCTCGTAAGGCGCCGATACGCCCGTGAAGCCGCCGATTTTCCCGGCGTCGGCGCGCGCGTAGAGGCCCTTGGGATCGCGCTGGCGGCACGCATCGATATCCGCCTGGATATGGATCTCGTGGAAATCGTCGCCCACCACCTTGCGCGCCAAATCGCGATGGGTGCGCAACGGCGAGATCAACGCCACAATCACGAGGAAGCCGCTTTGCGCGAACAACCGCGCCACATGCGCCGTGCGGCGCACGTTTTCGTCGCGGTCCTCGGGCGCGAAGCCGAGATCGGCATTGAGACCGTTGCGCAGATCGTCGCCGTCGAGAATACGGACCTGACGACCGCGTTCGAACAGACGGCGCGCCGCCGCCTGCGCCAGCGTCGATTTGCCCGCCCCCGACAGACCGGTGAGCCAAAACACGCCCGCACGATGGCCGTTGGCGCGATGACGCGCCGCCGCATCGATCGGATCGTCGGTCGGGAAAATCAATTTTTCGGAGGCCGCGATCACCGCATCCGTCGCGCGCTCGACGACGAAACCGCCGACGACGCGGCCGTTCTCCACCACGATCCCGCGCCCCGTCGCCGGCAACTCGGCGAAACTATCCGCCGCGATCGGCGCGACGAGTTTCAGATCGACGCTGGCGAGACCGT
Source organism: Alphaproteobacteria bacterium (assembly GCA_017308135.1). NCBI lineage: Bacteria > Pseudomonadati > Pseudomonadota > Alphaproteobacteria > Alphaproteobacteria bacterium. The sequence goes on from JAFKFM010000009.1 coordinate 54,290, forward strand.
TGCGGCCCAGCGTGCCGGGCTTCGCCGTTCCGTGCCCGGGCTCGATCACTTGGCCGATCCGCTCGATCTTCGCTTCTCGCTGCCCGGTGCCTAAAGCCACGCGCAGCACTTTGCCGGGTGCCAGCGCTTCGGCACCAAGCCACAACAGTCGTACGCGCAGAACATCGCCCGCGTCACGCGACGTATCGGGCGTGGTGATCCAAGAACCGCGTTCGGCGAACACTTCGGTGTCGAAGGCGATCGCGACACTCTCGCCCGCCTCCGCGCGCGTGCGCGGCGTCGTCCGGTTCCAATCGTGAAACTCGGCGACACGCGCCAGGCGCCCGCCCGGCACGATCCGTATCCCGTCGCCGACAGCCAAACGGCCGCTTTCGATGCGCCCGACCACGAAGCGCTTGTCGCCCCGGCGATAGACGTCCTGCACGGGCAAGCGCAACGGTCCGTCGGACAAGGGCTTGGGCGCGTCGAACCCATCGAGCACATCGAGCAGCGTGGCGCCGCGATACCAGGGCATCGCGGCGCTGCGTGTGGCGATATTGTCGCCGGTGCGCGCGGCGATCGGCACGATCGCGGCGACGGCGCCGCCCAGCGCGTCGAACAAAGCCCCGATCTCGCGCACCAGTTCGCCGAAGCGGCTTTGCGCGAAATCGACCAGATCCATCTTGTTGACCGCGACGACGACGCGCTTCAGGCCCAGCAGATCGAGGATCGCGGCGTGGCGGCGCGTCTGCTCGCCGATACCCTGCTTGGCGTCGACGACCAGCACGGCGGCGGCGGCGGCCGAAGCGCCCGTCGCCATGTTGCGCACGAATTCGGCGTGGCCCGGCGCGTCGATGGCGCGATAGGTGCGCCGGCGCGTGCGGAACCAAACTTGCGTCGTGTCGACGGTGATGCCCTGATCGCGTTCGATCTGCAGCGCGTCGAGCGCGAAGGACCATTCGTTCTCCAACCCGCGCTTGGCCGAGATGGCACGCAGCTCCGCCAGCTTGCCGTCGGGCAGCGAGTCCGTGTCGTGGAGAATGCGGCCAAGCAATGTCGATTTGCCGTGATCGACATGGCCGACGAACACAATCGGCAACGGCGCCTCGCCATTGGCGTTGGCGGGGATCGCATCGGGAAGACGGGCGGCTTGCGCCAGAACAGCGGTCATCGGGACGATCTCACATATAGCCGGTGGCGCGCAGACGCTCGAACGCGTCTTCGGAGTCGTGGTCCATCGCGCGGCCGGCGCGTTCGGGGGCCCGCGTCGCGGCGAGTTCGGCCAGGATCGACGGAATATCGGCGGCGTCGCTGTCGATCGGGAAAGTGATCCCGATTTCGCCCAGCGAGCGATAGCGCTTGCCGTTCTTGGCGAAATAAAGCGGCACGACCGGAATGCTTTCGCGCTGGATGTAGCGCCACACGTCAATCTCCGTCCAGCGCAACAACGGATGGACGCGCACATGCCCGTCTTGCGGCGGTGCCGGGTGATAGCTGTCCCAGAATTCCGGCGGCTGATCGCGGAAATCCCAAGCGCCATCGGCGCCGCGCGGACTGAACACGCGTTCCTTGGCGCGCGTCGCCTGTTCGTCGCGCCGGATCCCGGCGATGACGCCTTTAAAGCCGTGGCGCGTCAGCGCCTGGCGCAGGCCGAGGCTCTTGCGCGCCGCCAAGCGCGAATTGGGCGGCAGATTGGGATCGACCTCCTCGATCGGCGGGCAAGCGTCGTCGATGAGTTTGAGGCCCCATTCCTTGGCATAGCGCTCGCGGAACGCATAAGTCTCGGGAAACTCGAGCCCGGTGTCGAGATGCGCGACCGGGAACGGCACCTCGCCCAGGAAGGCTTTGCGCGCGAGCCAGATCATCGCGTTCGAATCCTTGCCCAACGACCACAGCATGACGAGCGGCCGCAGCGACGCGTAGGCTTCGCGCAGAATATGGATAGAGTCGGCTTCGAGGCGGTCGAGATCGTCCATGATGTCAGGCCGTTTCCTTGGGTCGCGCGGAACCATGGATTCCGCATTCGGTTTTGGCGGTGCCCCGCCAGCGCCCGGCGCGCGAGTCTTCGCCCGGCGCCACGCGTTCGGTGCAGGTGAAGCAGCCGATCGACACGAACCCGTCCGCGACCAGCGGATGGCGCGGCAGATCGTAGCGATCGAGATAGGCGTCGATTTCGGCGGGGCCCCAATCGGCCAGCGGATTGAGCTTGATCCGGGCGCCGTCTTGTTCGACGACGCCGAGTTCCGAGCGTGTCCCGCCATGATGGCGCTTGCGGCCGTTGATCCAAGCATCGAACCCGTCCAAGGCCGCCGCGAAGGGCGCGACCTTTCGCACGGCGCAGCAACGGTCGGGATCGTCGCGGAACAGGAAGCCGTCGGGATCGGCCGCGCGCACGGCGGCGGGGTCGGCGCGCAAACTCCGCACATCGCGCAAGCCCAAACGCGCGGTCAGCTCGTCGCGCAAGCGCAGCGTTTCGCCAAACAGCTTGCCGGTATCGACGAACAGGACCGGCGTGGCCGGATCGGCCGCGGCGACCATGTGCAAAAGGACGGCCGATTCCGCGCCGAAGGACGTCGCCAATGCGATCCGTCCTTTGAAGATATCGCGCACGCCCAGCGCGACGATATCCGCCGCCGCCAAGCCCTCGAAGCGCCGCGTCAGTTCCGTGAAATCACCGGCCATAGCCGACCGGTTTTGCGGTGCGGCCCGCGCGGGCGCATCTCAATTATACTGACGCGCCACGCAGAAAATTCGAATCACCAGCCGGCGAGATTGCCGAGGAAGTTGCGTGCGCCGTCTTGCACGCGGCGCCAAAGCTGCGGCGCAGCGCGCGTTTCGCCGGGGCCGGAGGCCGCCGCACCCGATTCATGGGAAGCGGCGGGGGCGCGATAGGTCGCGTGGGCCGGATCGCGCGTGATGGGATGCTCGCTTTGCATAGGAGATACGCTACGCGCACACTCGCAACATGCCCAAGTTAGAATTTTTTCGCGCGCGACGAAAAAGTCTCGCCATGTCCAGCAGAGACAACCGATTGTCGCCACGGGTCTGGCGACAACCTCATGGCTGGGTAGCCTGACGGCAACCATTCCGATTTTCAGGAGGTCCGGATGGTAGGCGCGACAGGGATTGAATCCCGCGACCCCGACCCTGTCAACGCAAGCGGACATTACGTGAATTCAATTGGTTAAAGATGGGGTTTCCGGGAGATCGCGCGGCGAGTTGCGGGAAACGTCAACGCCGCGCGCGTTGCATCCAGATCGCCGCGATGCTGGCTGCGGCGATCGTCGCCCCACCCAGGATCGACCAGAAATCTGGCATCTCGCCCCAGACGATGAAGGATGCGACGATCGCGAAGGGCAACGCAGTGTAGCGGAACGGAGCGACCACCGAGATATCCGCCCGGCGATAGGCGACCACGCCCAGCAGATTTGCGCCCGCCACCAATACGCCAGCGGCGAGAAACATGCCCGCCTCGTGCGCTGCGGGCAGGCGCCACCGTGCTTCGAACGGCATCAGCGCGAATCCCAGCAACGTCACAGTCGTGGCGGTCACCATCGTGATCAGGATCGTCGGCGTCGCTGGATCGATCTTGCGGGTGACGAGATCGCGCACCGCGATCATTGACGCCGAGGCGAGCGCGTAGACCGCACCGATATTCACCTGCTCGAAGGTCGGTCGCACGACCATCGCCACACCGCCGAAGCCGATCAGCAGAATGGCCCAGCGCGCCGCCCCCACACGCTCGAATCCGATGCCTGCGACCAGGGCCGCCGACAGCAGCGAGGACGACAGGAACACCGCCGTCACGTCCGCGAAGATCATATGCGGCAGCGCCATCACGAACAGCACGACCATCACCGCCTCGCACAGCGCACGCAGCAGCACGAAAGGCTGAAATGCCAGGCGCAGAAGGGGTGCGGGTACGAGGATAGCGGTCGCAGTGCCGATCAACGCCATCACGACGAGCCCGCGCGTCGCCAGCACCTCCCCCGTCGGGAAGATGAAGGTAACTGCGCGGATGAACATGTCGCTGCTGGTGACGACAGCGGCCGACAGCAGCATCGCCAGGACGCCGCGCCGGTTATCGGCCGCCGACGCCACGATGCCGCCTTTACGCGCGCTTGCGGCCGTAGGGGAACAGCCGGCCGCCGATCTCCTTGAAGTCGATCGCGACCTTGTCGCCCACGTCCACATCGGCTTCGGCGTGGCTCATGATGCGGAACCCTTCCGCGAGATCGACGAGCAACAGGCGATACGGCACCAGCGATTCGAATTCCTTCGACGGGGCGCGATAAACCGTCGTGGCGCCGCTGACGGTGCCCTCGGGCTTCGCTTCGTGCCAGTCGAGCTTCTTCGAGCCGCAGCCATGGCAGATCGGGCGCGGATAGCTCTGCACGTTTCCGCATTCGGCGCATTTTTGGTACGGCACCTTGCGGTTCGCGTACCCATCCCAGAATCGTTCGGCAACGGTGCTCATGGGGCTATTCCTGCTTGAGAACGAGGCTGACCTGCGACGAGAAGATGCCGCCTTCGCCATGGACGAGGCCAGTCTTCGGCTGGCCGATCTGGCGCTCACCCGCCCGTCCGGCCATCTGCAGATAGACTTCGATGATATGGGCAAGGCCACCCGCGACGCCCGAATGGCCGAACGACATCAACCCGCCATGGGTGTTGATCGGCAGGCGGCCGGTGGGTGCGAACTCGCCCGCCCGGAAGGCGCGCGCCGCGTCGCCGCGCTTGGCGAGGCCCAGCTCCTCGACGAAGCCGAGCAGCGTGATCGTGAACGAATCGTAGATGCCCGCGATCTCGATCTTCTCGCGCGTCGTCTTGGCTTCGGCCAACGCCGCGTCCAGCGCCTTGGCGGAATCGTAGCTGGCGAGGTCGGGGGCCGCGATCACATGCTGGTAGGGATGCGTCTGCGCCGAGCCCGCGATGCGCACGGGCTTACCTTGGCCTGGTTCCTTGCTGAGCACGACGGCGCAGCCGCCGTCGGAGATCAGGCAGCAATCGAGCAGCTTCAAGGGCGAGGCGATCTTGCGCGAGTTCATCACGTCGTCGACCGTGATCGGCTTGCGCTGATGCGCCAGCGGATGGCGCGCCGCGTTGGCGCGCATCTGCACGGCGAGTTCGGCGAGGTCGCGCTCGGTGATGCCGTAGCGCTTCATATAGGCCGACGCCATGAAGCCGTAATAGGCCGGGATGGTCAGGCCGAACGGATCCTCGTAATCGGGATGGCCGCAGCTGGCGATCGTCTTCAGCGTGTGATCGTTCTTGCCGTTGAGGCGGTTTTCGCCCGCCAGAACCAGCAGGTTCTTGCACTGGCCCGCATCGACCAGGCGGTTGGCGAGCATGATCATCGCCGAACCGGTCGCCCCGCCCACCGACACCCCATGGCAATAGGTCGGCTTGATGCCGAAATACTCGGCGAACAGGCTCGCGATCATGATATGCGGCAGCTGGTGGCTATAGCCGCAGATCACCCCGTCGATATCCTCGCGTTTCAGACCGGCGTCCTTCAACGCCGCTTCGGCCGCCGCCGCCTGAAGGCTTTGCGTATCCTCGCCTTCCAGCCGGCCGAACGCGGTCAGCCCCACACCCCGGATATGCGCCATGGAAACTCCATTCCGTCGATATGCACCAAACGGTACTATTTATATCTTCCGTTATCCATATAAATCGGATTCTTGAAAAAGTTATTTGTTCATAATAGAACTTTATGCGTTCGCCGCTTCTGGAGTTGGACATGTCGCTGGATAAGGTGTTCTCGCCGCGTGGTATCGCCGTCGTCGGGGCTTCCGACAACGCCAAGAAATTCGGCGGGTTGACGCTCGAAAACCTCATCAAGGGCGGCTATCAGGGCAATCTCGTGCCGATCAACGCGGCACGCCCTTCGGTCATGGGCCTGAAATCCTACGCCAAGGTCAGCGAGGCACCCGGCCCGATCGACGTCGCCGTTCTTGCCATTCCCAAGCGCGCCATTCCCGACGCGATCCGCGATTGCGCCGCCGCCAAGGTCCAGTATCTGGTCATGATGACCGGCGGCTATAGCGAAACCGGCGAAGCCGGCCGCAAGGAAGAAAAGGAGATGATCGCGCTGGCTCGTTCGCTGAACATGCGCGTCCTCGGCCCCAATCTGCTGGGCCTCGCAAGCTCCCCTTCGAAAGTGCTGATGAACGCGTCGCTCGCGATGCGCGAAGTGCCGGCCCGTCTCGGCAATATCAGCCTGGTCAGCCAGAGCGGTGCGGCGATGGGTGTGCTCTACAATCGCGGGGCGCGCGAAGGTGTGGCCTTCCGCCATCTGATCGCGCTGGGCAATCAGGCGGATATCGAAATTTCCGACGTGCTCGAATACTACGCGGACGATGCCGGCACGAAGGTCGTCATGTGCAGCGTCGAAGGCTTGCGCGATCCCGAGCGTTTCCTCGCCGCCGCCAAACGCTGCCACGCCGCCGGCAAGCCATTGCTGCTGGTCAAATCGGGCCGCACCTCGGCGGGCGCCGTGGTGGCCGCCACGCATACGGGCAGCCTCGCTTCCGCCTATTCCGCCTTCGCCGCGCGCTGCGAAGCCGCCGGCATCGTGCTGGTCGAGAGCGAGTTGGCGATGGCGCGGCTCGCTTTCCTCTACGACAAATTCGGGGAAGCGCCGCAAGGGCGCGGCATCGCCCTGCTCTCGCCCTCCGGCGGTGCTTTGGTGCAGACGACCGATGTCGCAACCGAAACCGGCGTGCGCTTGTCGAAATTCGCGGCCGAGACGGTCAAGCGCCTGGAAGAGCAATACACGCCGGGCCTGACCGCCAACCCGCTCGATTTCGCCAATCTGCGCGACAACAGCTTCATCGATGTGGGCGACGGCGGCGCCAAGATCGTGTCCGAAGATCTGGATGTCGGCGGCATCATCGGCGTGCTGGGGACCGCGCATAATCTCGACGAGATGGTCACCGCAATGACCAACGCCGTCGCCGGCAAGAAGCCGATCGTCTTCGCCGTGCTGCCGGGCTCCAACGGCGACAAGGCGCGCGTGGCCGCCGCCGAGCTGGGCGCCCTCGCCGTCGATTCGATCGAGGACAGCGTCGAAGTCTTCCGCCGCTGGTTCAAGTCGCGCCCCGCGGTCAAGGCACCGCCCGAGCGACCGAAGAACGTGAAGCGCGTCGACGCCGCCAAGCTGCCGAAGGCCACGATGCTGGGCGAGTTCGAAGCGAAGGCGTTGCTGGGCGGCTATGGCGTGGGCGTCTCGCGCGAAGCCAAGGCAGCGAACGCCGAACAGGCCGTCCAGGAAGCCGACAAGATCGGCTATCCGGTCGTGCTGAAGGGTTTCGGCGCAACGCTGATCCACAAAAGCGACAAGGGGGCCGTAAAGCTCAATCTCGCCGACGCGGCCGCCGTGCACGCGGCTTGGATTGAGATCGCCAAATCGGTCGGGCCGGGCCTGGAAGGCTGCGTCGTTGCTGAGATGGTGCGCGGCGAAGCCGAACTAATCGTCGGCGCGCTACACGACCCGCAATTCGGGCCGATGGTGATGTTCGGGGCCGGCGGCATCCTGGCCGAATTGATCGAGGACGTGGTCGTTCTCGCCGCGCCGGCCGAGCCCGCGACGATCCGCGCCAAGCTCGAAACCCTGAAGGTCGCGAAGATCCTGAAGGGTATTCGCGGCAAGCCCGAATGCGATATCGACGCGGCGGTCGACGCGATCTATCGCGTCAGCCTGTTCGCGGCCGATGCGGCCCCCAAGGTCGCCGAGCTCGACATCAATCCGCTGATCGTGCGCAAGAAGGGCGACGGCGCCGTCGCCGTCGATGCCCGCATCCGGACCGCTGACTAGCGGATCCGGAATTTCGGCATCGTCACGTCGTCGGCCACCTTCTCGAACACGATTTCGAGCGGCAGGTCGAGCCTGAGCGCGTCGAGCTTTGCATCGACGATTTGCGAGACGATCCGCGGGCCTTCTTCCAGCTCCACGATCGCGACGGCATAGGGCACGTCGCCCGCGAAACCGGGATGGAAGGCGCGGTGGCTGACCGTCCAGGAATAGAGCTTGCCGCGCCCGCTGCTCTTCTCCCAGGTCCAGTCGCGCGAACCGCATTCGGCGCAAGAATAGCGCGGCATGTGGCGCCACGTTTGGCAACCCGCGCAACGCTGGAATCGCAATTCGCCGCGCGCGCAATGTTCGTAGAACTCGCCGTTCAGCCCGTCGCGACGCGGCAGCGGCTTGGGGGTGTCGCTCATCCCTATCTCCTCAAAATCGCGATGCTGCCGTCGCCGAAATCGCCCCAGCCGGTCACGGCACCGATCTCGCAGTCCTTGACCTGGCGATGCGCGGTCCCGCGCAGCTGGCGCACGGCTTCGACGATATGGTTCAGGCCCCAGACATGGCCTTCCGAATGCAGGCCGCCATGCGTGTTGACCGGCAATTTGCCGTCGATGGCGATGTTGCCGTTCATCACGAAATGCCGCGCCTCGCCGCGCTTGCAGAAGCCGGCGGCTTCGAGCTGCATCAGCGCCACATAGGTGAAGCAGTCGTAGATCTGCGCGAAATCCATATCGGCCGGCGTGGCCCCGGCCATTTCGAACGCGCGATGCGCGATATGGGTGAGGCCCAGATCGAGGATATCCGACCGGTTCATGATGTCGTCGGCGGGATAAGGATGGCCTTCCGCCACGCCGCTGACGAAGACCGGGCGTTGCTTGAGGTCCCGCGCACGTTCGGGCGTCGTCACGATCAACGCCGCCGCGCCATCCGTTTCCAGGCAGCAATCGAACATCCGATGCGGCTCGGAGATCATCGGCGAGGCGAGATAAGCCTCCATCGTCAACGGCCGGTCGCGCATATAGGCGCGCGGATTGCCCTGCGCGTTCGCACGGGAATTCAACGGAATCTGGGCGATTTCCTCCTGCGTCGTGCCGTAGAGCAGACGGTGCCGGTTGGCGATCCAGGAATAATATTGCACCGGCACGAAGGCGCCGTTGGGCGCCAGGTAGTTCTTCACCGCCTGGCTCATTTGATTGTCGGCGTAGAATTGCGATTCCGGGCGCGCGCGCACCGATGTGCGCGCTTCCGAATAGCCGTTGCAGCCGAACGGGATCAGCACGTAGTTCGCTTGACCGGTCGCCACCGCCATCGCGGCGGATTGCAGCGTCGAGACGGGGGCCGCCCCGCCGATCTCGATGATCGAGGTGTAGCGCAGATCCTTCAGGCCGAGATGGACCGCGACCGATTCCTGGAAGATGTAACGCGACGACGAAAAGATCAGCCCGTCGATCGCCGAACGCTTCACGCCGGAATCGGCGATGGCGTTCAACGACGCGTCGACCACCATGTCGATCACCGGTCGGCCGGGCCCGCGCGTATTCGGCGTCTCGCCGATGCCGACGATGCAAGCTTTATCCTTCAAACTCATATCGTGCCGTCCTTCATAGTCAGGGGCGTCCGCCGTCGCGCCAATCGAGGAAGTCGTAGAACTTCATGTAGAACGGCACGAACCAAGGATTACCCCAGTAGATCGGGTGCCCGGGCATCGCGCGCTCGCGGAACACGGTTTCGCCTTCCGGCCGGCCGAGCATCCCCCAGGCGAGCTTGCGGCCTAGATAGGTGCCCATCGGAATGCCCGCGAAGCAATAGCCGGCGGCAAAGTGGATACCGTCCTGCGTGCCGATATGCGGATAGAGGTCGATCGTGCCCGCACAGCGCCCGGTCCATACGCGGCCGAGCTTGCGCCCGTTCAGGCCGGGCAAAATCTTGCGCGCGTCAGCGAATAGCTTTTCGCCGATCGTCGCAAGATCGGCCGGCGGGCGGCCGCCGGTGCGCCCGCCATAGAGCACGCGCTTGCCGTCGGGCGATTGGCGGAAGAAATTCACGTTGCGGTTCGCGTCGATATAGACGCGATTGCCCGGCAGGATCGCGCGCATCGCTTCCGGCGACAATTCCTCGCTGGCGATCATGAACGCGTCGAACGGCACCAGACGGCGGCGGAACCAGCCGGGAATGCCGGGCCCCGTGTGGCCGTTGGTCGCCACGATCACGTCGCGCGCGGCAATCGGCCCTCGCGATGTCGTCACGCGGAAGCGTGGCACCGCCGCCGTGCCGATATTGTCGATCGACTGGACATCCGTGCCCGGCAGCACGTTCACGCCCGCTTTCTTCGCCGCCGCCAGCAGGCCCAGATGATAGAGCCCGGGATGCAGCGACGCGGATTCCGGCAGATAGGCGCCACCCACGAACAACGGCGAGTCGAGTTCGGCTTTGAGGCCCGCGCGATCCAGCATCGTGTAGTCTTCGCCCAGATGCTGCTTCTTCGCCGCGCACTCGGCCTCGACCAGTTCGAGCTGCTGGGGCGTGTAGGCGAGGATGACGCGGCCCGAGACGCGATACTCGCAATCGATCCCCTCGCCCTTCGTCACCTCGCCGACCGAGTCATACGCCGCCTGCATCTCGCGATAGATCGCGGTGGCTTTCGCAAGACCCAGGTCCGACACGAGCTGCGTGAATTCGTGCTTCAGCACGCGGCCGATATGGCCCGCGTTGCGCGACGTGGCGCCGATGCCCGCCTCGCCGCGGTCGAGCACGACCACATCGCGCCCGCCGCGCGCCAGCTCGCGCGCGGCATTGAGGCCGGTCACGCCCGAGCCGATGACAACCACGTCCGCCTTGGCGGGCAGTTGCGCTTCGACGATCGGCGGACGCGGGGCGGCGATCCACCAGAACGGCGTTTTGGCGAAATCAGCGGCGCGGCTGTCGGTCATACGGATTCCATTAAGGCTACGGGATCAACGGCGGAACGCCTTGTCCATTCGACGTTCGAGATAGACGCCGTAGCGGGACAAGGAATAGCCGAACACGAGATAGATCAACGCCACGACCAGATAGACTTCGACATAGGCGAAGGCCCAATCGCCCGTGCCCAACGCGGCGGAGGCCGAGGCGGTCATATCGAAGAAGCCGACGATCGAGACGTAGGACGTGTCCTTGAATGCCGAGACGATCTGATTGACCGTCGGCGGCATCGAAATGCGGAAGGCTTGCGGCAGCGTGACGAGACCTTGGATCTGCCAGCCCCGTAAGCCCAGCGACTTGGCTGCTTCGGCTTGGCCGGGATCCACGCCCTGCAGGCCGCCGCGGATGATCTCCGCCTGATAGCAGGCGAAGAACATCGCGTAGCCGACGGCCACGCGCGTCAGGCGTTCGCCCGCGAGTTCCGCAGGGATCAGCAGTGGGATCGCCAGCGCGAAGGCGAAAAGGATCGCGATCAAGGGTACGGCGCGCACGACGTCGATGACGATTCCGATGGCGGCGCGCAGCCAGCGCGGCCCGGAATGGCGGCCGATCGCCAGCAAGATCGCCATCGGCATGCCCAGGATCAGCATCAGCGCGAAGACGTAGAAGGTGAGCGCCAACCCGCCCCAATTGCTGCGGGGCACTGGCCGCAAGCCCCAGATGCCCCCGCCCATCAGGATCATGTAGGCGGCGAAGGCCGCGATCCACAACGCCGCGAGGCGCAACACCGTATGCGTACCGCGCCAACACGACAGCACGCCCGCGACGATCATCACGATCCCGGCGAGAGCCGCGCGCCACTGCTCCTCGAACGGGTAAAGGCCGAACAAGATCAGGCGCCCGCGTGCTTCGATCACCGCCCAGCAAGCGCCCTTGCCGAGATTGCGGCATTCCAGCGCGGACGATGCCTGCCACACCGCGTCGACGAAGGCCCATTGCATGAACAACGCGGCGAGATACGCGATCAACAGCAACGCCGCGAACGACACCAGCCCGTCGATCGGATTGCGCCAGAAGCCGCGCATGGCGTGGACGGCGCTAGCCATGATTCTTGCGCCCCGGAATCTGGAAGCGCCGGTTCGCCACGTCCATCGCCACCGCGATCGTGTAGTTGATGACGAGATAGGCGAGGATCATCACGAAGATGACCTCGAGCGGCCGTCCGGTCAGCGACGAACTCGACGATGCGACCGAATAGATATCGGTAAAGCCGACGACGATGCCGATCGACGTCACCTTCAGCACGATCATGTATTCGCCTGCGAGCGGGGGCATGATGCTGACGAGTGCGAGCGGAATGCGGATCTTGATCAGCGTCACCAGCGGCGACAGGCCCAACGCCTTGGCGGCATCGATCTGACCTTGCGACACGGCGCGGAAACCGGCGCGAAAAATCTCCGCCAGGAACGCGCCGCGATAGACGGCAAGCGCCGCCGCCAATGCCGCAAGCTCCAGCGGCAAGCGCAAGCCGCCCCGGAAATTAAGGCCGGCGAGAAGCGGCCAATCGAAGACAAGTGCGGCACCGATGGCGCGCGGATCGGGCGCAATATAGAAGAGTGCAGCCACGAATACGGCGAAGAGTGCGATATCCCAGCCGAAGCGCAGCGGTGTCACGCCTTCGCGGCGGCGGCGCCATAAATTATAGGCGATCAACAACACGGCGATCGCCGCACCTAATACCAGCGATGCGATCACGGGGTCGGTCGGGCGCGGCAGGAACAAGCCGCGATTGGTTAGAAACGCGCCCAGGAATTCATGCGCGCCGCGTGGCGACGGCAAGCGCAGCACGACCGCATACCAAAACATCGCCTGGATGATCAGCGGGATGTTGCGGATGACATCGACATAAAGCCGCCCGATACCCGCCAGCACCACATTGCCGGTCGCGGCGGCGAGGCCGACGGCGAAGCCGATGATCGTCGCGCCGAGAATACCGAGCGCCCCCGCCAGCAGCGTGTTGCACAACCCCACCAACAATGCGCGCGCATAGGTGTCGCGGCTGGTGTAGGAAATGATCGCGTAGGGAATGTCCCAGCCGGTCGGCTCCAGCAGGAAGCGGAACGTGCTGTCCGCGATCGCCGCTTGCCAAGGCAAACGATCCACCACCCAGATCGCGGCCGCGACGGCGAGAATCAGGATCAGCGCCTTGGCACCGGTCCCACCCCATTTGCCCTTCGCGATGCCCTGGCCAGACAGTGTCGTGATCCTTCCGGAAAAAACCGGGCGCATCCGCCGTATGGATGCGCCCGGCATCATACCAAGTCCGCCGATCAGTCGATCAGCATCGGCACCAGAACGCCGCCGTCTTTCCACAGCGCGTTCATGCCGCGCGCCAGCTTGTAGGGCGAGCCCGCACCGAAGTTGCGGTCGTAGATCTCGCCGTAATTACCCATCGCCTTGATGGCGTTGTAGGCCCAGGCTTCGTCGAGGCCGAGGCGACGGCCGATACCGGGCGTAACGCCCAGCAACTTCTCGACCACCGGGTTCGGCGGCGAAGCCTTCATCTGATCGACATTGGCCTTCGTGATCCCCTGCTCTTCCGCGATCATCAGCGCGAACAGCACCCAGTTGACGACCTTCACCAGACGCTCGTCGCCTTCGCGCATGATGACGACCTGCGGCGCCACCGCGATCACGTCGGGCAGGACCTGATGGTCGTTCGGGTTCGACTGGTCGGCGCGCGTGATCGCCGCCGTCGGGCCCCACATCATATTGGCGTCGCAACGTTTCGCGGCGTAGGCGGCGCGTTCTTCCTCGCGCTTGTCGAAGGTCAGGACTTCGGCCTTGATGTTCTTGACCTTCAGGAAGTCCGACAGATAGCGGATGTTGTTCGAACCGCCCGAAGTGCAGATCGTGCCGCCGTTGAGATCGGCCGCCGTCTTCGGGCCGGTATGCGCCAGGAACTGGAACGCGCCGAAGAGATACGGAATGCTGAAGACGTAGCCGAGCTCGGTGTCGCGGCTCATCGTCGCGTCGGTCGTCTTGACCAGGATATCGATCTCACCCGAGTTCAACGCGGGCCAACGCTGCGCGAAGCTGATCGCGGCGAACTTGGTCTTGTCGGGCGAACCGAGGATCGCCGTGGCGATCGCCTTGCACAGGTCGACATCCAGGCCCTTCCAGTTACCCTTGTCGTCGACTTCGGTGAAGCCGAGATTGGAGCCGTTATGACCCGCGCACGCCATCACGCCGCGCGCCTTTATCGCCTCGACCGTCGGGCTCGGCTTGATCTGCACGGGCGCGGGCGCTTGCGCCGCTGCCATACCGCACAGGCCCAGCGAAAGAGCTGCGGCCGATGCGAGGGTTGCGAATGTCTTCATGGATGTGCCTCCTGTTTGGGTCAGTCGTTGACGATCAATTCGAAATCGAGAACGGTGAGTGGTTTGGCACCGCTTTCATCGATAAGCAGCGTTTCGCCGAGGCCCACGCTCCAGGAATCGCCCCAGAGGGCCGGGATCAAAAACAGCGTCATGCCGGGTTGAAGCTTGGTCATGTCGCCGGAACGCAAGCTGATCGTGTGTTCGCCCCAATCGGGCGGAAAGCCGATGCCGGTCGAGTAACCCACACGGCCCGCGCGCTTGAAACCCGCCGCCTGGATCGCGGCGATGCATTCGGCGGCCACGTCCTGGGCGACAGCACCGGGCACGCAGGCGCGCATCGCCGCCTTCATGCCGGCGGCGATCGCCGCAGCGGCTTCTTGGTGCAGCGCGTCGGGCTTGCCGATCGAAACGGTGCGCGCGATCGGGCAATGGTAGTGGCGATAGGCGCCGGCGAACTCGAGCACCACAAGCTGGCCCGGCCGATAAGCCGCATCCGACCAGGTCGTGTGCGGCATCGCCGGACCGTTGCCGTCGATGATCAGCGGCGCAATCGCCGTGTAGTCGCCCGATACGCCCGTCGACGGCGCGGTCTGCGCTTGAAGGATTTCGGCGGCGGTGTCGCAGGCGCGTCGTCCCGCGCGCACCGTGGGCACGGCGCGCGTCAACGCCGCCGTGGCGATGGACGCGGCCTCACGCATACACGCGATTTCGGCCGGTTCCTTGACGAGGCGCCGCCAGTTGACCAAATCGCCGTCGTCGACGATCCGCGCATCGGGCAGGCCGCGGCGCAGCGTGTCCACGCCGCGCGGCGACACGAAATACCCGTCCATCGCGATCGCGATCGTCGCGTTGCCCCAGCCCTCCGCCAGAATCTGCTCGGCGACGAAATCGTAGGGATGGCGCGTCGGCGACTGGATGCAATCGTCGCCATAAGGGCGGATCGATGCTGCATCGAGAACGGGCGAGCGCGATGCCGCCACGCGATCGACCGACCGGCCGATCCAGATCGGCGTTGCACGATCCTGCGCAACGACCAACATCTGATGCAGATAGAACGACCAGCCGTCGCAGCCCGCTAGGTAGAACATGTTCTCGGGCGACGGCACGAGCAGCACGTCGATGCCCGCTTCCCGCATCCGCAGCTTCGTGCGGGCGAGGCGCGCCGCATGATCGAAGGCCGGGATTGCGGGCGCGACGTTCATCAGAATCGGCCGCCGGAAACGTTGAGCACGGAGCCGGTGCAGAACGACGCCTTGTCGGACAGCAGGAACAGCACGGCTTCGGCCACTTCCGACGGCTGGCCGACGCGCTTCATCGGCACGGTCGCCTCGATCTTGGCGAAATGCTCGGGCGTGTTCATGTCGGTGTCGATCGGGCCGGGCCGCACCGCATTGCAACGGATACCGTGATCGACGCCTTCCAGCGCCAGACCGACGGTGAACGTGTCGATGGCGCCCTTGCTGGCGCCGTAATGCACCCAGTCGAACGGATTGGCGCGCAGCGCCGCGACCGAGGAGATATTGACGATCGCCCCGCCTTTGCCGCCATGCTTGATCGACATGCGCTTGATCGCCTCGCGCGCGCACAGGAAATAACCGGCGACATTGATGCGGAACACGTCGTCCAGCGTCTTGGCGTCGATATTTTCGATCGTGCATTTGCGCACGGTGTCGCTGGCGCTGTTGACCAGATGCGTGACCGGGCCCAGCGCCTTGTCGGTTTCGGCGAACAGGCGGACGATATCGGCTTCCGCGCCCATATCGGCCTGAACGGCGATCGCGCGTTGACCGCCGCGCACGATGTCCTCGACGACCTTCTCGGCGGGCGCACGGTTGTTCTTGTAGGTCAGGGCCACGTCGTAGCCCGCCGCACCCGCCAAACGCGCGATCGACGCGCCGATGCCACGGCTCGCCCCCGTCACTACGAGAACTCTTCTGTTACCGGCCGACATCGTCGCTCCTCGCGTTGTTCCGCTCACTTCAAACCCAGAATCTGGCGTGCCTCGCGTGGGGTCGCGACCGTGCCACCCAGATCGCGCACGATACGCACGGCCTTGGTCACCAAAGCCGCGTTGTCGGGCGCCAGGACGCCTCTTTCGAGATAGACATTGTCTTCGAGACCGACGCGCACTTGGCCGCCCAGCAGGAAGGCCTGGGCCAGCATCGGATACTCGAAACGGCCGATACCAAAGGCGCTCCACACCGCGCCCGGCGGCAGAATGCTCTGCACATAGGCGAGTGTTTGCGGCGACGCATCGACGCCGTATTTGACGCCCATGACCAATTGGAAGAACGGCGTGCCGGGCAGAGCGCCTTCCTTGATCAGATCCTTGGCGAGATGGATATCGCCGGTATCGAAGCATTCGAGTTCCGGCTTCACGCCCGATTCCACGATCAGCTTTGCCATGCGGCGCAGATTGGTCGGCGTGTTGATGACGACCTGCGCACCCGAATTCATCGTGTTGAAGTCGAGGCTACAGATCTCCGGCTTCAGCGCAACGATATGTTCCACACGCCGCTCGGGCGTGGTCAGCGTCGTGCCCGGGGCCGCGACCTTGGGCTCGTCCGGCGACGGCACGAAACGCCCGCCGGGGCCCGTGGTCAGATTGATGACCATGTCGGGGGCACCCGCGCGCACGCCCTCGACCACCTGGCGATAGAGATCGAGTTCCATGCTGGGTGCGGCCGTCACGGGATCGCGCACATGAATATGCGCGATCGCCGCCCCGGCCTTGGCCGCGTCGACGCAAGCCTTGACGATCTCCGCCGGTGTCGTCGGCAGTTCCGGATGGTCCTTGCGGGTCGTGATATTGCCGGTAACGGCGCAGGTGAGGATCGTGGCCATGTTCAAGCCTTCGCGTGGCGTTCGATGGCGCGGTCGATGGCGACCGGCAGTTTCTCGGCGATTTCGGCGACATGGGACTCGTCGATCACATAAGGCGGGGCGAGCAGCACATGCGCGCCGCGCTTGCCGTCGATCGTGCCGGATGACGGATAGACCATCAGGCCGAGATCCAGTGCCGCCGCCTTGACGCCCGCCGCGATGGCCCCGCCGCGCTCGAACGGCTTCTTGGTCGCGCGATCTTCGACCAGTTCCAGCGCCATCAGCAGGCCGCGCCCGCGAATGTCGCCGACATGCGGATGATTGGCGAAATGCTCGTCGAAGATGCCGCGCAACTGGCGACCGCGCTTCTGGACGTTGGCGAGCAGGCCTTGCTTCTCGACGACGTCGAGCACGGCCAAAGCCGCCGCCGCTCCGCACGCATGGCCCATATAGGTGTGGCTATGCGCGACGGCGCCCGAGCCATCTTCCATCGCCTCGACGATCTTGGGCGCGAGCAGAACCGAGGCGATCGGCTGATAGCCCGCCCCCAGCCCCTTCGCGATGACGGCGATGTCGGGCGCGATTCCTTCCTGCTCGAACGCGAACCAAGTGCCCGTGCGGCCCGAGCCCGACATCACCTCGTCGAGGATCAGCAGCACACCGTATTTGTCGCAGATCTCGCGGATGCGCTTGAAGTAGCCCGCCGCACCGGGGGCGGCCCCCAGCGTGGCACCGGTCACCGTCTCGGCGACGAAGGCCGCGATGTTCTCCGGCCCTTCGCGCAGGATTTCGGTTTCCAGCTCGTCCGCGACGCGGCACGCGTATTGCGCTTCCGTCTCGCCATCGCGCTTGTCGCGATAGAGATAGCAGGGCGCGATATGCGCGACCGAAAACATATAGGGCAGATAGGGCGCGCTGCGCACCGCGTGGTTGCCGATCGACAACGTGCCCAGCGTGTTGCCGTGGAAGCTTTGGCGGCGCGCGATGAACTTGCTGCGCGACGTCTCGCCTTTTTCGACGAAATACTGGCGCGCGTTCTTCAGCGCCGCTTCCATCCCTTCCGACCCGCCGCAATAGAAGCTGGCGCGCGCGAAAGCACCGGGCACAATCCCGGTCAGGCGCGTGGCCAGCGTTTCCAGCACATCGGCGGTGAAGTAGCCGGTATGGGCGAAAGCGAACGCGTCGAGCTGACGCTTGATCGCGTCGATCACCGTGCGGTCGGAATGACCGAGGCAGGACACGGCCGCCCCGCCACACGCATCGAGATAGCGCCGGCCGGCCTGATCGACAAAGTAGACGCCGTCGCCCTTGGCGGCGAGCGGCGGCACCTTGCGCACTTCGCGGTGCAGGACGCGGCTCGTATTCGCGTTCGCCATCGCTTCGGCTCCTTAGCGCGACTTTTCCATGATCGTGTGCGACTGCTCGCGCATGAATTGCGGCAGATCGTAGGGACCGAAGCCCCCCTTGCCGGAAACCCCGGACCCCTTCCAGCCGGCGAAGGTCTGGTAGGTGGGCCATGCACCCGTCGTGGCGCCCGACGCGCGGTTGGCGTAAAGCACGCCCGCTTCCGCGCGGTCGAGGAAGAGTTGCAGCTCCGCCTTGTCTTCGGCGTAGGCGCCGGCGGTCAGGCCGTATTTTACCGAATTGCCCGTATCGATCGCCGTTTCTAGATCGTCATAGGGCACGAGGGCGATGAACGGCAGGAACAGCTCGTCCGTCAGCAGGCGATGCCCGGCGGGGAGGCCCGCGACGATCGTCGGCTCGACATAGAAACCACGATCGAAAATGCCGCCCGACACGCGCTTTCCGCCATGCAGGATTTTGCCGTCCTTGGCGGCGTCGGCGGCGGCCTTCAGATAGGTATCGAGCGCGTCCTTCGAAATAATCGGGCCGATGAACGTGCCCGACTCGCGCGGATCGCCGATCGTCAGTTTCTTGGTGAAGGCCAGCAGTTTCGCGACGAATGCGTCATAGACCTTTCGGTCAATATAGGCGACCTCGGCGGCACTGCATTTCTGGCCCTGCAATCCGAACGCGGAGCGCGCGACACCTTCCGCCGCGATTTCGAGATCGGCCGACTTGGTCACGTAGACCGGATTCTTGCCGCCCATTTCGACGATCACGGGGCGCATATACGGCCCTTGCGCGAATTGACGGAAGATCGACATGCCGACATCGTGCGAGCCGGTGAAGGCGATCGCATCGATGCCCTTGGCCGAAGCGACCAATGGCCCGGCCTTGTCGCCGCACACCATGTTGACCACGCCGGCGGGCACACCCGCATCGGCCAGGATCTTCACCAGCAGGCTAGCGGTCAAACCGGCGGCGGGGCTGGGCTTGTAGACAACCGCATTGCCCGAGACGATCGACGGAATGATCATCTTGAACGACAACGCGACGGGGAAGTTGAACGGCGCGATCACGCCGAACACGCCATAAGGCTTCAGCACCGTCACCGTGCGCTCCTCAGGCACGGCGCGCGACAGCGTCGTCTCGAAGCCCTGGTTCTTTTCGAAATCCGCGCAGAAATGGCGGATCATGTCGACGGCTTCCTCGACTTCGCCCATCGCTTCCAGGCGCGACTTGCCGACTTCGAGCAGATTGGCGACGCCGAGCTCGTATTTGCGCGCCTCCAGGATCGTCGCGGCTCGGCGCAGGATCGACAGGCGCACCGACCAATGCAGCCCGTACCAGCCGGGCTGGGCCTTGCGCGCGGCGGCGACGGCGCGCGCGACCGCCGCTTCCGAGGCGTCGAAGAATGTTCCAAGTTGTACTTTATCGTCGAAGGGGGCCGGTACCGTATAGGCAGCGCCGTCGCGATCTTCCTTGCCGTCGATCACGTTCGGGATCGTCTTGCCCAGGCCCGCGACGAATTCAGGAATATAGCCATCCAGAAGCTTGTGAACGCCAGCGAAATTCTCGCGGACATTCGAGTAGGTGACCCGCGGCAACACTTCGGCCAATGGCATGTCCCTGTTCCTTCGCTTGTTCGAACGGGGACATTATTAGTTCTATATAGAACATTTGTCAATGCGCCGGAATTTGCGGAAACCCGTAGGATCACGCAATTTCGTACGCAACCAACGGGACCGACACTCGGCGCATTATCTTTGCAATGGAACTTTCCCGCCGTACCGAATCGGGTATTATCCGGAGCAGTACTGGAGCCGAAAACCGAGATGCCGCAAGCAGATCACGCAAAAATTCTGGAGCAGAGCGAAGTCCGTTTCGGATACCGCATCGCCGTGCTGGCGAACTGGTATCGCGGCCCAGGCTATAAATTGATCGAACAGCGGCACGGCATCACCGAGCCCGAATGCAGCGTTTTGTTCTGCGTCGGCCACTCCAACGAGCTGACCGCGACCGATGTGTGCCACATCACCGGCCGGCCGCGGAACAGCATGAGCCGCGCGATCCACATTCTGCTGCGCAAGAAGTTGATGGCGCGCGAATCCGATCCCGGCGACGCGCGGCGTAAAATCCTGCGGCTGACCAAACCGGGCCACGCGCTCTACCGTCAGATCGTCCCGGTCTTCGTGGAGAGCGAGCGCAATATGCTAACGCCGCTCAGCCTGTCGGAGATTTCCGATCTCGACCGGCTGCTGACCAAGATGATCGCGCACACGGCGCAGTCGCACAAAATCTACTGATCACGCTTCGCCGGCGGGTGCCGCGAAAACGCGGCTCGATGCGGCGTTCCAGCCCACGGCGAGCGTGGCGCCTTCGCGCACGCCGTATTTGCCGAAACTCGCCGACGGCGCCTTCAGCAGTATCTCGCGCGCGCCCAATTGGCAGGGCACCAGCACGTGATCGCCGTTGTAGACGATATCGCGCACGATCACGTCGGCGCGATTGTCGACCGGGCCTTGCGGGGCGAGTTCCAGCAATTCGGGCCGAATCGTGACCAGCGCGCGGTCGCCCGGTTTGAGATTGGTGCCGGGCTCGGCCAGGATCGGCACGCCGCCGTCGAGCAGAATGCGCCGCCCGCCCTCGCCCGCTTCGACGCGGCCGTAGAGCGAGTTGTTCTCGCCGACGAAGCGCGCGACGAAAGGCGTCGCCGGCCGCTCGTAGATTTCCGCCGGCGATGCGATCTGTTCGATCCGCCCGCGATTGAACACGGCAATACGATCCGACATCGTCAACGCTTCGGATTGGTCGTGCGTGACGTAAACAGCCGTCATGCCGACCTGGGCGTGGATACGCTTGATTTCAAGCTGCATGGACTCCCGCAAACGGCGATCGAGTGCGCCGAGCGGCTCGTCCATCAGCACCAAGCGCGGTTCGAACACCAGGGCCCGCGCCAACGCCACGCGCTGCTGCTGGCCGCCGGATAGTTGGGCGGGATAGCGCGCCGCGAACTCGGTCAGATGCACCTTATTCAGGGCCGCCGCCACTTTGCGCGCGGCTTCTGCACGGTCCATTTTGCGCTGGCGCAACGGAAAAGCGAGATTCTCCGCGACCGTCATATGCGGGAACAGCGCGTAGTTCTGAAATACGACGCCGATATTGCGCTTATGCGGCGGGTCGCGCGTGATCGATTGGTCGCCGACCAGGATATCGCCCGCATCCGGCGATTCGAATCCGGCCAGCATCATCAGGCAGGTCGTCTTGCCCGAGCCCGAAGGCCCGAGCAGCGTCAGGAACTCGCCCTCGACGATATCGAGATCGAGCCCGTCGACCACCGGAGTACGGCCGTCATAGCTTTTGGCGATCTTGGAGAAGCGCACGAAATCGCGCCGCGGCGCCGACGACATTCTATTCCTCCGCGTTGCGAAGTTTTTCCCCACGCCGACGCAAATACTCGACGCACAGCATCAGGGAACACGAGACGACGATCAAAACGAGTGAGATGGCGACGAGCGACGGCGTGATTTCGTCGCGCAGGCCGCTGAACAATTGGCGCGGCAGCGTCAATGTCGAGGGTGACGAGACGAACAACGCGACGACGACCTCGTCGAACGAGGTGACGAAGGCGAAGACCGCCCCCGACGCCACGCCGGGCGCGATCAAAGGCAGCGTTACTTGCCGGAAAGTCGCGATCGGCCCCGCGCCCAGCGACGCCGCCGCGCGCGCGAGATTTGGATCGAAGCCCTTCAGGCTTGCCGTCACGGGGATAACGACGAAGGGCAACGCCAAACCGGCATGAGCCAGGACGATGCCGAAGAAGGAACCGTGCAAGCCCACGCGCGCCAGTACGAGCGTGGCGGCCAGCGCCACGATCACGACCGGCATCACCATGGGCGACAGCAGCAAGCCGCGCACGATCGCCTTGCCGGGGAAATTGGCGCTTTCCAGGCCGAACGCCGCCAGCGTGCCCAGTGGTACTGCGATCGCAACCGTCAGCACGCCGATGATCAGGCTGTTGCGCAGGGCGAACATCCACGGATAGGCGGCGAAGACGACGTCGAACCAGCGCAGCGAGACTCCCGGCAGCGGATAGGACAACGACGTGCCCGAGCTGAAGCCGATCGGCAGGATCGCGACGATCGGTCCCAGCAGGAAGGCGAGGACCAGGGCGCTCCACGCGGCGAGGGCGAAATTGATGCGCGGTCGCATGATCGTCAACCCATCGAGACGCCGCCTGCCTTCAAGGCGCGGCGCAGAACGGCGAAAGCGACCACGGTCATCGCCAGCAGGACCAGCGAAATCGCCGAGGCCATCGACCAATTCGCTTGATCGAGCGCGAAACGCGCGATCACGCCGCTTTCCATCTGGTCGGTCGGGCCACCGACAAGGGCGGGCGTGACATAGAAACCGAGACCGAGCACGAAGGTCATCAGGCACCCCGCCGACACGCCCGGCAGCGACAGCGGCAGATAGACTTGCGCGAACGCGGCGAAAGGCTTGGCGCCGAGCGACGCGGCCGCGGGTACGAGATTGCGCGGGATCGCCTTCATCGTCGCGTAGATCGGCAGGATCATGAACGGCAGCAGCACGTGGATCATCGCCACGTAGACGCCGAAGCGGTTATAGATCAGCGTCAAGGGCGCGTCGATCAAGCCGATCGCCTGCAGGAAGCCGTTCACCATGCCGTTGGGCTGCAGCACGATCACCCAGGCGGCGGTACGCACCAGGATCGACGTCCAAAACGGGATCAGCAGCGCGAAGATCAGCGCCCGCCCGATCGCCGGCGACGCAGCAGCAATGACGTAGGCGAAAGGATAACCCAGGATCATGCAGCCCAGCGTGACGACGAAGCAGATCCAGAACGTGCGCAGGATGAAGTCGATATAGACCCGGCGATCTTCGGGCGCGCGTTCGAGCTTGCCCTCATCGTTCCAGCGCAGATCGAGTGCCGCAAGGACGTAGTAGCTCGTGATCGGGCGCAGCGCGTCGCGCATCGTGCGCCAATAGCTCGCCTGCCCCCAGCGCGTATCGAGTGCCGCGAAATCCGCAACCGACGGCGCGGCGGGCAAGGAATCCGCATTGCGCTTAGCGGCGAGCAGCAACGAACGATAGCCGCCGATGCGGTTGTTGAGATCGCGCGCGACCTCGGCCACCGTCGTGGTTTCGACGGCGCGCAGGTCGGCGGCGAAAGCGGCAGCGGCGGCATCCGGGATCGGCGCTTCGCCGTTCCAATCGGCCAGAACTGTCGCCGTGCGCGGCAGGTGGAAGCGCGCGGTGCCGCCGTCGACGGCGCGATAGAGCACGCCCGCGATGGGTGCGGCGAACGTCAGAAGGATGAAAACGACGGCGGGCAGCGTCAACATTGCCGCCCGCAATCCGGCGCGCCGGGCCGAGCTTCGGGCGCCCGATCCCAGGGCGCCCGAACTCGTTTCCGTACTTGCGAGACTTACCGACATTCGTCCTTATTATCGGACCAGGATCAGCGCGCCAACCAGGCGTTCCAGCGTTCGGTCAGGCGATCGGCGTTGTCGGCCCAGAAGCCTTTGGCTTCCGGCGTCGACAGGCTGAGCGCGCCGGCGACCGACTCGCCGATCGGCAGGATGGCCTTGGCGGCGGGCGTGATCAGCGGTTCGGCCGCCGCGACGGTCGGCGAATAGGCGAAGCTGTTCGAGAAATTCGCCTGCGCCTGCGGCGATGCTGCGATCTTCATGAACTGATAGGCCGCGTCGACCTTGGGCGAACCGGCGACGATCGCCCAGAAGTCCGTGCCGGTCATGCCAGGCTTGAATGCCATCTTGAAGTTCCGGCCGGTCTTGGCTGCGGCCGAAATACGCGCGTTGGGCGCGAAGACCATCGAAACCGTACCCGCCCCGAGCAGTTCGGGAGTTTGGGCCGGCGCTTCCCACCACACGACTTGCGACTTGATCGCGTCGAGCTTGCGGAACGCGCGATTGACACCTTCCTCGGTCGACAATGTCTTGTAGACGTCCTTCGGCGCGACACCTTCGGCCAGCAACGCGAGTTCGAGATTGTAGAGCGGACCCTTGCGCAGGCCGCGGCGGCCCGGCCATTTTTGCGTGTTCCAGAAATCGGCCAGCGACGTCGGCGCTTCCTTCAGAACGTCGGCGTCGTAGGCGAGCGCGAACGCGTAGGTATAGGAGCCCACGCCGCAATCGGTCGCCATACCAGGCAGAAAACCGGTGCGCGGCGTGCCCACACGGGCGAAATCGATCTTAAGGAACGTGCCGTCGTCGCAGCCCGCTTGCAGCACGCCGGCCTCGACGTTCACCACGTCCCAAACCACGTCCTTGCTGGCTTTCATCGCCTCGAACTTGGCCATGCCGCCGAGATAGACGTCTTCCTTGAAGGCTTCCTTCGTCGCTGCGGCGAAGGGCTTCAGATACGCTTCGCGCTGCGCTTCCTGCAGGCCACCGCCCCAGCCGGCATAGGTGAAATCGCGCGCCGCGGCCGAGCCGGCGGCGAAGATGATCGCGGCGGCAAAAAAAGCGGCCTGCGTCCGGAATTTCTGCACATCAAACATAGATGGCCTCACCTGTTCGTGGTTGATCCGGCCGGACGGTGGGCCCGTCTTCGACCGTTGCGAAACAATATGTACCAAAAGGAACAAGTTTTCGGAAGCGAGAATCGTAAGCGTCCCGTGTTTCGTATCTGGCGGGATCGCGGGCAACACGCGAAAGACATCCCCCCGATGCCGCGTATAACCGAGATATTAACAAGCAAATCGAACGGGATAGAGATGTATGCCACACTGCGGCGGCGCCGGCGGACGCACGCGGAATTCGATGGACGCCGCGCACCAAAAAAGTACTATTTGGAACATACATCCCGCCCGAAGGCTCCTCATGAATCGCATCGTCGACAGCCACGCCCACGTCTTCTGCGGCCCCGATCTGCCGCTGTCGGACAAGCGTCTTTACACCCCCGAACCTTGCCAAGCGGGTCGCGTCGAGGATTTCGCCGCCGTGTTGGATGCGCATGGCGTGACGCATGCGCTGATCGTCGGCGCCCAGCCCTATCACACCGATAACCGCTGCCTGCTGCGGGCGATCGAAACCGGACGCGGCCGATTCAAGGGTATAGCCCTGGTCGATGGCGATACGCCGATGCGCGAACTCGAAACCTTGAAGGCGGCGGGCATCGTGGGCTTCCGGATCAATGTCAGCTGGGACGGCCAGCGCGCCTTGAACGAGCCGGGTTCGGAACGCCTTTTCGCGAAAGCGCGCGAACTGGGTTGGTTCGTGCAAGTCCATTGCGAGCGCGAGGAATTCGCGCAAGTCGCACCGTTGTTGCGCGCGCGCAAGACGCGCGTGATGATCGACCATCATGGACGTCCCGACGCGGGGTTTGGCGTCGACCAGCCCGGCTTTCAAGCCATCCTCGAATTCGGGCGCGAAACCGATGCGGTCTGCAAACTCTCCGGCCCCTTCCGTACGTCGAAAGCCGGCGCCCCGTACCGCGACGTCGATCCTTTCGCCGAAGCCATCGTCGATGCGTTCACGCTCGATCGTTGCGTCTGGGGCTCCGACTGGCCATTCGTATGCGTCGACCAGCGCATCGATTATGGCCCGCAATTCGCCGCACTGAAGCGCTGGTTGCCCGATGCGAAGGATCGCGAGAAGGTGTTGTGGTCGACCCCTTCGCGCCTGTTCGGTTTCGCGTAAGCATGTATCCGCCGCCCAAAGACATCGAAACGCGCGTTTGCTCGCGGCTGCCCGACGCGTTCCGCGAACCGCGCGAACTCAGCGAATGGGAGAAGTTCGAACTATCGGGCCTTTCAACGCATTCCTTTCTCGAAGGCCCGTCTTTCGACCGCGACGGTCGTCTGTACTGCGTCGATATCGCGGGCGGGCGTATCTTCCGCGTCTCGCAAGGCGGCGAATGGGAACTGTTCAAGCGCTACGACGGCGAGCCGACGGGGCTGAAGATCCACGCCGACGGCCGGATTTTCGTGGCCGACAACAAGCGCGGCATCCTCGAGATCGACCCGATCAGCGGCACGATCACGCCCTTCATCCAACGCGTGAACCTGGAACCGCTGCGCGGCTGCAACGATCTCGTCTTCGCCGACAACGGCGATCTCTATTTCACCGTGCCCGGCCAAAGCAGCCTGACCGACCCGACCGGCCGGGTCTATCGCGCCACGCCCAGCGGCGAGACGTCGCTGCTGCTCGGCAACGTACCCTACCCCAACGGGCTGGTGCTCGACGCGGCGCAAGCCTCGCTCTATATCGCGGCGATGTACGCGAACCAGATCTGGCGCGTACCGCTCGGCGGGGCCACCTCGCCCGCGATGGGCGTGGGCGTTTTCGTTCAACTCTCGGGCGGCTTGGGGCCCGACGGTCTGGCGCTCGACATGGACGGCAATCTCGTGGTCGCGCAAGCGCGCCACGGTGCCGTCTGGGTATTCAGCGATCTGGGCGAGCCGCTCTATCGCGTACGGTCTTGCGCGGGACGTTCCGTCACCAACCTCGCCTTCGGCGGCGCTGATAATTGCACGCTATTCATCACCGAAGCTGCGACGGGCAGCATTCTGTGCGCGGATATGCCGATCGCCGGCCGTCCGATGTTTTCGCACCGCGCCAGATGAGTCTTGCCGCGTGGCGCGCGGCGGGATTGCTGATTTTATTGGAGGTCCGGATGGTGGGCGCTACAGGGATTGAACCTGTGACCCCTACCATGTCAACGTACGCGGACATCTTTTAAATTCAATCCGTTAGGGACAGGGTTTCCCGCAGATCGAGCATTGGCTTGCGGGAAATCATGGGCTGTTGGGAAGGCATCTGACACATTGAGCCGTAAAAAAGGGCGGGTCGTGCGACCCGCCCTTTCCTTTTCGAATCGGTGAACCCGCGCTTACTTGAGACGGCCGGTCTTCTTGTAGAATTCCCGCTCCTTCTCGGCGGCGGCGTTGAGGGCCGCAGCTGGATCGGCGGCATCGCGCAAGGCGGGGTCGAAATCGACGCCCATCTTGCCGTACTCCGCGATCAATCCCGCATCCTTCATCGCCGTGCGCACAAGGGCGGAAAGATACGCCTTACGCTCCGGCGCCACCTTCTTCGGCACGACCACGAAACGGATCAGCGTCCATTCGTAGTCCGTGCCCTTCAGTTCCTCGTTGAAGGTCGGCAGGTTCGGCAGATGCGCGACACGCTTATTCGACGCGATCCCGACAAGGCGAACCTTACCCGAGTCGATATGGGCGCGTAGCTCGGCGAAGAACGCGGGCGCGATATCGACGTTATTGCCGATCAGCGCGGTCGTACCCTGGCCGCCGCTCTGGAACGGCACTTTCAGGAACTTCGCACCCGTATTGGTTTCGACCTGCTCGATCAAATAATCCCACATCGAACCCGGCACCGTCGCCACGCGGATCGTGTTGGGCTTGTCCTTGCCGGCTTGCGCGATCTGCGCCAGCGACATCGACTTCAGCGGGCCGTCGGTCGTGACCGCCCAGATCATCGGGTCGCTGTTGAGATAGCCGATCGGCTCGAGATCGGTGTAGCTCCAGCGGCCTTCCGCGCGCAGCATCGCGTCGCCCCAGACGAGATTGACCAGCATGCCCATCGCCGTGCCGTCGGTGGGCGCTTGGGTCGCGAGCCACGCGTGGCCGACCATCCCCGCCCCGCCGGTTCGGTTGTTGACGACGATTTTCTCGTTGGAGATCTGCTCCATCGTGCGCGCCAACAGACGTGCGGTGAGGTCGGCGCCGCCGCCAGCCGGATAGACGACCGTCATCTCCAGCGTTTGGTTCGGGAAGCCGGCGGGCTTGAGCTTCGCCAGCTCCGCCTTCGTGTCCTGCGCGACAGCTGGAGCCGCAGCGATCAAGCCCGCAGCCGCGGCCGCGATGAAGGCGTTAAGAACTCGTCTTTTCAGCATTGTGGATTTCCTCCGTTAGCTCATTTTTACGTCGTTTCACAAAGATCAGCGCGATGAGCACGGCGCAGATCCCGAACAGGACAGCGGCTATGGGCCGCTGGGCGAAGATCATCATTCCGTCGGCGGACATCGTCAGCGACTGGCGCAGCGACTGTTCCATCAGCGGCGCCAGGATGAAGGCGATGATGAAAGGTGCGAAATCGTATTCGAGCTTGCGAAGGAACCAACCGATCACGCCAAAGCCGAGCATCACCCAAAGATCGAACACGTTCTTGTTGGCCGAATACGTGCCGACGATGCTGAGCAGCAGCACAACCGGGAACAAGTAGCTGTAAGGAATACGCAGCAGCTGCACCCACATGCCGACCAGCGGCAGGTTGAGGATCAACAGCAGCACGTTGCCGATATACATACTGGCGACGACACCCCAAAACAAATCCGAGTGCTGGGTGATGAACAGCGGCCCCGGCTGAATACCCTGGATCACCAACGCCCCCAGCAACAGCGCCGTCACCGGCGTGCCGGGAATGCCCAACGACAGGACGGGCACCATGCTGCCGCCGACCGCGCCGTTATTCGCCGATTCCGGTCCCGCGACGCCTTCGATCGCACCCTTGCCAAAAGCGTCCGGCGTCTTAGAAATGCGCTGTTCCATCGCGTAAGACATGAAAGACGCGGTGATCGGTCCGCCGCCCGGCACGAGACCGAGCAGAAAGCCGAGCCCGCTGCCGCGCAGGATCGGTGCGAACGATCGGCGCAAATCGTCACGCGTCGGAAAGATCTTCGTGACCTTCGTTGTGATCAGCGTCGATTTGATCTTTTGTTCGACATTCGACAGAATCTCGGTCACGCCATAGAGGCCGATGACCAGCGCCAGAATGTCGATACCGCCGGTTAGATTGATTGTGCCGAACGTATAGCGCTCCTTCCCGTTCACGACGTCGATGCCGACGGTCGCGACCAGAAACCCGGCCGCGACCATGACGAGGCCTTTAAGGCGCGAGCCCGAGATCATGAACACGGTGCAGACGAGCCCCAGCACCATCAGCGCGAAATTCTCGGGCGGGCCGAAGCGCAGCGCGAAACCGCCCAGCGCGGGCGCGAAGAATGTCAGAGCGATGACCGACAACGTGCCTGCGACGAAGGATCCGATCGCCGAAATGCCGAGGGCCGCGCCCGCACGGCCTTGGCGCGCCATCTGATAGCCGTCGCGGCAAGTGACGACCGATGCCGCTTCGCCCGGCATGTTCAACAGAATCGATGTGGTCGATCCGCCATACATGGCGCCGTAGAAGATTGCCGCGAGCATCAGCACACCGGCGACCGGCGTCATCGTGAAAGTTACGGGCAGCAGCAACGCCAGCGCTGCTAAGGGGCCGATGCCGGGCAACACGCCGATCAGCGTGCCGATCACACTGCCGATTAGACAGAAGAATAGATTCTGCGGCTGCAGGACGACCTGGAAACCTTGGGCGAGGCCGGCGATCGCATCCATGTCAGAACCCCCAAGGCCCGCGGGGCAGCTGCATTTCCAGCAGATGGCCGAAGACGACGATGACGCCCAAAACGGACGCGAGCGACATGACGATCGACTGACGCCAGCCGACGCGTTCGACAAAGCGCATCAGGATGATCATCGTGACGAACGACGCGACGCTGAAGCCGATATAAGGCAGGAGCAGAATTAGCACGGCCATACCGCCGACCACGCCGCCCACCCGCCAGAAGCCGGTGCGCGACGGCCATTCGATGTTTGCCACCGCATGACCGCGCGCGAACATCAGGGCAAGCCCGCCCAATCCAACCATGGCGCCGGCAATAAACGGGAACAGGCCGCTGTCCGGCCCGTAAGGGCCGGCCAGTTTCATCTGCAGCGCCATGGCGGCCGCGCCGAAGCCCAGCGCGATCCAAAAGACATTGACGAAACGTTCGATCATGCGCCCCCCAGCGACGGACGCTTGCCGTCCAACGCGTCGCGCAAAATCGCCGCGACGGCATCGTAAGTGATCGGGACGGGATTGAGGCCGTTGTCGGTTTCGACGGTGATTTTCGCCGCGCGATCAATGATCGACTCGTCGAGCCCGACCGCGCGCAAGGATTGCGGCAATCCCGATTTCGCCAGCAGATCGAACAGACCCGCGCCGAGATCGGGCATGCCAAGCGCCTTGACAAGGGGGGCGAGTGCCGCCGGCGCCATGCGTTGGTTGTAGGCGGTGACATAAGGCAGTACGAGCGCGTGGGAATGGCCGTGTGGCACGCCGAAGGAGCCGCCCAGCGTATGCGCGAGGCCATGCTGGAACGCGAAGCCGCCGGTGAGTGCGGCCCCCGCCAGCATACCGCCGTAAAGCAGATCGGCGCGCGCATCGAGATCGGCCGGGTTCTTCGCCACGCGCGGCAGCGCATCGAAGATGAACTTCGCGCCTTCGACGGCGCTGGGCAGAATGATCGGGCTGACGGTCGGCACGTAGAGCACATCCACGCAATGCGCCAGCGCGTTGAAGGCGCTGGCGGCCGAAACCTCCAGCGGCAACGATACGCTGAGTTCGGGATCGTAGATCACGCAGGTTGCCAGCATGTTGAGGCTGGTGTGCATGCGTTTCACACCGTCGATCGTGATTCCGCAAAACCCAGTCATCTCCGATCCCGAATAGGTCGTCGGGATCGCGACGATCGGCACGCCGAGTTCGAGGCCGATGCCCTTGCCCAAGCCCACCGCCGCCCCACCGCCCGCACTGATCAGCGCGTCGGCGCCGCTCCTGCGGAAGGCTTCGCGGCCCTTGATCGCCGATTCGATCGGCACTTGGCTGATCGCTTCGGGCAGAATGCCCGCACAATCCGGCCCCACGAGATCGGCCACGCGTTGGCCCAAACCTTTGCGCCCCGGTGTGGTGATGATCAGCGGCTTCTTGACGCCGAGATCGCGCAGCAGGTCGGGCAAGCGCGACAGCGTGCCCGCCCCGAACAGGATGCGCGACGGCGTCGCATTGTGCACGCCGCCGGGTGTGGCGATGCGCCGAAGCGAACCGGGCAGCGTGCGCGCGTCGTGCTTGAACGGCACGAAGACTTTGGGACCGGCCATTTCGGCTCACCAATCCACGACGGTGCCGTCAGCGAGGACGGCATTTCGCGTGTGGACGACTTCCTGCTCGAACGGATGCTTGGCGGCTTCTTTCTCGTTGATCTCGACGCCCAGGCCTGGTGCATGCGGCACCGCCCAGAACGCGCCGTCGCGCTTCATCGGCGTGCGCACGACGTCGTCGTACCAGGGCACGGCGCCGCTCATTTCTTCCTGGATCACGAAATTCGGCGTCGATACGGCGAAGTGCAACGCCGCGGCGCCCGCGATCGGACCGTTCGGGTTGTGCGGGGCCACACCCATATAGGCTTGCTCGGCCGCCGCCGCGATGCGCTTGCCTTCCAGAATGCCGCCGGTGTGGTTCAGATCCGGCTGGATGATGTGCAGCGCTTTCGTCTGGAAGATCGGCTCGAATTCTTTGAAGCCGACCAATCGCTCGCCCGAGGCGATCGGACAATTCGCGCGCTCGGTCACCAGGCGCAACGCCTCGGTGTCGCCGGGCTGGACCGGCTCCTCGCAGAACATCGGCGCGTAGGGTGCGAGTTCTTCGATGTATTGCAGCGCCGCCGCGACGGTCGCCGGACGGCCGTGGAAGTCGATCATGATATCCACGCGCTCGCCGACCGCTTCGCGCAGCACGCGCATCATACGGCCGACATGGCGGCGCGACGGCAGATCGGCCGTGTAATGCGTATAGGGGATGAACACGACCTTGAGCGCGTCGTAGCCCTTCGCGACGACCGCCAGCGCCAGATCGCGCAGCGCGCCTTCGTCGAAAGTCTCGTAGACCGATTTCATGTCGCCGAGGCCCAGA
The DNA here is from genome assembly GCA_017308135.1 of Alphaproteobacteria bacterium. Classification (NCBI taxonomy): domain Bacteria; kingdom Pseudomonadati; phylum Pseudomonadota; class Alphaproteobacteria; species Alphaproteobacteria bacterium. Next base: position 86,314 of record JAFKFM010000009.1, read on the forward strand.
TGCGTATAGACGCGCACCTTGTCGCGCGTCTGACCGCCGATCAGGCGCCACAGCGGCAGGTTTAGGCTTTTGCCGAAGATGTCCCACAGCGCGTGCTCGATGCCCGAAATCGCGGTCGCTCCGACGATGCCCAGGCGATAGTAGCTATGCTTATTGAGAATGCGCAGATTCTGCTCGATGTCGCGCGGATCGCGGCCGATTAGCAGCGTCGACAAATCCTCCACCGCGCCAACCACCGCGCGCGTCTTCCAATTCAGACTCGCCTCGCCCCAGCCGTAGAGACCCGGCTGATCAGTCGTGACCTTGACGAACAGCCAATTGCGCATCTGCGCGTTGACAACCAGCGTTTCGATCTTGACGATTTTGATCTTGATGTCGGAACCCACGAATCTCTCTCCGGCTTCGGTCACGCGCGCGACGCGCGCACTTGGTTGGTCAGCGTGTGGCCCGCGCGATGGCGCTTGATGTTGTCGGCGATGATCGCGTAGCGCCGGCCCGGCAAAGCGCTGGTCCACGCCGACGAATGCGGTGTGGCGATCACGTTGGGCAGATCGAGAAACGGGAAGCGCGACGGCGCGACCTTTTCCTCTGCGCTTTTGGGATAGGCGTACCAAACGTCGAGATAGGCGCCGGCGATGGTCTTGTCGCGCAGCGCTTCGAACAACGCCTGTTCGTCGGCGAGTTCGGCGCGCGACACGTTGATGAACACGCCCGACTTCTTCATCGCGGCGAAAGTCTTGGCGTTCATCAGCCCGCGCGTTTCGTCGGTCAGCGGGGCCGCCAGCACGACATAGTCGCTGTGGGCCAGCAGCGCAGGCAAATCGTCGCGCGGTACGACCGTGTCGACCAACGCGCGGGCGTCGCCCAACGAGCGATCGAGTGCCACGACGCGCATGCCGCAGGCCTTGGCGCGCGTCGCGATCGCGCGACCGATGCGCCCGAAACCGACGATGCCGATACTGCGGCCCAGGATTTCGCCGTGCGGCTGGCGCGCGCGGAACCGGTCCGACCACGTATCGGCCGTGAAGCGCAGCGCATCCGGGCGGATTTCCCAATTCAGCATCGCCCAGAGCACGAATTCCGCGATCGGCGCTTCGTGTTCGAACACGTTGCACACGGCGGTTTCCGGCGCGAGCGTCTCGAATGTGATGCCGTCGAGCCCGGCGCCGGGCACGTGCAGCAGCGAAAAGCGAGGGGCCGCCTGCGCGCGCTGGAAGCGCAGCGCGACGACGACGTCTTCGGGCGCGATCGAATTGTCGAAACGGGGCGAATAGGCGGCTTCGACGGGCAACGTGACGATATCGAAACCGTCGCCCAGCAAACCTTTCAACCGCTCGGCCTGACGGCCGGCATCTCCGACGAGATGCACCTTCATCGTCCCTCCCGCATCCCGGAAAGCCGGGTTTTTGCGTCACAACCCGATTTCGAGAAAATCGGAATTTGTTTTGCTAAATAGATACTTAGTCTATTTTATTACTGCCGAGTGATTTGACATTATGCATATTGCCTGATGTTATGCAACAGCCCGGGGGTCGTGCTATCCCTGGATTTGGGAATTTCGCTGTAATCTCCATCGCGCGCGACGAAACCAAGCGAGTCGACATGGGCCGGAAGCCGACTTTAAAAAGCGCACGCGTGCTGACGCGCAGCACGATCGCCGATCAGGTCTACGAGGACATCAAGGAACGGATCCTCGATCAGACGCTGAAACCCGGCGAGCGGCTGACGATCGAGATTCTATCGCGCGGTCTGGGCGTGAGTTCCTCGCCGATCCGCGAAGCCCTGGCGCGGCTCGAAAGCGAGAAACTCGTCGTTTCGGAGTTCTACACCGGCTATTCGGTCGCCCCCGCGCCCGATCCCAAATATCTGCGCGACCTGCTCGACTTCCGCATCATGATGGAAGGCGAATGCGCGCGCATCGGCGCCCCGCGCAAGAATCCCGAAACCATTGCCGCGATGACCGCCGCGTTCGAGAAAATGTCGAAAACCAAACGTCTGGGCACGCGTTATCGCGAATACGACAATTTCATCGCGGAAGATCAGAACTTCCATCGCGCGATCGTGGCGAGTTCCGGCAATCTCGCGATGATCGCGGTCTACGCCGATCTCAACGCGATCCTGCATCAATCGCGGCTCTATATCTCGCGCTCGACCGACGGTTCGCCCGCCGAGGAAGTGCTGGCCGAGCATCACGAGATCCTCGCGGCCTTCGTCGCGGGTGACGGGGACGCGGCCGCTGCGGCGATCCGCCGCCATTTCGACGGCGGCAAGCGTCGCCTGCACAAGGCGTCGACGCCGACGCCCGACGCGGGTGCCGCTTAGCCTTCGGCGAGGAATTCGGCCGACAGCTTCGTGAATTCGGGGCAGCCGATCAGCGCGAGCGACGACGCGATTTCCTGGCGCAAGATGTCGATCGCTTTCGCGGCGCCCGGCTTGCCATAGGCGACCGCGCCATACAACGTCGCGCGGCCGACGAACGTGAAATCGGCCCCCAAACACTTGGCGATGACGATATCGGAGCCGCGCCGGATTCCGCTATCGAGCATCACCGGGATGGCGTCGCCGACGGCGCGTTTGATCGCGGGCAGCGTCGTCAACGGCGAGGGCAGCGGATCGAAGGATTTACCGCCGTGATTGGAAACGATCACGCCGTCGATCCCCGCCTGCGCCGCGCGCACCGCGTCGTCGGGATGCTGAATTCCCTTAAGCAGGAACCTGCCGCGCCACGCCGCCCGCAGCCGCGCGATATCGTCCCAGGTTTGGATCGACGGGCTTTGCGAGCGGAAAAACGTCGCCACGCCCAGACCGTCGGCGCCCGGCGGCGCGTATTTGGCCCAGCTGCGCATCACCGGCATGCCGCCGCCGCGCAAATAGCCGATCAGCCACGCGGGATGCAGCAACGCTTCCAACACGATCGCCGGCGGCATTTTCGCGATCGGTTTGCCGAAGCCGTTGCGCGTGTCGCGCTCGCGCTTGGGATAAACCGGATTGTCGGCCGTATAGACCAGCGTGCGAAAGCCGCTATCCCACGCGCGTTTCAACTGATCATCGGTAATCGCGCGATCCTTCGCTGGATAAAAATGGTACCAGGCCTTACCCGCCCCGATCGGCCCGATCTCCTCCGGTGCTGCAACGCTCGCCCCCGACAGAATGAAGGGAATGCCGGCGGTGACGGCCGCCTCGGCCAGCATGAAATCCGCGTCGCGCCGCAGCAGCCCCGCGAATCCCGTCGGCGCCAAGCCGAACGGCGCGGTGTGCGTTTCACCGAACAGCAGCGTCGCAAGATCGATTCGCGAGACGTCGACCATGTAGCGCGGCAGCAGCGTCCGGTGCTCGAACGCCGCGCGATTGCGAACAAGCCCGCGCTCGGATTCCACACCCGATTCGATCAGCTCAAACAACAAGCGCGGCAAACGCCGCTTCGCCGCTCGGCGCAAATCCTCGATCGCCAGAATGTCGCCGAGCTGCATCGCTTTTCGCTTCCTCCCGCGCGTCGCTGCAGGCGCCAATCCCGTCGCACGACACCCGAATTTCTACGCAGTAGGGATAGACATACCCCCCTCTTCTGTCAAACCACCGGCCCGTAGGCGGTCCGCCGTATCTTGTTAAGATACTGATTATTTGCTGATTTTCAGCGTCTCTGAAAACAGATGATCTAAGACTTTCTTCTCCGAAAATTATGCATTATGCATAATCCATAAAAATCGGAAGGAACGTCAAAGGTCGCAATGATGCCAAGCTCCACCAGCCCGTCTGAACTCAAATTGCGCCTCGCCAGCGGTCTGCTGTCCTTCCCCTTGACCGATTTTGACGCCGAAGATCGCTTCGATCCGAAATCCTTCCGCGCGCGTCTGGACTGGCTGTCGGCCTATCCCAGTGCAGGCCAATTCATCGCGGGTGGCGCGGGCGAGTTCTTTTCGCTGACCGCCGACGAGTTCGCCGCGACGATGCGCATCGCGGTCGAAGCGCGCTGCCCCGGGCAGCTCGTCATCGGCGCGTCGGGCTTCGGCACGCGTGCCGCGATCAGTTACGCCCAGGAAGCCGAACGTGCGGGTGTCGACGGTCTGCTTCTGCTGCCCCCCTATCTCACCGAAGCGTCCCAGCAAGGATTGGCCGCGCATATCGGCGCGATCTGTGCGGCGACCAAGCTCGGCGTCATCGTCTACAACCGCGCCAATTGCCGCCTGAACGCCGAAACGGTGATGCGCTTGGCCGACGCGCACCCGAATTTGATCGCGATCAAGGACGGTGTGGGCGATACCGAAGAATTGCTGCGCATGCGCGCGGCTGCCGGCGATCGGCTCACCTTCATCAACGGCATGCCGACGGCGGAAATCTACGCGCAGGCCTATTATGGCATGGGCGTGCCCACCTACTCCTCCGCGATCTTCAACTTCATTCCCGAAGCCGCGATCGGCTTCCACGATGCGGTGATGCGCCGCGACGAGTCGAAGATCCGCGAATTCCTGACGCGTTTTCTGCTGCCCTATTCGAAACTGCGCGGCCGCCAGCAAGGCTACGCCGTCAGCATCGTAAAAGCGGGTGTGCGCGTCATCGGCCGGAGTGCGGGCAAAGTCCGACCGCCTTTGTCCGACCTGACAGAGGCCGAATACGCGGAACTCGCGGCACTGATCGCCAAAGTGCGCGTCTGACGCGCGGAAGGAAGCGGCCATGACGGACGTCAAGATCTTTACCGCGTCGAGCAGCGCCACCGCCTCGCCCGATTGTGCCGGGCATGTGTTGATCTCTGGCTCCTACGGCGGCGAATACAACGCCTACAACGCCGCCAAATGGGGCGCGCGCGCTGTGATCCTCAACGACGCAGGCATCGGAAAGAAGAACGCCGGCATCAACGGCCTACCCTATCTCGATCGGGTGGGCGTCGCCGCCGCGACGGCCGATGCGATGACCTGCCATATCGCCGACGGCGACGACATGCTAGCGCAAGGCATCGTCAGCCACGTCAACGAAACCGCGCGCAAACTTGGCTGCGCACCCGGCCAAAGTGTGCGCGACTGCGCCGAACGAATGAAGTCGGCGCCGCTGGGCACGAGCGAATTGCCGCCGATCTGGGGCGGCGAGCGCCATCCGCCCACATTGACGCCCGGCGGACGCACGGTCGCCTATCTCGACGCAGCGCCCATGCTGAGTCCCGAGGATGCGGGCGCCATCGTCGTGACGGGTTCGCATGCCGCCTTGTTCCGCGGCCGACCCGACGACGTCGTCAATGTCGGCGTCTTCGCGATCTTCTTCAGCGACGCGGGCGTCGGCAAGGACAATGCCGGGATCTTGCGTCTTGCCGAACTCGACAAGCGCGGCATCGTCGCGGGCACGGCGTCGGCGATGAGCGCTCCCATCGGTCACGCGCGCGAGATCCACGACGACGGTATACTCTCCCACGTCAACGCGACGGCGGCGAAGTTCGGCGGCAAGCCGGGCATGGCGCTGCGCGATTTCGTCAAGGCGCTGATCAAGGCGTGAATCGAGGGATTGCGATGAACAAGCTGCAGACCAAACCCGTCCTGACGCTCGAAGTCGCCAAGGCGATGCTCGAAGCGTCCGAAGCCAAAGCGCGCGAGCTTGGCCTGGTGATGACTATCGCGGTGGTCGACGACGGCGGCCATCCGCTGGCGCTGTCGCGGATGGACGGCATCCACGCGGGCACGGTCGAGATCGCCTTCGCCAAGGCGAAGTCGTCGGTCATGTTCAAACGCCCGACGGCCAAATTCGGCGAAGGCGTCGCGGCCGGCACGATCGGTCTGATCGCACTGCCCAATGTCGTACCCTTCGCCGGCGGCCTGCCGCTGATGAGCGGCATGAGCCTCGTGGGAGCGGTAGGTGCGAGCGGCGCTTCGCCCGACAAGGACGAAGCGGTCGCCGCCGCGGGCGTCGCCGTGTTCGAATCCGCCCTCAAAGCCTGAACGGAAGCCGCGATGCCCTATCTTGTCGAGACCCATCATCGCCCCGATACCGAAGACACACGCAACAAGCTGCGCCCGGAACATCTCGCCTATCTCGACGCGAATGTCGGCAAACTGCTGGCGGCGGGCGCCAAGCTCAACGACGACGGCAGCGTGGCGCCGGGTAGCTTCTATATCGTCGATACGGACGAGCGCGCCGTGGCGGAAGCGTTCATGAACGCCGAGCCATATTCGCGCGCCGGGCTCTTCGAACGCGTCGTCTACACCCGTTGGCGCAAGGGCTATTTCGACTTCAAACGCCAGCCGGCGAAGTGACAGCCGACGCCGGTTTGATCGTCATGGTTTTGACGTACTCCGGATGGAGGGCGCTACAGGGATCGAACCTGTGACCCCTACCAAGTCAGCGCACGCGAACGTCGCGTGAATTCAATCGGTTAGAGATAGGGTTTCCCGCAGATCGGGCGTCCGAATGCGAGGGACTATCACGCAGATCACCGCCGCGCGAGATCGAACAGCGTACGCGCCAAAACTTGCGTGCCGATCAGCAAATCCGCCGGCTCCGTGAATTCGGCCGCGTTGTGGCTGATGCCGTCGCGGCTGGGGACGAAGATCATCGCGGTCGGAACTTTGGCCGAAACCGGCACGGCGTCGTGGCCCGCGACGGTGCGCAGTTCCAGCGGTTCGTGACCTTCCGCCCGCGCCGCGGCGGCGATCGCCGCGCGCACGCCCGGATCGAAATCGGCGACTTTGCGATCGACCGTCTGGCGTAGTTTGATTTCGATCCCCTTGCCGCGCAAAGCCTCGATCGTCGCGTGGAATTTTTCGCACGCCTTGGCGAGGCGCGCGCCATCGACGTCGCGCAACTCCGCGAACAATGTCACCGTTTCGGGCACCACGTTGCTGGAATTGGGGCCGACTTCCAGACGCCCGACCGAACTCAGCAATGCGCCGCCGGTTTCGTCGGAAAGCTTGCGCACGGCCAGGATCAGCTCGGCCGCCGGGAGCAGCGCGTCGCGCCGCTCGGCCATCGGCGTCGGGCCGGTATGTGCGGCCTTGCCGCGGAATTCGACGACGTATTTCGCCGTGCCCCAATTGCCGGTGACCACACCGATCTTGCGCCCGGCGCGTTCCAATGCCGGCCCCTGCTCGATATGGATTTCGAGATAGCCGGCGACGGCGGAAGGCGCCGGCCCCGCATCCTTCCCCGCATAGCCGATCGCGGCGAGCGATTCGCCCATCGAAACGCCGTCGCCATCGAGGGCCGCGAGCGCCGTCTCCAACGCCAATGCGCCGGTATAGACGCCGCTGCCCATCAGCGAGGGCTGATAGCGCGCGCCCTCCTCGTTCGTCCAATTCACCACCGCGATATTGCGCGTGAGTCCCGCTTCGCGCTTGGCCGCGATCGCCGCGTGCAGCGATGCGATCACGCCGTAAGCGCCGTCGTATTTGCCGCCGGTGGGCTGGCTGTCGAGATGCGATCCGGTCAGCAGCCACGGCGCATCGGGTGCTGCCGTGCGCGCCAGGCCGAACATATTGCCGATCGCGTCGACTTTTATCTCGAAGCCTTCCGTTTTCAGCCGATCGGCGAACCAGTCGCGCGCGGCGCCGTCTTCCTTGCCGGCCGTGAGCCGGCACACGCCGCCATCCGGCGTGGCGCCGAACGCCGAAACATTGGTCATATCGCGATGGAATGCGGCGGCGTCGATCATGTCCGGTTTCCTTCCCAACGGGCGAAATCGATCTCGCCCGCGTAATGGCAGCGTACCGCGCGGCCTTCGACCACGCGCAACGGCGGCGCGGTGGCGGCGCAATCCTCCTTCGCGAAGGCGCAGCGCGTATGGAAGCGGCAGCCCGAGGGCGGATCGAGGGGGCTTGGCACGTCGCCGCCGATCGGCGCTTCGCGCACCGCGCCCGGATCGGGATCGACCGTGGGGGCGGCGGCGAACAGCGCACGCGAATAGGGATGCGTCGCGCCGTCCCGCATCTTGGCGGCGTCGGCGAGTTCGACGATCTGGCCCAGATACATGACCGCGATGCGATCGGCGATATGCTTCACCAGCGACAGATCGTGCGAGATGAACACCAGCGCGATCCCGAATTGCTGGCGCAAGCGCATCAACAGATTGATAACTTGCGCTTGGATCGACACGTCGAGGGCCGAAACCGGCTCGTCGCAAACGATCACGTCGGGCTCGACCGCCAAGGCGCGCGCGATCGCCACGCGCTGACGCTGCCCGCCCGACAATTCGTGCGGATAGCGCTCCATGAACTCCTCGCCGAGGCCGACGATGGCCAGCAGCTCGGCCGCCCGCCGGCGGCGATCGCCGCGCGACAACTTCGAGTGCAGGCGCAGCGGATCGGTCATCAACGTGCCGATCGACCAGCGCGGGTTGAGGCTGGCATAGGGATCCTGGAACACGATCTGGATACGTCGGCGCAACGGCCGCAAAGCGTCGGCGCCCAGATGCGTGATATCGGTACCGTAGAGGCGGATCGTTCCGCCGGTCGGATCCTCCAGCCGCATCAAGCAGCGCGCCAAGGTCGATTTACCGCAGCCCGATTCGCCGACGATCGCCAATGTCTCGCCACGCGCCACGCGCAGCGACACGCCGTCGAGCGCGTGGACGACCTTGCGCGGCGCGAAGGGACCGCCGCCGACCGGATAATGTTTGACGAGGTTCTCGACCTCCAGCACCGGCGCGCTCATACCGCCCCCTTCGCCGCGACGAAGCAGCGGACTTCGTGCCGGTCGGCCATGCGGGTTAATTCGGGCATGGCGGCGGCGCAGGATTCTTGCGCCAGATCGCAGCGCGGCGCGAAGCTGCAGCCCGGCGGCATCGCATGCGGCGACGGCACCGTCCCGCGGATTTCCCACAGCGTGCCGTCGTCGGCGCGCGCGCGCCGCGCGGCGCGCAGCAGGCCTTGCGTATAAGGATGGCGCGGCTTCGCGAAGATCTCGCGCGTGGCGCCCTCCTCGACCTTGCGGCCGGCATACATCACCACCACGCGATGGGCGCTTTGCGACACCACGCCCAGATCGTGGGTGATCAGCAGCACCGACATGCCCAGCCGCGCCTTCAAATCCTCGATCAGGCGCATCACCTGCGCTTGTACCGTCACGTCGAGCGCGGTCGTCGGCTCGTCGGCGATCAACAGCTTGGGCTTGCAAGCCAGCGCCATCGCGATCATCACGCGCTGGCGCATGCCGCCGGAAAGATTGTGCGGATACTGGCCCGCGCGCGTTTCGGGGGCGGGCACGCCGACCAGGCGCAGCAGCGACACGATCTCGTCCATCGCCGCGCGGCCGGTGATGCCGCGATGAAGTTCCAGCACCTCGCCGATCTGACGCGCCACGGTATAGACCGGGTTCAACGCCATCATCGGGTCCTGGAAGATCATGCCGATCCGATCGCCGCGCACTTTGCGCAAATCGGATTGCGACAGGCCCAACAGATCGGTCCCTTCGAACAGGATGCGCCCGTTGGCGATGCGGCCCGGGGGCGACGCGATCAAGCGCAAGATCGCCATCGCGGCCGTGCTTTTGCCCGACCCCGATTCGCCGACCAGCGCCACGGTTTCGCCCTCGCCGATCGAGAACGAAAGATCGCGCACGGCCGCCACGGGGCCGCGCGACGTCGCGAACTCGACCGACAGATCGTCGATTTGCAATACGGGCTTCATCGCTGGCGGAGCCTCGGATTGAGCGCGTCGTTGAGGCCCTCGCCGACCAGATTGATGGCGAGCACGGTGATCAGAATCATCACGCCGGGGATCGCGGCCATCCACCAAGCGCTGCGCAAGACGGTGCGCGCCACGCCGATCATATAGCCCCACGATACGAGATTGGGATCGCCCAGCCCCAGAAAGGACAGGCCCGATTCCGTCAAGATCGCCGTCGCCACGGTCAGCGACGCGACGACGACCACCGGCGGCAGCGCGTTGGGCATGATCTGGAACAGGATGATTTCGCGATCGCGCATGCCCAACGCCCGACAACCCAGCACGTATTCGCGCTGGCGATGGGCGATGAATTCGCCGCGCGCCAAACGCGCCACCGATGGCCATGAGACGGCCGCGATCGCCAACACGATGGTGACGATATCGGGCGAGAAGATCGCCACGAGCACAACCGCCAGCACGAAAGACGGAATCGTCAAAAAGAAATCCGTCAGCCGCATCAGCAGATTGTCGGGCCAGCCGCCGTAATAGCCGGCGACCGCGCCGACCGCGACGCCGAACAACGTGGCCGCAAGGCTCGCCATGATGCCGATCATCAGCGAGATGCGCGCCCCGTGCAGGATGCCCGCCAGAATATCGCGCCCGGCAACGTCGGTACCCAACGGATAGGCGCCGAACGGCGGCTGGAACGGCCGGCCGACCATGTCGAACGGATCGGTCGGATAGAGTGCGGGCCCGATCGCCGCCATGATCAGCACGGCGGCCAGAACGGCCAAACCCGCGACGGCCGGGCGGTTGGTCTTGAAGCGCGACCAGAATGCGGCGAGATCGTTCATTTCTGCACGATCCTCGGGTCGAGCAACCCGTAAACGAGATCGACCACGAGACTCGCCAGCACGACGACGGCCGACGAGACGAACAGGATGCCGAGCAGCAAGTTCAGATCGCGCTGCAGCAGCGCGTCGAACACCAAGCGGCCCAGGCCGGGCCACGCGAAGACGGTTTCAACCAGGATCGAGCCGCCCAGGATATGGCCGATCTGCACGCCGGCCAGCGTGACGACCGGCAGCAGCGCGTTGCGGAACGCGTGCGTCCAGGCGATACGCCCTTCAGACAGGCCTTTGGCGCGCGCCGTGGTGATGAATTCGAGGCGATAGATTTCGAGCATCGAAGCGCGCATCAGCCGCGTATAGATGGCGACGTAGAACAGACCCAGCGTGATCGCGGGCAGGATCAAGTGATGCGCGACTTCCAGCGCATAGGCGAAGCCCGCCGTGCCCGCGCCGATGCGCGACATGCCGCCCGACGGCACGAGGTCCAGATGGATCGAGAACGCGACGATCAGCATCAGCCCCAGCCAAAATGCGGGCGTCGCGTAAACGATCAGCGCGACGACCGAGATGACGCCATCGAGCCAGCCGCCTTGGCGGCGCGCGGCGGCCACGCCGAGCAGCAATCCGACGACGATGGCGATACCGATCGCCGTGACCATCAAGATCAACGTCGCGGGAAGGCGATCGAGAATCAGATCGATCACCGGCAATTGCTGGAGATGCGACGTGCCCAGATCGAGCACCGCGAGCTTGCCGAGATAGATGGCGAATTGTTCGTAATATGGCCGGTCGAGACCGAATTCACGGCGCAGCTGCGCCATCAATTCGGGCGTGGCATGGCCCATCTGACCCGCCAGCACGTCCGCGACGTCGCCGGGCGCCATGTTCAAAAGCACGAAATTCAGCGCGCCGATCGCCATCACCACCGGGATGACCTGCAACAGGCGCACGACCGCGAAGCGTAGGGCTCCCCCCATCCGCGTTTCCTTTCAAACGGCCCGTCGCCGCGGCGCGAACGCCGCGACGACGGGGACCGTGACGACGCTCAACGCTGGAGCCACACCGAGTCCCAGTTCGAATACATCGAGATGCCGTTGACGATCAGGCCCTGGACGCGGCGGTTCCAGACATGGGTGAAGCCGATCTCGATCAGGAAGATCACCGGCAGATCCGCGCGCAGGATCTGCTGTACCTCGTTCCAGATCGCCTTGCGTTCCGGCCCGTCGGGGATCGCGGCCGCGCGGCGGAACAACTCGTCCACGCGCGGGTTGGAGTAGTTCATCGAGTTGCTGAACGAAGCGCCCTTCTGGATGCTGGTCGAGATGAAGGCGCGCTGCACGCCGATCGTCGGGTCTGAATAGTTATGCGTGAAGTTGCTGGTGAAGTCGTAATCCCAGTCGGTGTAGATACGACGCAGCCAGCCGGCCATATCGACGCTCTGCGTTTCGACTTGGATGCCGATGCGCCCCAGCTCCTGGCGGATATACTCGCCCTGGCGGACCCATTCCTCGCCATAGGGCAGGAAGTTCTGGGTCAAGCGGAAACGCACCCCGCCCTGACGGCGCGGATAGCCCGCTTCGTCGAGCAATTGCTGTGCGCGCTGGGGATTGTATTCGAATTCCGGCAGCGACGCGTCGAAATGCGCCGGATTGCCGCTGACGACCGGCCCGCGCGCGGGCTTGCCGGCGCCGAACCAGATCACGTCGACCAGACGCTTGCGGTCGATCGCCATCGAAATCGCCTGGCGAACGCGCACGTCGCTCAACGGCTTTTCGCGCAGATTGACTTCGAGCCACATCATCGGACCGAGGCCTTCGCTGCCGTCGTCGGACACGACCAAGCTCGGCACGGTGCGCAGACGCTGAATCTCCGACGGCGGCAACGCCGATTGCGGGGCGAGATCGACTTCGCCTTTCTCGACCGCGAGGGCGCGCGCCACGCCGTCGGGCAGAACGCGCAAGGCGACCTGATCGAGATAGGGCTTGCCCGGCTTCCAGTAATCGGGATTGCGTTCGAGGATGATATGGCTGCCGCGGCGCCATTCCTTCATCTTGAACGGGCCCGTACCGATCGGCTCCTGCATGATGCGCGCTTGGCGAACGCGCTTCTCGGCGATGTCCTGCTCGGTGAAGCCGTGGCGCGGCATCATCGGCGTTTCGCTCGCCTGGAAGGCGCGCAGGAAGAACGGCACGGGCTGCTTCAGCTTGAACACGACGGTCGTCGCGTCCGGCGTCTCGATCGAATCGACGGCTCCGAAATAGGTGCGGCCGCGCGAATGGTAGTTCAGCGCGATTTCCTGGACGCTGAATTTGACGTCGTCGCTGGTGAAGGGCTTGCCATCGTGCCACTTCACGCCCGAGCGCAGTTTGAACGTGTAGACGAGATTGTCGGGCGAGATCGACCACGATTCGGCGAGGCCCGGCTTGGGCGTCATGCCCGCACCTTCGTATTCGAGCAGGCTTTCGTAGAGCTTGGTCGAGATGATCGCGACCGGCACGGCGGTGGTCGAAATCGTCGACAACGCGGTCGGCTCGGGATGGAACGTGTAGGTCAGCGTGCCGCCGGTCTGCGGCTGCTGCGCGCCGGCGGCCGAAGCGGCGATCATCGCCGCGCCGGCCATCGCGGCCAACATTGCGTTTCTGAAATCCATGACGCGAGCCTCCTGTTCTCTATCGGTTGGGAATGAATGAAGCGGAAGGTTCCGTCGCGTCGCCCGGACTCTGATTGCACCAGGCGAACACGAAGTCGATCAAGTGTTCGATGCAGTCGAGATATTCGGCCAATGCGATATGTTCGTTGGGCTTATGCGCTTGCGCGATCGTGCCCGGCCCGAAGATGATCGAGGGGATGTTTCCCTGATTCACCAGGTGACGCATGTCGCAGCAGAACGGCCCGGCGCAGACGTGGCCCTGGCCGCCGCGATCCTTCAAAACGGTGCACATATACGTGGCGACCGGGATCTGCGGGCTTTGGCGCGTGCTGTCGTCGTGGTGCAGAAACTCGACGCGCGCTTGGTTTTCGCGCAGGAATTCGTCCGATTGATTGGCGCGCGCGATGGCGCCGCGGAATTCGCCCATCACGTCGACGATCTCGCCCGCCCCCGGCGCGAAATAGGCACCGCCGCGCATCGTGACTTCGCCGGCGGTCACCGTCTCGTAATGTCCGCCCGCGATCTTGCCGATAACCAGCGAGAACGGCGCGCGCCCCGCTTCCATCGGATCGTCGTTGACGGCCGCGTTGTAGCGCTTCTCGAGATCGAGCAGCGAGCCGATGACGACGGGCAGTTTTTCGATGGCGCTGACGCCGTCCTGACCGGCGGCGGACCAGCGTGCACCCGGCGAACGCGCGCGGCCGGGAACCTTCACTTGCCAATAAAGGCCGCCGGGATGGCTGACGGCGACGGTGTTGTTCGTCGGCTCCAGCACCACGGCGGCGTCGGCCGTGATGCCGCGCCGCACGAGATCGAGCGTGCCGTTGCCCGCGTGCTCCTCGTTGACGACGCTTTGGATGATGACGTCGCCGCGCAGGCGCACGCCCGCGCGCTTCAGGAACGTCATCGCCATGATCGCGGCCATCAAGCCGCCTTTCATGTCCGACGTGCCGCGTCCGTACATCATACCGTCGACGATCTCCGCCCCGAACGGATCGCGCGTCCATTCGTCCGACGGCTCGATCGTCACCGTGTCGATATGGCCGTTGAGGATCAGCGAGCGCCCGCCGCCCGTGCCCTTGATGACGCCGACCACATTCGGACGGCGCGCGTAATTCAGGACGTCCTCCAGCCCGCTTTCGCGTAGCGCCGCATAGGACGGCAATTCGGCATAGGGCAAAATCAGATCGTGCTGCCAATGGGTCGGGTACTGCGCGATTTCGGGGAAGCGCTCGAACAGCTTCTCCACGTCGGGCTCGGCCTCGAGCACCTCCGCCCCCATTCCGCGCAGCGTATCGGCCATATGAAGCTGGGCCTTTTCTTCCTCGCCCGTCAGGCTCGGAATGCGGACCAGAGCGGCCAAGGCCGCGACACTCTCCTCGCGCGAACGCTTGGCGATGGCCAATGCCTCGTCGCGACCCGATTTATCGATCACGTTTTTGCCTTTCCCTGTTGGGAAAAGCCTGTGGCAACGCAGCATACAAAACAAATTAATAGTGATCTTCATTGAACATAAAATTTTTTATGTAATAGAATATCGGATCATGAAGATCACGCAGCTGCGCGCCTTCGACGCCATCGCCCGCGAAGGTAGTTTTTCAAAGGCGGCGGCTTCGCTCGGCCTCACGCAGCCGGCGTTGACGATCCAGATCACGGGGATCGAACGCGCCTACGGCGTGCGTCTGTTCGACCGTATCGGACGACGCGTCGAACTCACCGAAACGGGACGGGCGCTGTTCGACACGACCACCCGCCTGTTCGAGTTGGAGGACGCGGCGCGCGAAATGCTGACCGCGTCGCGCGCGCTGACCGGCGGGCGTTTGCGCGTCGCCGCCGACGGTGCGCATATCGTCATGGGCTTGTTCGCGCGATTCATGGAGCTTTATCCGCGCGTGCAGTTGTCGGTGACGTTGGGCAGCACGCGTTTCGTGCGCGACGAGCTGATCGAACGGCGCGTCGATATCGGCATTCTGCCGAGCGTGGGCGGCGATCCGGCGTTCGAGGCGCTGGCGATCTGGCGGCATAGCCCGGTCCTGATCGTGCCGCACGGGCATCGCTGGGCGAAGCGCAAGTCGGTGTCGATCCACGAACTCGACGGCCAACCGATGGTGATGCGCAAAGAAGGCTCGAATACGCAAAAGGAACTCGATGCCGCCTTGGCGCGCACCGGCGTCAAGCCGCGCGTCGTGCTGGAACTGGGTGCACGCGAAGGCGTGCTGGGTGCCGTTGCCGCCGGCTTGGGGATGGGTGTCATTTGGCATGTCGAAGCGAAAGGCGACACGCGCTTCGCCACGCTCGAACTGACCGACGCGCGAATGAGCCCGATGGACTACATCGCCTGCCTCAACAGCGAGCGCGGGCGCCGCGTCGTGCGCGCGATGATGGATGTCGCGCGCGAAACTTTTCCGCCAGGCGCCGGATCGCCACCGCCGAGCAAGCCCGCTTTGCGCTCCAAACGCACGGCGACTTAGCTACAAACGAATGCATCGCCTGAATTTTCAGGAGGTCCGGATGGTGGGCGCTACAGAAGTCTAAACCTGTACCACTTACCATGCCAACGTACACCGACACCGCATAACTGAAATTGGTTGAGTGTAGGGATTTCCCGCAAGTCGAAGATCGAATTGCGGGAGTCGCCGGGTCGCATCAGCAAACGCCGCTCAACCCACTCGGATCAGATCGCGCGAACTGCGCGACAACAATTCGCAGCCGTCCTTCGTGACAAGCACGTTGTCGATGATCCGCGCGCCGAGAAACTCCTCACCCAAGAACACCGGTGGCTCGATCGTCACAACCATACCGGCCTTCAGCACGTAGTCGCTTTTATCGAGCATATGAAGCGGCTCGCCCCAACTCGGCGGGAAACCGGGCGCCAAGCCATAACCGCTGGTGTGGACACGGCCCTGCTCCATTCCGGCATCAACTATAACTCTGCGCGCCGCTTCGTGCGGTACGACCGCTGGCACGCCGTCGCGAATCGCGGCTATACATGAGTCCGACGCGCGGCGTACGACATCGTAAATCTCAAGCATGCGGGGCGTGGGCGCCCCGAGCACAAATTGCCGGCCGATCGTCGCCGTATAGCGACGGCACGTGGCGCCGTATTCGACGCTGCCAAAATCGCCATCCCGCATCACGCGTTCGGTCGGTGCGCCATGGCTGAACCCCGAGCGTTCGCCCGAGACGAGATTGATCGGACTAGCGGCGATCCCGCTGCCCGCCGACAGCAGTGCGTCCAGGATCTTGCCCGCGACGGCGAGTTCGCTGCGGCCGGCCTTCAGCTCGCGTCGGAAGACATTCATCGCGTCGTCGGCGAAACGCGTCGCGCGCTTGATATAGGCGAACTCAGCCGGCGATTTGACGATCTTCAAATCGTGAACGAGGTTCGACGGCTCGGCAACCAAAGCACTGCCCAGCACGTCGCGCAGTTGCAGATAATGATGCGGATGGAGGTAATAGCCGGGCACCTCTATGCCCACGCGGCCGCGCAGCAGGCCGAGCTTTTCTGCGAGTGCGGCGAAACGCGGAATTGGGTCTTCGACGATACCCCCGCCCCAACCGACGATGTCGTCGACATGGGCGTCGTCGCGGAACTCGTTCACTTCGCCTTCGCGGGTCAGCACCGTCAACGGTCCCGGCTTGGCCGGCACGACCAGGCACTGGAATTCCTGATAGCTTTTGGCGTCGGAACCGGTCAGCCAATGGATCGTGACCGGGTGGAAGGCCACGAACCAGTCGAGCCCCGCGGCGGCGATCGCGTCGTGAACGCGGCGGCGGCGGTCCTGGAATTCGGAAAGTTCGAAATCGTGCTTCGACATTGGGGCGTTCCGGCGATCGAGCCGACGCCGCCGGCCCCGTTCGGAACCGGCGGCGGATCGGCGATAGGGCTTAGAGCGGCGGCAGCGGCTCGACGATCGGGCCGCCCAGCCACTTGACATGCAGTTCGTTGAGCGTGCCGTTCAGTGTCGCCTGGAAGATGAATGTGTCCAGCCAACGCAGCAGATTATGCTCGCCCATACGGATCGTGACATGGGCGGGCGCGCGGCGCAGCGAGAACTTGAAATCGAATTCCTTGTTCGGATTGCGCTTGGCGAGGTCGACGACCACGACGCTGTTGGCCGCCAGAAGCTGCGACTGGCCCGAAAGATAGGCCTGCACGGCGGTCGCATTGTCTTCCGTGCGCATGATGTCGGCACGCGGGGCGAGCGACGTAAGGACCAGATCTTCGGTCGTGCCCTTGGCGACGCTGACCTTGTTGCGGCCGATATCGCCGGGCGCCTTCACGGCAACGTTCTTCGGGCCGTAGACCGACAGCGACGTGTCGGCATAGGGCGCGCTGTACATCACCTGGCGCGCGCGCTCGGCTGTCACCGACATCGCCGCGACATTCATGTCGGCGCGGTCCGTCAGCAGATAGGGAATGCGGTTGGCGGCGGTCGCCTGAACCAATTCCAGCTTCACGCCCAGCGCCTCGGCGATCTTCTTGGCGAGATCGACGTCGAATCCTTCGAGTTCGCGATTGGCATTGGTGAAGCCGAAGGGTGGCACGTCGCCGAACACGATGATGCGCACGACGCCCTTCTGGATGATGTCGGCGAGCTTGTCGGCGCGCGCGACGGAAGCGTCCGCGATACCGATCGCGGCCACGACGAGGGCCGCGAGGAAGTTTCTCAGCATACGAGGCATGTGGGTCTCCCTGTTTTGGATCAATGCAGAACGGCGTTGAGGAAGGTGGCGAGTTCGTTGGTTTTGGGTTTTGTCAGAACCTCGCCGGCGGGGCCCTGCTCCCAAATCTTTCCCTTGTGCATGAAGATGACGCGCGTGCCGATGCGGCGCGCGAACGCCATCTCGTGCGTCACCAAGGCCATTGTCATGCCCGAGCGCGCCATATCCTCGATCACCTTCAGAACCTCGCCCGTCAGTTCGGGATCGAGTGCGGAGGTGATTTCGTCGAACAGCATCATCTTCGGATGCATGGCGAGCGAACGGGCGATCGCGACGCGCTGCTGCTGGCCGCCCGAAAGCTGCTGCGGGAAAGCGTCGATCTTCTCTTCGAGGCCGACGCGGCGCAGCACGTTTTGCGCGATCTTGCGCGCTTCGGCGTCGGACGTCTTCTTCACCACTGTCGGCGCCAGCGTGATATTCCGCGCGACCGATAGATGGGGGAAGAGATTGTAGCTTTGGAACACGATCCCGACCTGCTGGCGCAGCTTGCGCAGATCGGTCGATGGATCGCCCAGGCGCACGCCGTCGACCGTGATCGACCCGCCTTGGATCTGTTCCAAGCCGTTGATGCAGCGCAGCAGCGTGCTTTTGCCCGAACCCGAACGGCCGATGATCGAGATGATCTCACCTTGTTCGATGTCGAGCGAGACGTCGTCCAAGACCGTAAGCGCGCCGTAGCGCTTCGTGACATTGCGGATTTCAACCAGCGACATTGTATTTCCGCTCCAGGACTCGGCTCAGCTGGGTCAAGGGGAAGCAAAGCAGGAAGTAGAGGGTCGCGACCGTGCAGTAGACGGCGAAAGGCTGGAAGGTCGACGCGGTCGTCAATTGACCTTCGCGCGTCAACTCGATGAACCCGATCGTCGCCGCGAGCGAGGTGTTCTTGATGAGCTGCACGAGAAAGCCCACCGTCGGCGGGATCGAAACGCGTACTGCTTGCGGTACGATCACATAGCGCAATTGTTCCGCGTAGCTGAGGCCGAGCGCGCCGCCCGCTTCCCATTGCGTCTTGGGGATCGATTGCAAGGCACCCCGCCAAATTTCGCCGAGGAACGCGCCCGCGTAGATCGAGAACGCGAAGGTCGCAGCGATCCAGGCATGAACCGGGAGACCGATGATCGAAAGGCCGAAGAAGAAGACGAACAGGATGCACAGCAACGGCGTGCCCTGGACGATCTGCACGTAACCCGCCGCCAGCCAGCGCAAGGGCGCGACATTCGACACGCGCAAAACGGCGACGACGAGCCCGATCAAACTGCCGCCCGCGAACGCGGCGAGCGACAGCAGCAGCGTCCAACGGATCGCCGCAACCAGATAGAGGAAGTCGATAAAGGCGAATTCCCGGATCATCGGTTTCCGAACGCCGCCCTGTAAACGAGTGCGAAGAAGCCGCGCAGCAACAGCGCGAGGCCGAGATAGAGAACCGTAATGACGGTGTAGACCTCGAAATCGCGGAAGGTGCGCGACTGGATGATCGACGCGGCGTGGAAAAGATCGTGCACCGCGATCTGCGAGGCGATGCTGGTCGCCAGCATCAGCAGGATGAACTGGCTGGCGAGCGACGGGAACATGATCTTCAACGCGGGCGTCAGCACGATATAGCGGAAGACTTGGAAGCCGGAGAGGCCGAGCGAATGCCCCGCCTCGATCTGCGCGCGCGGAATGGCCTGCAAGCCCGCGCGCACGATCTCCACCGAATAGGCGCCGAGATTGATCGCCAGGCTGATCTGTGCGGCCGTCAGCGCGTCCAGCCGCAAGCCGATGCTCGGCAGGCCGAAGAAGACGATGAACAACTGCACCAGGAGGGGCGTATTGCGGATCACTTCGACATAGGTGCCGATGGCCGCGCGCAGGATCGGGCCGCCGTAGAGGCGTCCGGCCGCACCCGCGACGCCGATCGCCAAGCCGAACACCATCGTGACGATCGACAGATGCAGCGTCGTCAGAACGCCCTCGGCGAGGAACTCCCACGCCGCGAAGATGTCGCGGAATTGGAAGGTGTAGTTCACGGCGCCCTCATGTCTCGATGCCCTCGGGACCGGCGCCGCAGATCAGCGCGCAGACATGGCGCATTTCGCCGAGCTCGGCGGCCTTGGTGCGCAGAGCGGCGATGGACGCGGCCCCCGAAAGATCGGCGGCGACGCCCAGTTCGAACCACAGCCAGCGCGCGGCATCCTGCATCGCGTCGTCATCGACGAGCACGATCCGATCGACCGAGCCGCGCACGAGGTCGTAGATTTCCTGACTGGTCTTGCGGCACGCCATCGTCGGCACGCGCGTGGAAAGCTTCTCGAGGCCGACCAAACGCCCGGCGTCCAGGCAAGCGCGCAAGGTTGGTGCGCCCACCGGTTCGATCCCGACGATGCGGATATCGGGACGGCGCGCGCGCATAGCGGTCGCAAGCCCCGCGATCAAACCGCCGCCGCCGATCGCGATCAGGATCGTGTCGATATCCGGCATGTCGTCGAGAATGTCGAGGCCAAGCGTGCCTTGCCCCGCGACGACGTCGGGATCGGAGAACGGATGGAAGTAAGTCGCGCCGTTCGCCTTGGCGAAATCGAGCGCCGCGGCGTTCGACTCGTCCCATGCGTCGCCGACGATCCGCGCATCGGCCCCCCAGTCCTTCAATTTGGCGAGTTTGGCGGGCGAGACGTTCTTCGGCAGAAAGATCGTCGCGCGCGTGCCGGCGGCGAAAGCCGTGCGCGCGACCGCCAGACCGTGATTGCCGCCCGACGCGGTGACGATCCCCGCCGCAATCTGCTCCGGCGTGCAAGACAACAAGCGATTCATGGCGCCGCGCGCCTTGAACGAACCCGTCACCTGAAGGCATTCGAGCTTCAGCGTTACTTTGCAATCGACCGGCAGCGGTTCTTTGAGACCCAGCGGCACGATCGCCGGCGTTTTGCGGACATAGCCGGCGATCCGCGTGCGCGCGGCTTCGATCTGCGCGATGCCGATCACAGCGCGGGCCCCTTATAGGGTGTCGCGACGACGATGCAGCAATTGCCCGGACGCACGCGACCGGGCTGGCGCAAGCCGTAGACGATCCCGTCCGACGCGTAGTTCAACGTCACCGGTGCGCGGCCCGGATCCCAGGTGCAATGGATGCGGCCGGCGGGTTGCCCCGCGCTGACCTTGGTCCCGTGCGCGTGGAACGGCTCGAACACACCTTCGGCCGACGCGAAGACATAGGCCGCCGCCCCCGGCAATTCGAGGATCATTCGATCGGCGCGCGGCGGCGGCGCCTTGGGCGCTTCAATGACGCCCAGATGCGCCAGCACGTTGCGCACGCCGCGCCGGCAGATCGCCAGCGCGTCGATCGAAACGCGTCCGCCGCCGGCCATCTCTGTGCCCATGGTCACGAGTCCCGCGCGGCACGCCGCGGCGGTGGCCGTGCGCGGATCGCCGAGATTGGCGATGACGACCGTCAGCGGCGCGTCGAACGCCAGCGCAGCGGCTGCGTTGCGCTTGGCGAGCGCATGATCCGCCGAGGGCTCGATGATTGCGCTGGGCACGATATCCAGCGACGAACCGCCGGAGTGCAAATCGAGAAACGCGTCGCCCAGCGGCAAAATATGATCGGCGACATAGGCCGAGATTTGCTGCGTGATCGACCCGGTCGGATCGCCGGGAAAGGTACGGTTGAAGTTGAGATCGTCCACGGGCGACACGCGCCGCGCGGCGACGACAGCGTGCACGTTGTTCGCCGGCATCAGGATCAGCCGGCCTTGGATCTCGCCGGGATCGAGATCGCGAATCAACTCGCCGATCGTGATCGGTCCTTCGTGCTCGTCGCCATGGTTGCCGCCTTCGAGGATGACCGTCGGCCCCGTACCGTTCGCGATCACCGCCAAGGGAACTTGCGTCACGCCCCACGCATCGTCATGCGGCGAATGCGGGATCATCACGAAGCCGATCTGCTTGCCGTTACGGCCGAGATCGACGTTCGTGAAGGCGGTAGAGGGACGGGCTGCGACGGGGATACCCATATTCGACGTCTTTCCGGGCGGCGGCTGGATTGCGCGTCGTTGCGCATAGGAGAGAAATTCGGAAGGAATGCGGGGAGCCGGCGATAGCCGCCGGCTCCCGCGTCGTTTGCGTTATAGGCTCGGCAGCGGATCCATCGCGATTCCGAGATACTTCCGATGCAGGCGATCGAGTTCTTCGTTCATCGTGTTGAACAGGATGAAGCCGTCGAGCCAACGCGCGAGGTTCAACTCGCCCATGCGCACGCCCATGTGGGCCGGGCTGCGGCGAATAACGAACTTGCGCTCGAACTCCTTGTTCGGGTTCTGCTTGGCCAGCGCGTTGGCGACGATGCTGTTGGTCGCAAGCAGATCGGCTTGGCCGGAGATGTAGGCGGCGGCGGCCGTCGCGTCGTCTTCGGTGCGCATGATCGTCGCGCGCGCGTTCATGGCGGTCAGCGCCGTTTCCTGCGTCGTGCCCTTGGCGGCGGCGACGCGCGCCGAGCCGAGTTGAGCGGCCGACGTCACGGGCGACGCCTTGGGCCCGTAGACCGCGAGATCGGTGTTGGCGTAGGGCGCCGTGAAAGTGATCTGCTTGGCGCGCTCGGGCGTCAGGCCCATCACCGAAATCACGATATCGACCTTGTCGGTCAGCAGGAACGGAATACGGTTGGCGCCGGTGATCTGCTGAAGCTCGACCTTCACGCCAAGCGCTTTGCCGACCATTTCGGCGAGTTCGACGTCGAACCCGATCGGGTTGCGGTTGGCGTCCTGCGAGCCGAACGGCGGCACGTCGAGCGGCACGCCGATGCGCACCACGCCCTTCGAGATGATGTCCGCAAGCCTGTCCGCGCGCGCCTCGCTAACGCCGATAAGGCCCGCCGCGAATACGGCCAACGCCGTGAATGCTGCTTTCGCCAGTTTGCGCATCGCCCCTGCCCCCTGTCGGTTACGCGTGCCGTTTCGGCATCGCTTTTTGTTGCGGTCGATGTTTTGCGCATACAGGCCGCTTGCGTTATCTCCTGTCCGCGAGCATCGAACCGACATCAGACTATGGCCGGTTCAAATATGAAGTCAAGATGCATATGTAAACCAACGATCGGTGATGGGGATGCGTAAGTCAGGATCGAAAAGCGGCGACACCCGGAACGCCTACTCGGCGCCCGCACTCGAAAAAGGGCTGGAAATCCTCGAATTGCTCGCCTCGATCGGCAAGCCGATCTCGACGCGCGAGATCGCGGAGAAGCTCGGCCGATCGAAGGGGGAAATCTTCCGCATGGTGTTCGTGCTCGTCGAACATGGCTATCTGCGCCGCGATGCGGCAAGCGACGAACTAACGTTGACCGACCGGCTGTTCGAAATCGGTATCCGCACGCCGCGCCCGCGCGAATTGGTCGAGATCGCGGTGCCGGCGATGGAGCGCTTGAGCGACGCTTGCGGACAATCGGCGCATCTCGTTGTGCTCGCGAAGGGCGAGACGGTCGTCATCGCGACTACGGCGGGCCGGGCGGAGATTGTATTCTCGCTGCGCTTAGGCTATCGCCGCCCGTCGGTCGAAGCGACATCCGGCCGTTTGATTATCGCCTTCCAGGATCCTGCACGGCGCGCACAGATGATTGCGGAAGGCTTGGCGGTCGCGCAATCCACGCCGAACCCGCGCAAGCTCAACGAGCAGCTCGATGAACTCGCCAAGCAGGGTTACTTGATCGCCGAAAGCCGTGACGTTGTCGGCATCACCGATATCGGCGCGCCGATCCTCGATCGGAACCACCATGCGATCGCGAGCATCGTCGTGCCGTATCTCAACCGGCACGAGGAAACGCCCAAACACGCCGCAGTCGCAAAGCTGGTGCGCGAGACCTGCCGCGATATCAGCAAGGGGATTCGCTAGATGGTCCGGATGGCGGGCGCTACACGGATTGAACCTGTGACCCCTACCTTGTCATCTTGCGCAAAGATCTCGTGAAATCAGTTTTTGGAGATAGGCTCTCCTGCAGCTCAGGCTTCGAACTGCGGGAAACTCTCGCAAACACATAGATTCTGCCTATCAACCGACCGACAAATTTCCATCCAATGCGGTTGAGCTTTTGATTGTCTTATCGAATGATCGAAGCATCGCTGCGACGATGTATCACCGAATGCAAGCCGTACTGTGGCTATAGGCGCGCACGGCGTATATAGGCTTGGCCTTCCATTAGACGACGGGCGGTACGCGAGAACAACACCTCATCAACTTTCCACCCATCCGCCGCGGGAGACACGTTGGCGACAATCGGTAGCGTCCCGCTAGGATGTCCGATGCGCACTTGGTTGCCTTGGCGTTCCTTGCGAGCGACTTCGTTCACGACCGTGCCGGGAATCTGCGCCGCAACGGCCAAACAAGTCGCACCTGTCCCGGCATACGCCTTGTGCATTGTGCGATCTACATATAGGCGTGCGGTCACGTCCATTGAATCGGCAGGCACCGGTTCGGGATGTAGAAAGTTCTCATACTCTTGCGGCCCCCCCACAACGACTTGGAACGGCAAGAGATAGCTCGGCGCGTTGATTCCGCACCGCGCATACGCCTTGCCGCGAAGCTCCTCGAGCGCATCGAGAAGTTTCACCGGCACAGTGTTTGGGCGCTCCGCGCCCGTCATACCCATCGACTCACCCGCCACAAATACGCACATATTGGCGACGTCGACGATCGAGACGTCGACGCTTTTGCCGATCGTCTCGAGTTCGATCCGATCCTTGACGTTCCCAGTGGGCAGCAACCGGCCGGATGCGGCCCCCGCAGTGGCCGAAAAGTCCATGGCGATCTCCGCGCCCGTCCCGGGCACACCATCAATGGCGAAGTCACCTTCGACCTGCGGACGGCCGCCCTTGGTCGGGATCTTCATTCGCAGGATCTTACCGGTGTTCGTGTTATGCACGCGCACGATCGTCATCTCGCCTTGCGGCTTCACATAACCTTCTTCGATCGCGTAAACGCCCGCAGCGGACGAGATGTTTCCGCAATTGATGTCGTAACTGACGATCGGGCTTTCAACAGCGACCTGAACGAAGTTGTAGTCGATATCGGCATCCGGTCGCGTTGGCGGCCCCATGATGGCACATTTGCTGGTGAGATAATCCGAACCGCCGAGACCGTCGATCTGCCGCTTATCTGGGCTGCCAAAAATCGCCAGCAGAAAACGTGAAAGTGCCGCCTCGTCCTTCGGAACATCGCGCGCATCGAGAAACACGGCCTTGCTGGAGCCGCCGCGCATCAGAACGGTTTTAACTTTGATTTGCTCTTCCATATCTTCCTCGCTCCCCTCAGGCGTGACGCGGCTGACGATAGCCAAGCTCCCATTCGCCGATGATCTGCTGATGTATCTCGTTGGCGCCGTCATAGATCTGCATGATCTTCGCATCGCGGAAAAACCGCCCGACTTTGTATTCTTCTGCGACGCCGTAGGCGCCGTGTATCTGATATGCGTCGGTCGCAGCGCGCATGAGCGAGTCCGTCGCGTAGAGTTTTGCGATCGAGGCGGCCTCTTGAACGCGCGTTTCGCCGCGATCGAGTAGCCAAGCGAGTTTGCGCGTAAGCAGCGTTGAAGCTTCCAGCGCGACTTTCATCGCAGCGATCTTGCCTTGAATGAGTTCGAAACGGCCAATTGGTTGACCAAAGACTTCGCGCGTTTTTGCGTACTCCACCGCGGCATCAAGGCACGCGCGCAACTGGCCGTTGGCGCGCGCCGAACACGCCAGCCGACCAATCTCCGTTCCGCACATCAGCGCCTTGTATCCTTCGCCTTCAGGCAGAATTCGGTTTGCGGCCGGCACGCGGACGCCATCGAAGAATATCTGCCCCGTCTCCTGCGAGCGTGCGCCGTGCTTATTCTTGATCGGCTGCACGGTGATACCGGGCAGAGATCTGTCGACGACGAAACAAGTCACGCCGCGCATGCCCTTGGATTTGTCGATCGTCCCGTAGGTCAGGAAGAAATCCGCATGGCGCGCGTTGCTGATCCATATCTTCGTGCCGTCGAGAATGTAATGATCGCCGTCGCGACGCGCGGTCGTTTCCATTCGGCGCACGATGTCGGTACCCGAATGGGGCTCTGTCACGCCGGTCGCTCCGACGATCTCGCCCGCACAAAGCGGACGCAGATAGCGTTCTTTCAGCGCTGCACTTCCGTAAAGCAATATCGGCCGCCCCAGCGAGCAGCTCGGCCACCCCGCATAGACGGCGGTCGTCACGTCGACATAGGCCAATTCCTCAAGAAGCAGCGACAAAGTCACGTGATCGAGACCTGTTCCGCCGAACTCTTCCGGAATCGTGCCGCCGATCAAACCGAGTGCCCCCATCTTGCGCACGATTTCGCGGTCGAAAGTTTCCTCGCGCTCGAAGCGTTCGACGTGCGGCGCAACTTCCGCGGCGACGAATTTTCGCGCAACGTCGACGATGCTTTGCTGTTCCTCGGATATCAAAAAGTCCATCGCTTTATGCCCTTCCCGGAGCGGCGACATCGACGCGTTGGATCCAACGCCCTATGTCGCCCACCGACTCCCAGTTCCACAAATCGTCCAAAGCCGGCTTAGCCGCAGCGCCCCAAATTGGCTCGGCCAATGCCAGAAACTTTGCCGACAACTCCGCGTCACTCATCGGATTCGCGGGGTTGCCCTTAGCCGTCGTCACGGTTCGCGCAAAATCGCGTCCGTCGGCTAGATGCACGCGGATCTCGGCCTGCTGCTCGCCGACCGCAGGATCGATTGACAGATCGATTCGCGACAAAAAGTGAGCGACGTCGAGGCGAGCTACGTTCTCGGCGTCAAACAGCTCTGGCGTTGCACGTCCTTCGAGAAGCCCCAAAGCGCAGCAAAAAGCGGCGCTGAACTTTCCCTGTAGCCCGTCGATCGGGTGAGTATAACCAGCGACATGGGGGACAAGAGGATTCACCCTTGCGCCGATATGCGTTACGTCCTGCCATCCAGCACCCGCCGCCGCAAGCTCGGCGCGTAACTCGGCAGCAGCATCGATGATCGGATGGGTGATCATGCAAGACGCATGCGGCTTGAAAGCGTTGCGCAGCACGGCATAGGGCTTTCCCCATTCGTCACGTGCGTACGACCAATCCTGGACTGGCTCTGCAATCGTCGGCCGGCCGATACCCGGGTCGGAATCCAGTATTCCTAGTGGACCGTTGAAATCTTGCGCCGCAAGCAACGCGGCAGTCACGCCGTCCGCTGCAGCGCGGCCGAGCTGCAGCGGCTTCGACATCGTTCCGAACGCCGCAATCAGACCGGAGGCGGCCGTGCCGCATATCGCCGCCGCATGCGTCAAGCGGTCCGACGTAAGACCCAACGCCAATCCCGCAGATATGGCGGAACCGAAATGCCCAACGACACCGGATACGTGCCAACCCTGTTTGGTCAGCTTACGGCCGAGATAATGGCCAATTCGGTCCTCGGCCTCGTAACCAGCGACAAAGGCGAGCATCGCCGTATTGGCGTCGATCATTCGGTGCCGGGATAACGCAAATATGGCTGGCCAAATCGTCGAACTGACATGGATCAGATTGACGAAATCCGTATCATCGTAGTCAAGCGCATGGCTTGATGTGCCCATCACAAGCGCGGCGTGGTAGCTAGTCAATGAGACTTCAGGCAGACCAAGCGCGCGGCTGCTCCCGCCTTCGCCATCAATCGCTTCCATCAGGCGAACAACCGGCGCTTCGCGCGTCCCGGCCAATGCGAGACCGACCCAATCGACCAAGCAACGCTTACCGGCGTGATAAACGTCTTCGCGTATGCCTTTCTTCAACGTCCCCGCGGCGAGCGATACGATGTCCTGGAGCGCCGCCGTTTCGCCCCGACCAACGACGCCACTCATGCGACAACCTTACGCGCGCGCAGCGCAGGGAGTTCATCCGACCTGCCGATCAAGTCACCGAGGACCGCGTCATTGTCAGCACCCAACTCCGGCGCCGGCCAGCGAATTCCGTCGCCCGGACCGTCACGGCGCGGAACCGGCGAGCCGATCAATGGAATCGTTCCATAGGCAGCATGCGTGACGTTGCGTAGCAAGTTGCGATGCTTCACGATCTCAAGGTCAACGACCTTCGACAGATCGAGGATCGGCGATGCCGGTACCGCGACGGCCTGAAGCTCTACTGCGGCAGCCATCGCGCTGCGCGGTGCGGCCCACTCGCGAAGCGCGCCGCCGATACGCGAGGATTGCGCTTTACGGACTTCCCGAGACCATGTTTCCGGCAAGCCGATTTTTATCGCAAGCGCACGCCACTGGGCGTCGCGCTCGACCGCCACGAAGATGGACCCGTCCGTGCAATCAAACGAGCCGAATGGAGACTCGGTCGGGTGATCATTGCCGATTGCGTTCAATGGCGAACCATCGGCGTCGCCGGAATGGGGCCACAACGGGAGCAACGACCACGCTCCCATGTCAAACAATGAGACATCGACAAGCGCGCTTTCGCCCCTCTTGCGGCTTTGAAGCGCCGCCGCAAGAGCAAACGCGCCCGCCGTCGCCGTCATGAGATCGCAAACGGAAGGACCGCCCTTCAATGGCGTCGTATCAGGCATTCCCGTCAAGCGCATGATTCCCGAGATCGCTTGCGTGACTGTGTCGAATGCCTTCTTGTCGCGCAGCGGCCCGTTCCCACCGAATCCCTTTGCCGAGCAATAGATAATCGACGGATTAACCGCGCGACATTGCTCGTAGCCGATCCCCCAACGGTCCATCGTTCCGATTGCGAAATTCTCGATCACGGCATCGCTTTGCTTGACGAGATCGAGAAACATCGCCCGACCTTCGGCGGTTTGCACCGCCAGCGTCACACTTCGTTTGTTGTAGTTATTGACGTGATAGAGGTATCCCGTCCCCCCGAAGCGAAGCCCAAGATTGCGCGCGTTCTCGCCGTCAAGCGGCTCGACTTTGATCACATCGGCACCGAGGTCGGCCAAGAAACGCGCCGCGTAGGGACCGGCAGTACTGATCCCAAGATCGAGAATACGGATACCTTCAAACGGCAGCGACATAACACTCGTCCCGTTCGCGCAATATCCCCTCGGCAAGCCATTGCGCGTATTGCGCCGCCGGTACGCCCAAGCGGCCGCGCATCACAGCACGCGTTCCGTCGCCTAGATCGGCGGCTCCAGCGTGCACCGGCAGTGGTGTTCCATCACGAAAGAAGATACCGCCCGCGATACGACGACCCTCTGTGTTACGCAGCAGGGCCCGCGCGGCGAACTGAGGATGGTCGAGAACCGTTTCAAGCGGGAAAATCTGTCCGCATGGAATGCCGGCGACGTCGAACGCCGCCTCGACTTCCGCGATCGACCGCACGCGAGTCCACGATTCGATCTCGCGCTCGAGCGCGTCGACATTGCGTACCCGATCGCCTTGCGATGCATAGGCCGGGTCGGCCACAAGATCGGGGCGAGCGATCGTTTCACATAGGCGCAGCCATGTCGGTGTATTGCCCGCACAGATGATCACCCAGCCATCGCGGCATGCGAACGAGTTCCAGGGCGCCGCCATCGTATGACGATTCCCAATTCCCGAGGGCGGCTTCCCGTCGATAAAGAATGCAGGAATCGCTGATGTCTGAAAAGCAAGCGCGGTGTCGAACATGCACGCGTCAAGTAGTGCGCCGGGCATGCCACGGCGCTTCGCCGTCGCGTCTGCCAGAATTGCGGCGGCGGCAAGATTCGCTGTCGCGTGCGTCAGCATTGCTCCTGCGATTCTTACAGGTTTGCCGCCGATATGCCCGGTGATCGATACGATTCCGGAGACGGCTTGGACGATTTCCTCGCCGCCGCGCCAGTCCGCCATTGGTCCGTCGAGCCCGAATGCCGAGACCACGCAAGTTGTGAGTTTCTCCCGCCGCATTACCTCTTCGGCATCCAGACTTCGATAAGCGTCGCGATCGACGACTAGTACTTCGGCCGTGTCTAGCAGCACGTCCAACACGCATCGTCCGCGCGAGATATCGAGAACGACCGAATCTTTCGAGCCACAGAGGAGATCCCATAGATTCAACCGCGCGCGAGCCGACGCCAGTTCACGCATCGGATCGCCTTGCGGCGGCTCTATCTTGACGACGTGATAGCCAACATCGGCAAGCAGCTTCCCCGCAACCGTCGCAGGTCCGAAGCCGGAGGCGATCTCGATCGCAAGTGGTCGAATCGGGCGATCAACCATTGTCTGACTCGTGCGGCTGAAGCATCTCGTTGTCCTGCCCCAACGCCGGCGGCGCCATGCGCCAGGCGAAGGCGTCCGCACCGTCGCTCATCGTCATCCGAAACGGAAAGCCATGCTGGGGGATATCGACTCCCAGCCGGTCGAACGGGATCATCGGAAAATGGCCACGCTCCCGACCGAAGGGTGCGGTGAAGGCCTCGTCGAGGGTGAACAACGGACAAATCGGTAGATGCAACTTGGCGAGTTCGGTGATCCATTCGTCGCGATCCTTACGCGCGAATAAATCTTCGAGGAACTTCCGGTAGATAGGTCCACGTTCGCGGTGGCCCGTCAGGCGATCGGCTTCGGTCTCGTTTGCGTCGATCAGATCCACTCGATCGAAATGACGGCAAAAGCTCTCCCAATACTTCCGTTCGAGCAGCGACACGGTCAGATACTTTCCGTCCCGCGTGCGATAGATGTTGTAGCGCGGATTGCCGCCCCATCCTTCGATGGCGCCCGTCGTCCGAGAACCCATTCTGCCGGCGAAAGCCCAAGTCATTTGCACGGATGTCCATGCGACGGCGGCATCGAGCATCGACACGTCGATAAAGGCGCCGCGGCCGTGGCGTAGGCGATCAATATACGCCGAGAGAATCCCGGCGATGGCCATCGTTGCACCTGCATAGTCGCCCACGAGAATTCCCGGCAACACAGGGGTATGCGCGGACGACAGCTGCAATAACCCCGTCAATCCGGCGATGTTAAGATCGTGGCCCGCGAGATCCCGCCCAGCGCCGGTCTGGCCATAGCCGCTGATCGCCGCGTAGATCAATCGCGGGTTCGCTTCGCGCAGAACATCGTATCCAAGACCAAGCCGCTCCATCGTACCGGGCCGGAAACTCTCGACCACCGCATCGGCATCCTTGGCCAGCGCCAGAAACGCCGCCTTTCCGTCCGCCGTCTTTAGGTTCAGTGTGATGCTGCGCTTATTCCGGTTGAGATTCGCGAAGTAGATGCTCTCTCGACCGCTCGCCGTTTCATAGTAAGGTGCCGACGCGCGTGCATTGTCGCCGCCATAAGGGTTTTCGATTTTCACCACTTCTGCGCCAAGATCGCCGAGCAACATCGTGCACCACGGGCCCGGCAGGAGCTTCGTCAGATCGAG
Organism: Alphaproteobacteria bacterium; assembly: GCA_017308135.1. Lineage (NCBI taxonomy): Bacteria > Pseudomonadati > Pseudomonadota > Alphaproteobacteria > Alphaproteobacteria bacterium. Next base: position 117,427 of record JAFKFM010000009.1, read on the forward strand.
GATCCGGAATCCGGTTAATGGCTGCATAATCAGTTCATCATCTGCGAGGGAAGCCACGTCGAGAGCGCGGGAAACGAAAGCAAAAGCGCCAACGTGATTGCTTCGAAGATCAGCATGTAGCCCGTGCCGCGAAATACCTGCGATGGCGGAACGCCGGTCGCAGCGCTGACAACGAATACATTCATGCCCACAGGCGGGGTCACGAGACCAATCTCCACCGTCTTGACGACGATGACGCCGTACCAGATCGGATCAAATCCGAGGGCCACGACGAGTGGAAAGGTGACCGGCAAGGTAATGAGCAGGATCGCGATCTGATCCATCAGGCAACCAAGGATCAAATAGACGATCAGGATCATCGCCAAAATCATCCAAGGCGCCATTCCGCTTGCACCAATCGCAGCGATCAGATCCTGCGGCAACCGCGTGATCGTCAGAAAATAGCCAAACAAGATTGCGCCGATCACGATGGTGAGCATCATCGTGGAAAGTCGAATCGAAATGACGAGCGCTTCCCACACCTTGGCGGGCGACAGGCGCCCGGCAAGGGAAAGATAAACGAGTGTCGAAAAGGCCGCGACGGCGGCAGTCTCGGTCGTCGTCGCAACACCGCCGTAGAGCGAGAAAAAAACGAGACCAATGATCGCGAGAAAGCCCCAAATTCCGCGCAAAGCCTCCAGCTTCTCGGCGCGCGTGGCGTCTTCACCACGCGGCAATGTCTGCGGCTCAAGCCGCGCCCAAATATAGATACCGATCGAATAAATTGCCGCTGTCATCAATCCCGGAATGATGCCGGCAATCAGCAATCGGCCGATCGATGTTTCGGTCATGATCCCGTAGATAAGGAAAGCGATGCTTGGCGGAATCATCACCGCGAGCGTGCCAGCGACGGCGATAATTCCGGTCGCAGCGGACAGCCCATAACCAAGTCGGCGGAACTCCGGCATTGAGATTGCCGACAAGGATCCAGCTGCTGCGGTACTGGAACCCGAGACTGCCGCGAATCCCGCGCTGGCGATTACGGTGGCGATCGACACGCCGCCTGGAAGCTTTCCAAAGAATTTGTTTGCCGCATTGAATACATCGCGGGCCATGCCGCCCTTGCTCATCAACTCCGCCATTAGGATGAAGAGAGGGATTGCGGCGAGCGTCGACTCAGCCGCCGATCGGTAGGCGGTCGACGATAGCTGAGAATACATCCCGGAGAATCCGACCGTCGCGTGTATTCCGACCGTTCCGGCGATCAGCAGCGAGAACGCCACCGGCATTCCCAACATCAGTAGAACAAGAAGTAACCCAATTACGCTGAACTCAAGCATGAGATGCTCAATGATCCAAGGAAAGGGTGCCGGACTTTGGATGACGCGCAGTGATCGCAGCGAGCGCAAGTCGGATGGCCATCAGCGTGGCTCCGATTGCAACGATCGCGTAAGACGGCGCCAACAGATAGTCGAGAGGACTCGTTGAGTACTCGCGAAACTCATAGGACTCCCACATTCGGTGCCAGACGCCATGCGCGATCATGGCGAAAACGGCTGCAGCAATCGCGTCCCAAATGCACAACAAAGCTCGTTGTATGCCGATGGGCAGCAAGTCGCTAACGATCGTGATCCGGATGTGGCCGCCGGATGAGTAAACATAAGTCAGCGCAAAATAGATGACCGCTGGCATAAGAAACTCGTCGGCGAGTTCGTGCGAGCCAGTGATCGGTGCATTGAAGATGTACCGCAGTAGGGCATCAGCCGTGGTGAGCAAAGTCAGCGCGAATAGAGCTACACAAGCGAGCACAAGAAGCGAACGCTCGGCATATCTAATCGCATTGCCCAATGCATCAATCACGGCCGATACCCTTCCCCATATCAATTAGTTGGACGGACGAATGGCAGCACGCGCGCTCTGCAATTCGTTGTAGACGTCGCGCACGTACCGGAAGCCGCGCCCTTCCAACTTGGCGATCATCTTCTCCGGTGCATCGCGATAGCTATCCTGCCAAGCCCGGATTTCTGCCGGCGTCAGTGTGTGCACCTGTCCGCCTGCCGACGTGAAAATGCTCTTAGCTTCACGGTCGCGGCGATCATACTCGGCACCCATCGCGATCGCGAACTTCTCACCGGCTTTCAGGATGATCTCCTGAATGTCAGGCGGAAAGCTGTTGAAGCGCTGCTGATCGACGAAGTAGAGCGCCAGCAAACTCATCAGCGGAGCGCCTTCCGTCGCGTACTTGGTCACTTCCTGAAGATGGTTTGCGGCAGCTGTCGCTTGAAGATATGCGGCGCCGTCGATCACGCCCTTCTGGAGAGATTCGTACATCTGCGAAGCGGGCAAGTTGATCACACTGATGCCGAGCTCGCGCATGAAGTCGTCGGCGTCGCCGCCACCACCACGAAGCTTAAGGCCACGCGCGTCGGCCGGTAGGCGAACTTGCTTGTTGCGGGTGAAGATTTGATAGGGCGGCGTCCCGGAAGCGGCGATGATCCGAATACCCAATCGATCGTATTCTTGCTTCAATGCGCCGGCTGCAACACGCGTGAATACGCGCGCCAAATGTTCGCCCGACTCGAACTGACCGGGCAGCGACAGCAAATTGGACGCCGGCATGCGCCCGGAAACGACGCCCGGCGCCACGTAAGCGATATCGGCAACACCGGTGCGAGCAGCTTCGATGATGTCGCGCATCTGGCCGAGCTGATTGGCGGGGAAGTACTGAACCTTGATCTTACCGCCCTCTTCGAGCGCGGGGATCATTACGTCGACGACCATGTCGTAAATGACATGGCCTTTGGGAAACGAGTCGGCGATCTTGAGCGTGATCTGCGCCGACACCGAGACGGGCGCTAACATCATGGCAAAGGCTGCGGCCGCGAATAAACGCAACGCCGCGAATGAACGAGGCATTTTTTCCTCCTTAGTTGATTGCGGTTCAGGCCTTGGCAGCCCGTTTCTTCTCGATATCGTCGCGCGTCGGCGCTTTGCCGTATTGAAGCCCTGTCGGGTCGACGGGGACTTCGCCTGTCGTCGTACCAGCGAGTTGGACGACGATCCACTGGCCGCCTTTCGGCGAATGAACCTCGTAAATTTCCTTCTCGGGAAAGTCGATCAGCGTGCCGGGGCCGTATGTCTTTCCGTTGACGATCATCTCGCCTTCCAGAATGTAGCGAAGCTGCCGGAAGCCGTGCTTATGCGGAAACGTGTATGAGTCCGGTTCGAACTTCTGGATCTCGAAAAGGACGCCGTCACGAAAACTCAAGACTTTGATGACGTTGTCGGCAAAGCGCGTTTCCTGCCACGGCAGGTCGTTGACGTTCACCGCTTTGAGGTCGGCGAGCTGCATGAGCGATCTCCCACGATCATACGCCCGTAATCGGGCTTTGTTTGATCCCCGAAGTCTTTGCCTCAATGTCCGTAGACGCAACCGAGAACGCATAGCATAATCAAAACACATGAGAATTATTACATAACTGGTATAATGATGACGTCCTCGCATCGTAAGCGACCTCGCGGTAGGCTTCCTCTGCCAGACGCGCACGCGCTCGAAGTATTCGTAGCTGTGGTCGATGAGGGCAGCTTTACCGCTGCTGCGCGGCGCCTGCATATGACGCAGCCTGGAGTCTCGCGCGCGGTTCGACTGCTCGAGCGGGATCTCGGTGTGGAGCTGCTAGATCGCACATTGCGTCCGATCCGCCCGACCAGCGCCGGCCGGATCGCACATCGGCATGGGCAGCGAATCTTTGTCGAAATGGAGAGCCTTCGCAACGGTTTACGTCGGGTGACGCGCGAAACCTTTCCCAGCTTGCGCATCGGTCTGATCGTATCGGTAACCGCGGCGATCGCCACGCTCGCCAGAGCGCTACAGGGCCTTTCGGAAGATGTCCGTATCTGGACAGGGTTGACGCCGGAGCTTGCACAAGGCCTTCGACGGCGTGAACTCGACATGGTCGTCACAAGCGATCCCATGGAGGATGTTGTCGGTGTCGAACGCCGTCGCGTTCTCCTCGAGCCTTTTGTTCTAATCCTTCCGGCGGCGCAGGCAAAATCGCATGAGAAGTTGAGCTTGAAGGAGCTCGCCGCGCGCATGCCGTTCGTGCGCTACACTGCTCGCTCAATCATCGGCCGCACAATTGAGGCCCATTTGGCACGCAATCGCGTCGATGCGCCACAACGCCTCGAACTTGATTCGTCTGGCTCCGTGTGTTCAGCCGTCGGTGAAGGGCTTGGATGGGCGGTTACGACACCGCTATGTATCCTCCAGGGACGCGCAGAATTGGCGGACGTTGCTATTCGTCCCCTTCCCGGTCCGGCACTCGATCGCGCACTACATGTCGTCACGCGATCAGGCGAATTCACGGATCTTGCGCGGCGAGTCGAAGCGTTGTCGGCCGAAGCGCTCGAAACGGTTCTTCGCGACGCCTTCGGGCGGACGCATTCTTGGATATTGCGACGCGTAGCGACCTTTCCCGGATAACAGCAAAGCGGCGCATTGATCGGCAACTTGCGATAAGAGCCCTGCAAGCACTTCGATGGTCCAACAGATTATTACTGCAATGATAGAACCTGTGACTTGCTACCGATTAGCCATTTTGCGATTACGCTGATTGGCCATGGCTACTGCGTCTAATGTGGCGGTGCGCGCGCCGTGGGATGAATGGTCCGAATTCTCATCGGCTACCCTCCCCATTTCTTGAGGTTAACCGACGGCGTCACTTCACCATGTATGGCGCAATCAGCGCGGCAACCCCGTCCGGCGTTAGCGGGGTCCGCGCGATCATCGTCAGCAAGCGTTTGATGCGATCTTCGTTGAACCCGCGCTGACGCAAATCGCTTGGTACAGCCTCTGCGAACCCAGTCGCCGTCACGATACGATTTTGCGTCTCGACGTCATTGATCGTCTTCCGATGCTGGCGGCGCAAATCCCGTAACTTGGCCGCCATCTCCTTGACCTTCGCGTCAAGCGTCGCACGCTCACCCACCAGTTCGTTGGCTTTTCCGATTTGGCGTAGCTCCGCCTCCGATTTCGGCGGGAGTTCCACGTCGTCCAGCCGGAACTCGGCCACCTGCCGCGCCGACGCCGACACGGCAGGCACTCCCGCCAGATCGGAGGCCGGCGCGGCCGAACCGTCCACGCTTGGCCCGGCGGGCAACCCGGGCGCTCCTTCGCCCGGGGCGGATTGCGGCCGCTTTTTCGCCGGCCGCCGGTTGGCGGCCCCGTTCTCCGAAGTCTCTGGCGCGGCATTCTCAGGGGGCTGATTCAACTCGATTTTCTCAGACATCTTGATCTCCGTGTTTGAGCCGTGCCGACGACCGGCAAGGTCATGGAAATCATTGTCGGGCCACCCCCTTAAAACGGGGCGTCGCCCCGCCGAAAACGTCTCGACGCCCGCCTATGCCCCCCGTCGCGGCGGCCGATCGCTGATGGTTTTAAGGGTGTCGGATCCAAACTGGCCGCGTGCGTGGCGCCCGGCAAAGTCGGGCGCCCGCGCGCACAACCGGCAGGCGGCCGCGCAAGCGGCCGCACGCCTCCGTTGCCGACGGGGACCGGCGGCAACGGCGCAATTACGCATTGCCTGAGCCAGGCAACGCGGAATCGACGTTTGGAGACGAGAAAATGAGCCTCGATGACCTGATAAATGACGGTTGGCCGCGCGCGGGACGGCTCGACGAGAGCGAGGAATTGCGCGCGATCCGCGCGCTCATGAATGGCCCGCGCGGCCCCATGGTCAGATTCAATTGGTCGGCAGCGCGGCCGCGGCCTGCGCGAATCGTCGCGCCGACAACCGAATGCGGCTATCGCGCGCTATCGATTGGTGTCACTCCAACGGCTACCAAAGCCTCCACTTTCCATCTGCGGATGAGCTCGACTTCGAAGAAGCCGGCGCCGCAAATCCCGCGCGACGTTCGTCGAGGACATCGCATAGCTCTTTGGCCAAGTCGCCGAGAAGTCCGGCACCTCAAATCCGTTCCGGAGGCAAAACGCCATCGCTCGACGCGCATGTGGTCTCTGCCCACCGGCCACGCGTTTCTGCGGACACCGATTGGCCAAACTTTGTCGTCGGATTTTGCCAAGGCGGTCGCCCATCTCGGCCGCGAGATCGATCCGGATAAGCGGGCACTTTCACGGGCGTTGAAGCACCAGCGCTACATCGAAAGATCCGGTGGATATTCCAAGCGCGCCGAGGAGATCGAGCGGGACGAACACGGCCCGATCATTGCCGGCAATATCGGCCTGTCGCCGGATGCGACCAAGGCTTTCTGGCAAGCGGCCGTGGAGGAAGAAACGCGTCGCGATGCGCGGGTTCAAGATCGGCTGATTGTCGAACTTCCTCATTGGATCCGAGCATCAGATCGCCGGGCGATCATCGAGCGCTTCGGGCGCGTGTTCGGCGAACGAAACCTCCCTTGGTTCGCCGCCGCGCACCTTCCCGACCGCCATGGTGACGATCGGAACTACCACATGCATTTGGTCGCCGGCACGCGGCCGTTTTTGACCAAGCCGGGCAATACAGACGATGAGGCTGGATGGACATTCGCGCCGACCAAGGACCGCAAGACACAGGGATCTGAGTGGATCACATATCTTCGTCGCCAGTTCGCGGACATCGTCAACGACGTCTGCGCGGAAGCGGCTCGTCGCGATGGCACGGAAGTGAATCGCATTTTCTTCCCAGGCCGCGCCGCCGAGATCGGGCTGACACACGCGCCGAGCGTTCATCTCGGGCCCGCGAAATCCGCCTTATTGCGCCGCGGCCAAGGCACGGCGCCCCGACCGGTCCCGCCGTTGTTGTTTGACACGATCGAAAGCGCGATCCGGTGTTACGTGCGGGATCGTGAGTCGATCGCGCGCGCGACCGAGAAATTCGACCTACTTGAGGAGCGGGATACCGGAGCTCGCATGATCCGTGGCGTCTGCTTCGGTCGAATCGACGCCGCACGCCGCGCGGTCGAATCTTGCGGACGCTTCCTCGATCAACTCAACGAAGATCAATCTACGGCTCAAGTGAGTGCCGAGGACGCGGCCCTCGTCCGAGAATTCGAAGCGGGCGACTTCCTCCGGCGTTTTACGCGTGCCGGTGAAAGCGTCGCGGCCGCTCTCGTGGCACTGGCGGAGTTCGAAGCGGAAATGCGGCGCGATGAAATGGCCCGTCGCCAAGCCGATGCGACGCCGCCCGCGCTTGCCGATGGCGAGAACAAACATCGGCGGCTCGACGAAGTCGACTCCGAATGGGTCTTTCGGGAAATCGCCGAACGCTTGAAGCGCCCTTGGGTGCCGCGTAAGGGCGTCGACGGCAAGATGGTCCGGGTCGTTCATGTCAAGCAAGGCGTCGCGACAATCACGATCGGCGACGATATCGAACTGCGTCTCCGGCATTCGACGAATCAGGGCTGGCAGGTCGAGTACCCACGCGAACGCGACGAAGAATGGTTACGCGGCGCGTCTTACGATGTCCGATTCTGGAACAAGGTTGTCCGATCGCTGATATCGATCACGACTTTGAACCTCGGCGCTGAGACAGTGAAAGCGATCATCTCGCGGCATGGCCTGGCAGCCCAAGCCAGACAGCGCGGACAATCGATCGAAATCGAAAGTCCTAGAGGCCTCCTTCGCGTCGCCGCCGACGGCCGACGCGCCGATGTCTACGGTGACGATCCCAGCCTACGCGCAGCGTTCCAAGAGATCGCCGATGCGCGCGCAAAGCTCCGGTCGGACGTGCGGGTTCTCCAGCTTCTCAACGCGCGGCGCCAGCCGAAACCCGAGGGCGTGATCGCGCGTCCCGATCGACCCGTGAGCTTCAGCACGCTGCTACGCAAAGCCTACGAAGTGAAGCCACATGACCCGATCGAGTGGCGCTACCTTTCCAACACGGCACATCTCGAGAAGATACATCGACAGGCGCTCGCGCGATTCCACCCGGCGCCGATCGAGCGGGTCACGCCAGTGCCCACCGCGCCATCGCCGGCGACCGGAAGCGCGATCAACCGCGATCAGCCGACCTGTGCACATGTAAGAAGCGAGCCAACCGCGAAGACGCAGCGCACCGACACGCGCGCGGCAGCGGCATCCGTCGAGCCGTCGCCGACGGTGCCTGTATCGCCACCCTCGACGGGAGGCGGATGGATAGATAAGGCACGAAACGCGTTCGACGCGGTGCGCGGTTTCTGGGGTCGGCGTCCGGACCCGACACCGCCAACACCTCCCGCGCCGACGACGCCCGGCGTGCGCGCGGGGCCGCAGACGCAGCCTAGCGAAGCGCCCCAAACGCAGCGATCCGCCGTCGTCAGCAAGCCTGTGCCGGCGGTCGCAAAAGCCACGTTGGCCCCTCACGCTTCGGCACCGCCCGCCCCGCTACCCGTGGCGGGCGCGCAATCTCCGAAAGCACAGATCGCGGCGCTCTACACGACGCGAAGCCGGGAACGCGATCGCGGGCGATGATGTCACGCGTAGGCTTCGATATCATTTAACATATTGAAATATAGTGATTTTACCGGCGCTTCGAAAAACCGGGAAATCGACTGAGTTGGCACGACGGCCGTTTTTAAGTCGCTGCGTGGATACTCTTGTCGATGTCGCACCAGGACGACAATTTCGGCAAGGGCACCCCGCCCCCGGCACCCGACCGCGAAGAACGCGGCGCGGGTCGCCCGGGCGCGTCGCCCTGCGCCGGGTCCTGCGATCGGCATCATCGGCGGGACGCTTTCGTCCCGTCGTCGGCCGGTTCCGTCCCCCATCCCGAAAGGGGAGAGACGGCAACCTATGACGTTGCGACCGCCGCGCGAGTTCTCGGCTATACGCCCAAGAAAACGCGCAAGCTGGTCCGCAACGGCGACTTGCCCCGGTTGCCCTTCGGCGGCAGGATTCGCATCCCGGTTTGGGCTATCGAGGAGGTACTCGCATGTCGCGTCCCGTCGAACCCGCTCGCCTCACGCAGCTCACCGAAGGCGGCACCTGGTACATCTGCTGGCACGATGGCACCCGAGACCGCCGCCGTAGCACGCGCACTCGCGATCGCCGACAAGCTGAAGCGGCGCTCGCGGCGCACATAGCGGCCGACGGCAAACCGGCCGACCGGCGCAACGACGCGCTGGGTGCGGCACCGCGCGCGCAAGCGGATGTCGCGATCGCGGATGTGCTGGCGACCTATCTCGAGTCATTTCCCGATGGCGCGCCCAGTGCCGCGACCGCCGCGGTGCACGTCACGCATCTGGTCGGATATTTCGGAACGCAGTCGGTCAGCGCGGTGACGCAGGCGGCCTGCACCGTCGGCTATCCGCGCTTTCGTGCCGACGCCAATGCGCGACGCTTGCGCCGCACGTCGCCCGCACCGATCAAGCCCGGCACGCTGCGCCGTGAGTTGACCACGCTGCAGGCCGCCCTCCAGCTCGCCGTGCGCGAGGCGCGACTGATAAACGCGCCGACCGTCACGCTGCCGGCGGTGCCGCCGACACGCGAGCGTTGGCTTTCGTCGGAGGAAGCCAACGCGCTGCTCGACGCCGCCGACGGGCATGTGCGTCTCTTCATAGAACTTGGCCTGCACACTGGTGCGCGGACCGCGGCGATCCTGGATCTGACCTGGCCACAAATCGATCTCGTCCATAACCGGATCGATTTCAATCCGCCGGGCCGGCCGCAAACGGCGAAGCGTCGGCCGTTCGTCAAGATCAATGCGACGCTGCACGCCGCGCTGACTCGGGCGCGCGAAGCGGCGAAGGTCGAAGCCGAGAAGGCCAAACGGCCGCCCTGCCCGTATGTCGTGAACTATTGCGGCGCGAAGATCGCTTCCGTGAAGCGAGCGCTCGCGCGGGCGATCACGAAGGCCGAGTTACCGACGCGCGGTTGGGATCGCGTGACCGCGCATGTCCTGCGGCACACCTTTGCGACATGGTCGGCGCAGGCGGGAGAGCATATGCATGATATCGCTGGCGCGCTCGGTCTTTCACAGCCGCGTACCCTTGAGATCTATGCGCATCACCATCCCGACTATCTGGGCGGCGCAGCCGACGCGGTGGCGGAACGGTTGGCGAGGACCCCTAAGAAATAGCCGCAAGTCTATCGCGACTGGCCAAACGTCGCGAATTCCCGAGATAGGAGTTGGAGTTCGCCTAGACGAGTACGCGAGGAGATTTACCGACTAAGTGTGACCATAGAACAAGCAGTTGCTTTGGCAATCAGGCGAGGCAGCGCAATAGCCGGGCGAGGAGCGAATGTATATCAGGAAGGTAGTGATCAAAAACTACAGGTGCTTGCGCAATTCAGAAGTCGTGCTGAACCCGAAGCTGAACATCCTCGTCGGCGACAATGAGTGCGGCAAGTCGACACTGCTGGAGGCTATCAACCTAGCACTGACCGGACAGCTCAACGGGCGGTCATTAGCGCAAGAGCTACATCCGCACCTTTTGAACCGCGATGTGGTCAAGGAATACGTGGAGGCGCTGAAAGCGGGCAAGCCTGCCCCGCCTCCTGGCTTCAGCATTGAGTTGTTCTTCGGTGACGATGCTGATCTTGCTGAGTTCAAGGGCATCAACAACTCGGAGAAAGCCGACGCGTACGGTGTGAAGCTTGCAGTCGAGTACCAGGCATCATTTGCTGCAGATTACACAGCCTATATCAAAGACCCTGCAGTGGTGCGGACGGTACCTATCGAATATTACCGTGGGGTTTGGACGGGCTTCGATGGCAATACCTATTCTCCGCGCGAAGTTAAAATTCATCCGAAGCTCATCGACGCTAGTCAGATTTCCGGTAACGTCTATGCAACTCGATATCTCGTAAACGCGGTCAAGGAAACGCTGGACAGGCCCGAGCAAATCGATGTGGGGCTATCCTACCGCCTGATGAAGGAAGCTTTCGGTAGCGACCCACGAGTCAAGAAAATCAACGACGGACTCTCGGCGAAGAAAGACCCTATCACCAATAAAGTCTTATCGATCGCTCTGGATACCACCGCTCGTGGCGGCTGGGACTCTGGAATCATGCCGATGCTGGATGACATCCCACTGCCCCTGGTTGGCAAGGGCGAACAGAACTCAGTAAACTTACGTATCGCTATGGAAAAAGCGATGTCGTCGCACATCTTTCTGATCGAAGAACCGGAAAGTCACCAATCGCCGACGAACCTAGCCCGATTAATAAGTCAAATTGACGCGAGGCGCGGTGATCGGCAGGTGCTAGTCGTCACACACAGCAGCTTCGTGCTTAACAAGCTCGGCATCGAAGGCGTCCACTTGTTCTACGGTGGCAAAAGTAAACCTCTGACAGCCTTGAGCGCCGACACGCAGAAATACTTCAAAAAGCTGCCGGGCTACGACACGTTGCGGCTTGTGCTTGCCCGTAAAGCTATTCTGGTTGAAGGACCATCGGACGAGCTTGTCGTACAGCGCTCCTACAGAAAATTGAAGGGCAAATCCGCCATGGAAGATGGCGTAGACATCATTGAGGTTGGCTCTTTAGCCTTCAAACGGTTTTTGGAAATCGCAGCCATTTTAGGCAATCCAGTTGCCGTCGTGACCGACAACGATGGAAATGTGAAAGCGCTGAATGAGAAGTATTCATCCTTCAAGGACTTCAACAACATCAACGTCTGCTATAGCAACGACGAAAGCCGCAAGACGTTAGAGCCGCAACTTGTGGCGTCTAATGGGGCCGATATCGTGGAGAAAATAATCGGCCGCAAGTTTGATGACGAGGCGGCACTTATCGAATGGATGACCAAGGGCGCGAATAAGACCGATTGCGCACTGAAGTTCGCCGAAACCGATATTGACTGGAAGGTGCCGGAGTACATTGCGCGTGCCATCGAGTGAGATCATCATCGCGGCCGCTGGCGGCGGCAAGACGACCACGATTGTCGATAGCGCGTTGGCAGCGGCTGAGCGCTGTGCGCTTGTGACTTATACGATCAACAATACCGACGAGATTTCCCGTAGATTTTACGACCGGGCGCGCGCCATCCCTCCGGGTGTATCTGTTATGACGTGGTACACGTTCCTACTGCGTGATTGCGTTCGGCCATATATGAGCGCCATCCTCACCCAGCCTGTGGCCGGATTTCATTTTACTAATGCAAAGTCTGCAATTGGCATCGCACGAGCCAAAGCCGATATCTTCTTCTGCGATAAGCGTGGATACGTCTATTCAGATAAAGTTTCGCAACTTGCCTGCGAGTGCGACGATGCGATGAAAGGCGCTGTAATGAAGCGGCTAGCTGAGCGATTTGGCCGCATCTATATTGACGAAGTTCAAGATCTAGCGGGCTGGGACTTGGAGTTGGTCGAAAAGATTCTGCGTGCAGGAATCAATGTGACCCTGATCGGAGATCATCGGCAAGCGACCTACCGGACCAATCCTTCGCCTAAGAATAGGCAATTCCAAGATTATAAAATAATTGATAAATTCAAGTTATGGAACAAGAAGAATCTTGCCACATTGAAGTTCCTCACGGAAACCCACCGCTGCAACCAAGAAATTGCAGATTTTGCTGACCGGTTTTTCCCCAAAGACGAGGCTACTGTTTCCCGCAATAAGGTTGTGACGGGCCATGATGGCGTATTTTTAGTTGGCGCTAAAGAAGTCGAGGCTTATCGGGAAAGGTTTCAGCCTCAGGTGCTGCGCCTAAGCCGTCAAACCAAAGAATGTGACTCCATGAACCCGATGAATTTTGGCGAATCGAAGGGGCTGACGTTCGACCGGGTGCTCATCTTCCCCCACAAGGCAGGCAAGGACTGGCTCGGCACCGGAGACTATTCCAAGATCGAGAAAGTAGCCTCAAAGCTATACGTCGCTGCAACCCGGGCGAGGTATAGTGTCGGCTTCGTGTGCGACAAGGTTAGCCCAATACCCGGCGTTACACGCTGGGCACAATAACTCTCCAAAGAACAGAAAGGGCAGGCCGGTCCGAAGCGGTTCGCGTCGATGCTTCCAGTCGGCAGTCCATCAATCTGCGGCTTCGCCGCAATAGCGAGCTTGATACGGCAATATCTGCTGCGTCTGGGTTGCCTCACTCTGTGAATAGAGTTGCCTCTAGTGGGCTGCCCCCTAATGTCGCCCAATCAGTCAACGCGAAGTCGTGGTTCTGATCAGCAAACACGAATTTTACTTTAGCGTCGTCAAGGAGGCGCTGACCGCACGCCGCCAATTGTCCGACATCAATCCTGAGGCCAAGTGTACCTGCGGGAAATGCGGGAAACCCCGGGAACGAAGGGGCAAAACGGGGCAAAAACGGCCTTTTCGGCCCCACGCCCGGCGGGCGTGAAGATCGACGAAAAAGCCTGATTTTTCAGGAGGTCCGGATGGTGGGCGCTACAGGGATTGAACCTGTGACCCCTACCATGTCAAGGCGGTGGCCTTGTTCCGAATTGCGTCGCTAGATCAATTCGCTACGGATTTCAGCGCAGGCGACTGCACCAGATTTGCACCAGTCTCGACAGGCAACAGGCCCAAGCGCGGATGGCTCGCACCCCATACGCTCGAGATCATCGGCAGCGCATCGGTCGGCATCAGGTGGGCATAGCGCTCGACCATCGAAAGCGTCCGCCAACCGCCCTCGGCCTTGAGCAGCAACAGATCCTTGCTCAGTCCATAGAACCACGTCGCCCAGGTGTGGCGCATGTCGTGCGGCGTGAATTCCTCGATCTTGGCCTTGCGGCACGCGGTCGCGAACGCGCGCTTGAACTGCCCGCCTTCCTGGCGCTCGCGATCGACATAGGGCTCGCCGTCGTCGCGCCGGAACACGGCGCCATTGCGATGACGCAGTGCCGCCAACACCGCCACGGCCGCCGGCGGAAGGCTCGCCGCGCGATCGCTGCCATTCTTCGTGTCGACGAACGCCGCGCGCGCCGCCGCGAGATCGACCGTCTCCCATTGCAAATCCATCATCTCGCCCGCCCGCGCCCCCGTGCAGAACGCGAAACGGATCAGCGGACGCAAATGCGGGGCCGCCGCCGATTCCAGCATCAACGCTTGCTCTGGCAGCAGAAAGCGCGTGACCGGCCGGGGCTCGGTCTTGCGTTCGAATTTCGGGGCATCGCACCATCCGCGCCGGGCCGCGTGATTGAGGATCGCTGACAGTGGGCCGATCACGCCTCGGTTCTTCGTTGCGGGGGCGGCATCGGTGCCGACGAGCTGGCGCACGGCCTCGTCGACGGCGGCTTGATCGATATGCTCGATCTGCCAGCCCGCGAAATAGCCCTCAAGGCGTTCGATGTAGAACAGCGTGGCGTCGGACCGCGTATCGGCGCCGTCCTCGATATAGCTCAGCGCCGCCCGCTCGAAGGAAACGCGATCACGGGCGCGGCCACCTGAGATTCGCGCTTCAAATAGTTCCGCTTCCCGCTTCTGGCGGACGACTTCCGCCTTGCCGCGCTCAATTTCTCCCGTAGTTTCGAACAGACGGCGGCCTCCGACAGAGCCGCGGAGGTACCAAACCGCAGAGCCGGGTCGCTGGACGAGCTTGAGCGCGGGCATGGCTGAGACTCCAATCGGGCGAATTGGGCGGCGCTGATGGTAATGGCACGCCCCAATTTCGTGAAGTGCGGGCGCTCGGCCAGGATATCGCGCAGCTTCCGCTCGGAAACATGCAGCCGTGCCGCCGCTTCAACCAGGGTCAGCGGCCACGGAAGCCGGTCGAGCGGCAGGCCCTGGATCTCGGCGAGCGTGGGGCGGGTCATCCCACCCTCACCATCTTCGGCCGCTTGATGTGCCGAGCGCGATGCGCGACCTGCCCCGGCGTGCCGTATTCGTGGCGCGGCGAGGTGTCCCAAAATCGACGGAACCGAACGCGCGATCGGCGGCTGAAATAGGCGCACGACGCGGCGTAGATCGCATCGCCGGTGCGCTTGATGGTGACGCCGAACGTGTGGCGCTGCACGGCGTAGTCCGCGCGCGTCATCGGCCCGGCGAACGGATTGTCGGTTCTCGCCTTCATTCCCCACCCCCACATGCTGCGGTCACGCGCGGCGCCGAAACGCAACGGATTGTGGCCTGTCGGTTTGTTCTTGCGGCGTTCATGGTCGGCGCTACGGTCCCGCCATGGCATTGGGCTTCGACATCTACGCCAAGCGGCCGGACATGTTGCGCGATCTGGTCGAGAACAGCGACGCGCGCGGCGTTGAGATCCGATGCGCGCCCTGCGCCAAGGCGCTGTCTATTCCGCTGGCCGCGTTGATCGCGCAATTCGGGCCGGACGCGCCCCAACCCAAACACGCGGGCCCGTTCAAATGCCCGTCGTGCCGACGGCGCCCGACGTTCTTCTCGTGGGTCGGGCCGAACGGGATTTAGCATCACCCGCCCTCCGGCTTCGGGGCGGCGGGCTTGGGCGTTGCCGCGCGCGGCATCCAGTAAAGAGGCGCGACGGTTTCAGTGTTGGCCTCGTCCCACCACGCAGGCTCGTGCTCGTCTTTGTCTTGCCAGAACGCTTCGCCGATGCAGTCGCGCGCATCCAGATAGATGATCGGCGTCCCATCCTTCGGCGCAGTCTTGATATCGCGCCACTCCGGCACCGCCGCGCCGCGCAGGCGGGCGAGGACGGCGGCGCGAGCTTCGTTGGCGCGTTCCAAGCCGCCGTTTACCCATTCGTGGTCGGTAACGTGCTGTGCGGCGATCAGCGCATCCACCGCCTCCACGGCGCTCGGGCTCGGCGCCGGTCGGGTGTTCCAGCCTGCTTTCGAGCTTTCCGCGTGACAGGTCATGCACTGAATTTTATCGACACGAACCATGCCGTCGTCCGTGCCCATCATGTGCCAGAACTGATTGAGACTTTCGCCCCCGCAAAACGGGCACGGCTTGAGCGTCACGTCAGCCATTGGCGCCTCCAAAGAGAATGTCCGCCGCGAGAACCCCGCGGCCATCGGAGGTCACGAGCCCGTTCGAGCGGAGCCGCGACAGATACGTGTTGAAGGTGCCGCCGCTCGCCGCCATGCCGAGCGCTTCGGCAAGCGACGTGCGATCGATCGGGTTCGGATACGCCTCGAGAACCCTGTCGAGCATTCGGCCGACGGCGGCGCCGAGCGATTCGCGCCACATCGCTTGGATCTCGGCGGCGGTCTGCGGCTGCGCGGGCATCGATCCCGCTGCGGCAAGGCCGGCGGCCGTCGCGCAAACCATGCCGTTGCTCTGGTCGATATAGCCGGCGGTGCGCAGGCGAGAGACGTAGGTATTCCAAGTGCCGCCGGATTTCTTCATGCCGGCGAGCGTGGCCCATTGCGCGATAGTGAAGCGCGCGGGATGGCGCTGGGCCAGCACGCGAAGGATGCGCATTTCGGCGCCACCCTTGGCGGCCTGGGCCACCGGGGTTTGAATTGGCGCGTGATTAGCCACGGGCAGCGGCCGGGGCGCCGGCGTCGGGGTCGTCGGCGTGGCCGCGCGAAACTGGCGCACCACCGCTTCGATCGACGCGCCAAACTCGCTCGCCATTTGCAATCGGCCTTGAGCGATTCCCTCCGCAACGCCCCGAGCATGCTCGGCCACCATCATCGCTGGATTGGGCGCGGCCTGGGCGAGCTTCGCCTCGAGATCGGCGATCCTCTTCCGCAGCGCCTTCGGGTCGGCATCCGCCGCCTTCGCCTGGACCTGTGACAGCCGCGCGCGAATGTCGGTCAAATCGACCTCGGCAAGGCGTGTCGGCTCCACAACCTCGTCGTCATCGTCGGGCGTGCGCGAGCTGTCGAATGTCTTGATGGCCGGGAACTTGACGCGCTCAAGCAGCCCGGCGGCCGGGCTCCATACATAGCCCTCGCCGGTCTTAAGGCGCGGCAGATCGGCAAGCAGCTTCTTGCCCTGGTCGCGATCCGCCTGCCCTTCGATCCAAGCGCCGATAGCGTCGCGATCCTGCGGCGCCGTCAGCTTCATTGCGACGAGCGTCCCGGCTTGCGAGAGAACGTCCTTGTGCAGCACGGCCGGCCGCTGGGAAATCAGCCACGGACGAAACCCCTTGATGCGCCCGCGCCGGACGATCTGTTCGACGCGATTGAGCATGACGGTCTGGTCGGGAAGCGGACGCTGCGGCGCGAACATGTCGGCTTCGTCGAGGATCAGATAAAGGGGTTGGCGGTTATGCGCGTAAAGCGCTTCGAGGAACGCGGTCACGAACCGCACGCGCCCGCCCATTGTCATGGCCGAAACATCGACCACGCATTGAAGGTTGCTCTTGGCGATCAAGTCGCCGAGCGCCGCGCCGGTCGTGTCGTCGATCGGCACGTCGGCATGATCCCCACCGAACACCACGACGGAGAACCCGGCGGCATTCCCGGCCGCGTTGGATTTGAGGCCCCACCATGCGCCGGTCGGGTCGAGCACGCAGACGCGCGCGCCGGCGGACAGAAATCGCTCTGCCGTGCCCTTGGCGGTGTAGGTCTTGCCGCTGCCGGTCGTGCCGACATAGGCGACGACGCGCTGGGCCGCTTCGTCCGGGATCGGGTGCGCGCCCTTCATCACGCATCCCTTTCGTTGCCGGTCGCGACCAGCGCGCGGAACTGGCCGAACGTGACGCATTTGTCGCGCCGCAGTCCGGCCTTCGCGCGCGCGACCATGAGCTTGAGGCGGCGCATTTCCTTCGACGAGGGATGCGGCACGACGACGGGGCGGCGAATCTCGGGGAACTTGATGACGTTCGATTTGGACATGGGGCACCTGGGTTCGAGAAAGGGTCCGGGGTCTATGCGGCGGTACAGGGAGGGAAAAACCGCCGCCTCGCTTTGCCGCGCCGCTGACAACAGCGCGACGGGCCGCCCGGTCAGCCGTCGCCAGCGCCGCCGGGATCGGCGGGGCCGGTCGATTTCATTCCGGGACGGCCTCCAACTCCGCACGCCGATCGGCGATGGCACCGCGCGCGTTGGCCTGCTGGATCTTCGCGAGCCGCGCGATGTTCGGTTCGTTCGCCAGCGCCCAGGCCGTGAGCGTTTCGGGATCGGTGATCTGATCGGCGATTTCCTTGACCGCCTTGTAGGTCGGTTGCGGCGGCCAGGGCGGTAGCGCGTCGGGGTCCGGCTCGTCTTGCGGTTCGACGCCGCTCGTGTCGCCCGTCTCCGCATAGCGCTGCGTCAGCCGATCGGCCTCGCGCTCGTCCGCCTCGGTCGGCTCGGGTGCGGGCTCGGGCGCCACGAATTGTTCGCGGGTCGGCGCGGGCGGCGGCGTCACGTCTTTCATCGGCGCGTGATCAAACGCACCCGCTTCCTCGACAACAGCTTCGTCTCCGAGTTCTTCAGGGAAAGCCCGGCGCAGCGCGGCGGCTTCGGCGCATTTCTCGATCTGCCCGTTCGGCCGCTTCTGCCACATATCGTTGGGCACCTCGGTCCGTCCCATGCGCGAGTAGGTTTCCAACCAATAGACGCGCGGCCCCGGCACCGGCACGCGCTGGCCGTCGATCAGGCGATAGACCGTGAGTTGACACCATTCGGGAAAGCGCACCGTCGCCTTGACTTCGCCCTTCTTGGTCTTGCCCTCGAACGTGCGCTCGATCGTTTCGCCGAACGTCGCGGCATCGGCGCCCGCGTAAGCCTTCGTCCGAAATGCCGTCGTGCGATGCTCGGCTATGCCCGGCCAAACCGTTTCCTTCATGGAGCTGCTTTCCGAATCCCAGATCGGCACGATATGCACGACCCGCTTAAAGGGATCGAGGCGACGGGCCTTGCAATAGGAGAGCGCCAGCACGACGGAGTCCGGCGTCTTGGCGGCGGGAAACACGGCTTCGACCAGCGCCTTCCATGATGCGCGGTCAACGCCGAAACGCTCTTCGAGGCCCTTGGGATAGGGCAGGCGTGGCGGCGAAATCGTCGCGAGCGCGGTTCCGGCGGTTTGGTTTTGGGTGTCGGTCATGATGCACTCCGATCAGCGCACGGCGGCGCTGGTGTGTTGATAGATGCGCGCCCCGCGCAACTCGCGCCCGCCCGCTTTGACGAAACCGTTGAGCGCAGTTTCGAGGGCGGCGATCGGCAGATACGGGCGCAGTGCTTCGAGATCCAAATCCTGGCGCGACGCGATTTCGCCTTTCCAGACCTGGCGCAAGCTGGCGACCGATCCGATCTCGCCGCGCGTGCGGCTGAGTTCCGCGGGCCTCGCGGCGGCTTGCTCGGCCGCACTTTCGGCCTCGGCCTCTTTCGCCACGGCCGCGTCCATCGCGGCGGCAGCTTCGTGCGTGGCGCCCCGCGCTTCGGCTTCCTGGGCGGCGCGCGCGCGGGCCTCGGCTTCCTCGCGGACCCGGCGCGCCTCTTCCTCGGCGGCCCGTCGGCGTTCGGCTTCCTTGGCTTGCAGGTACGCGGTCAGCTTGCGCTCGGTTGCGATCTTCAGCGCACCCAGCGGATCGACGACGCTGGTCTTGAAGAACGTATCGACGATGCGCCCGCTCGCCAGGAACGGCTCTTTCGCATCGACGCGGCACGCTTCGGCATTCTTGATCGCCGCCGAAACGAGCTTCACGAAATCCGCGACCTTGCCCGCCGAATTGTCGTCGGTGATTTCCGGCATGCGGCTGGCGGCGGCCTGCAACTCGGCGGCCCGGTCCAGCAGCGGCTTGTTGGATTCCGCCAGCCGGTCGCGCAGATCGGCGATGGGGTCGGGCGGATTGTTCGACAGGTTGTAAGCAGGTTCGGCCATTGGATTTCCTTTCGAGTTAGAACGGGAGTGCCGTTGCCATCAGGTCGATGGCGCGGCGGGGTTGGGCTTTGGCATCGCGCGGGCGCCATTCGCGGGCATGCGCGTGGTCGGCGATCTGAAATCTGTATTCGGCCTCGTCGATCGGCCGGCCGGTGCGCAACCAAACATCGTCGAGCGCGACGGTCTCGCCCGCGATTTCGGCGGCGAGAAACGGCGAACGCTCCATGGCGTTCGTTTCGTTGCCGGGCTCGCGCGCCGTGACGTGGCGATAGATCCGCGCGGGCACTTCCGGGCCGCCCTTCACGAGGCGGACCATCCAGAAGCCGGGTTGCGGCGCATCGATGGGGCGCGCATCGCTCATTCTCCCCTCGCCTGCTGGATGTTGCGCCGCTCAACCCCGAACGTGACGAGGCGATGATTCGCGGGGAACGGCGTCTCGATGACGATCCGCGCGCACGCCTGCTGCTCGCGCGAATGGAGCCGCGTGCCGGTCATGTCGGCGGTGTCGCGCCAGGTGATCGGGCGCTCGATGATGACCATCGATCCGGGTTCGCGGTCGCAGCGCGTGGCCGTTCCCTCGGCGATCAGACAAGCCGCGATGAGGCAGATGATGGAGGTCATGGCGTCACCGCAACTTCGCCAGGGTGGCGCTCGCCGCATCTTCCAACGCGATAAGCTTGTCTTGGGCGATGCGGACGGTGCTGTTTGGCGCGCCCAGCGGCTTGCTGCGGAATGCCGGGCGCTCAACGCGATCAAACGTCAGCAGATCGCCAAACACCCGCTCGCACTCGATCAAGAGTTCGACGGCCTCGTTGATCGCAGCGCAGTCAGCCAGGAAGTCCGTCTCTCGACCGGCGCGATGCACGATCACAGATTCGAGCCTGTGCAAAAGATTGCTCACAGCGCACCTATCGGCCGGCCGGTGCGCATCGCTTCCCGGCGACGCGCGAGATTCGCGCGCGCACGACGCCACAGCGTGAGGCGGGACCACAGGCGGCGGATCACGCCGCGTCCTCCCGGCGCCCGTCCGTGTACATGTCCTTGGTGGACTGGATCAGCGCCGCGTTCTCGCGCGCGACCTGCTCCATCAGCACTTCGCGCGCGATCAGCGGCAGAAAGTCGATGGGCTCGCCCACGCGGACGTGCTTGCGCTTCAACCCGTCCAATTTCGTCCGCCAGCCGGTTGCGGCGTAGATCCGGCCGTCGCCGTACTCGACCTCCAGGTCGAATTCAGCTTCGCCGTCGTCGCCGTAGCGCAGCGTGGCTTCGGTGCGGAGCGTGCCCATCGGATCAGTCCTCGACCCGGCGCCAGCCTTCGGGCGTGTACTCGCGCTGGCGGCGCACGTGGTACACGCCGGGCTCGAACTTGATCGTCTCGTGCGTGTCGTTCGGGCGCAGATGCTCGAGCGTGCCGCCCTCGCCGCCCACGACGACGAAGCAATCCATGATGCTGTCGGGCAGCCGGCGCAGCGTCACCGCCTCGCCTTCCATCACGTGATGATGGCCGGTTTCCGAATGCGTGACGATCAACTTGCCGTTCTCGCGCGGCACCTCGACCGTCCCCTTGGGCAGCGCCGCGATCTTGCGGATGTAGATGTCGCCTTGCGCGCAGACTTCGTTGAACTTCTTCATGATTTTTCCTTTCAGGTGCGAATCTCGGGTTTGAGGAATTGACGGGCGTCGTCGAAGCCGAACGTCCAGGCATTGGCTTGAAGCGCGGTTTTCATGGCGGGCGGGACCGGCAACGCGAACTCGCGCCCCGTGCCGCAGCGGACCTGGAGGAATTTCTCGCGGCCCGAGCCCGGTAGATCGACCTCGATCAGCGTGCCGATTTCCGGATCTTCGTCGCGGTCGATCGTCTTGGCGGACAGCGCCGTCAGGATCGAATTCCAGCCGAGGATTTCGCAGGCGGCGCGGCGCTGCTCGACATTGGCCCAGGTCAGCGCCTTCTCGGGCGTGAGCGACGCGCGATCCTCGATCCAGTCG
Organism: Alphaproteobacteria bacterium; assembly: GCA_017308135.1. Lineage (NCBI taxonomy): Bacteria > Pseudomonadati > Pseudomonadota > Alphaproteobacteria > Alphaproteobacteria bacterium. Next base: position 138,989 of record JAFKFM010000009.1, read on the forward strand.
CCGGGAATACGCACGCCGTGCCAGTGATAGAGCGACCAGCCGTCGCGCCAGCGATGCGATGGGCCGGTTTCGCAATGAGGGCGATTTTCGGCATCGACTTTCAGGACTTCGGGAAAGTCCGACACCATGCAGAACTCGGGATGCATGACGCGGAAGCCGCCGTGGATCGCGGCCCGTTCCCAATGCGCGTAGGCGTCGTGTTCCTTGAGGCGCAGGCCGAGAATGTCGCGCGCCGCCGACAGATAGCAGTCGTAATAGGCCCACATGTTGCCGCCCTGGTAGACGGCGGCCCAGCGCTTCGCGCAGGCGATGCCGAGTTTGCCAGCGAGATCGAAGCACGCTCGCGCCGCGGCGAAATCGTGCAGGTCGATCGCATTGCCGGGCATGGGGCTTTCGCCGGTGGCCGCGCCGGTGGCCGCGTCGGTGGCCGCGCGGGTGGCCGCGTAGGTGGCCGCGCCGGTGGCCGCGCCGGTGGCCGCGTCGGTGGCCGCGCCGGTGGCCGCGCCGGTGGCCGCGTAGGTGGCCGCGCCGGTGGCCGCGCGGGTGGCCGCGCCGGTGGCCGCGCGGGTGGCCGCGTCGGTGGCCGCGCCGGTGGCCGCGCCGGTGGCCGCGTAGGTGGCCGCGCGGGTGGCCGCGTCGGTGGCCGCGCCGGTGGCCGCGCGGGTGGCCGCGCCGGTGGCCGCGTCGGTGGCCGCGCGGGTGGCCGCGTCGGTGGCCGCGTAGGTGGCCGCGCCGGTGGCCGCGCGGGTGGCCGCGTCGGTGGCCGCGCCGGTGGCCGCGCCGGTGGCCGCGTAGGTGGCCGCGCCGGTGGCCGCGCCGGTGGCTTTCGCAGCGCGTCCGCTTTGCTTCATCAAGCCCGGCGCGTTCTCGTGCCAGATCGCGGCGGCGGCGCCATACGCGAACGCCATCACCAGCGGCGACGGCACGATCACGACGCGCGGGGTTTTGAGACCGGCGGCGGCGTACATGCCCTTGATCGCCGGGATGATCTTGTCGGGCTCGATCGGGTCGGTGCGCATGGCGCGCGAAATCCAAAGCTTCGCGTGCTCGTCCATGCGGCGCTTTTCGTCGGGCGTGATGCCGCCATGCGCTTTGCTCGGCGTGCGGATGATTTTCTGGCTGGCCTGGCTCATATCCCCTCCCGTGTCAGCGGGTGCCCGTGATTGGGCTGTGGGGGGAAAGTAAAGCATTGCTTTGCTAGTTGTCAAGCATTGCTTTGCTTTCGGGCGAGCGCCGCCTTTTGCTAATGTTTTCAGTCGCTAGCGTTTGGGTTGCATGGAGGGATTGCGAATGCGCGCCGTGATAATCGGACTAGTCGCGGCTTTGCTTGCCCCATGCTTGGTGGCGAATGGTCAAAATCGCCAAATCCGCAAAACCGTCGGCGCGTGGTCCATCACATGCAACATTGACGGCATGACCGACGCGGCCAAATGCTTAATGCTCGCCACGCCAACGCTGCGAGCGGGGGAATTCGAGGGCATGGGCCCGGTCATTCTTTGGATCGAGGGCGAGCCGGAGCCTGGGCTACGCATAATACCGGCCATTCCGATCCTCCCGCCCAAGCGCCCGGAGTTCCACTTGCGAATCGCCAAGCACGCGGTGGTGACCTACGCGGTGTGCGATGCCGGAGGCGGGATCTGCACGGCGGCCCCCAGCGCGGAGACGAGGCAGGCCCGCGAAATCCTGGCTGGCGCGACGGCGGCACTCCTGCGCGTAGGGCCGATCGCGGGCGGCCGGGATTGGGAATTCGACGTTTCCGGCGTTCTTGAGGCGCGGGCCGAGCTGCGCGCCCTGCACGTCGAACTAAACATCCCGACAAGCCGCCGGGCGTTCGACGAGATCGAGCGGCGCGCGGGGCGCTAAGGCACGATCGCCAGCACGCGGGCGGCCCAATCCAGCTTCACGTCTTCGCGCGGGCTGGCGTTGTAGCTGACCAAGCGCCACAGGCCCTTGCGCTTGCCGGGCTCGAGCTTCTTCACCAGCATCGGGCCGTCCTGCACCTGAACGACGCAGAGCCTGCCCACGCAGGCGCCGGGCACACCCTCGCGATCGCGACTGTAGTACAGAACCCAGCCATCCTCGATCTGCGGCAGCATGGAATCGCCGCGCACCCACACCGCGACGGCCGGGCCTTCCTGGCCGGGAAATGGGGGCGCCTCGTCATGACCGCCGCCCTTGGCGTGGTCGTCGATCGGGAAAATCTCGGCCCCGGCACCGACATAGCCGACGATGGGAACCGGCGGTAATGGCCGGACCGGCGCCTTGCCGGTTAAGAGCTCGTCGATCGTTTTCCCATACAAATGCGCCAGCATCGGCAGCTTTTCGATATCGGGGCGCGCGGGCTTTCGCGCATCCGGCTTCGGGTCGCGCTCCCAGTTGGAAATCGAGTTCTTGTCGATCCCAAACCGATCCGCGACCGCCTGTTGCGTCATGCCCGCCTCTTCGCGCGCCAAACGAAGCCGGTTGGGCAGCGTAATGCTCAATGATTTAGCCATGTTGACAAGGTGAAAGCATTGCTTCACGCGGTAAACAAAGCAGTACTTGACCTTTTGCAAAGCAATGCTTTACATTCCTCGACATGGTCAACGCGACGCACCCCGAAACCACACCCGCCACCAAACGCGATCCGCGCTTGATCGAGGCGAAGCGCCGTGCCGTCGCGGCCGCCGGTGGCGCCCACAAGGCCGCCGCTGCGCTGGGCGTGAAGCCGCAGGCTGTCTATCAGTGGTCCTACGTGCCCGCCGAGCGCGTGGGCCAAATGGCGCAGCTGACCAACATCCCCCCGCACGAACTGCGCCCCGACATCTTCCCGCCCCCGGCGAAGTCGGAGGCGGCGTGACCTCACGGATACCGCCAACCGCACGCCTCGTAAGCGTCGGCCGTCGCGGAAGTGGCGCGGGCAATGAGGTTGCTGCGCTCGCGGGCCGTGATGGGCTCCGGGCGCCCCAGCAATTCGTTCGCGTGACGCCGAATGAATTCCTCGGGCAGACGGTCGGCAAACTCCCGATCGATGCAGCGGCAAACGCTGGTCAACTCGGCCTCGCTGCGGGCCTTGAACAAGGGGCGGTTGCGCTCCTCGCAGCCCCGCGTCTCGTTCAAGATTCGCTCGTAGGCCCGACGCTGCGGGCTCTCCATTCGGAACGTCAGCCCGTCGACCGTCACGGGTCCGTCGTTGCGCTGCGGCGTGGCGGTCTGGCAGGCCGCCAGCAGCAGAGCGGTGGCGAGCGCGATTTTTCGCATTGCGAATCCCCCGGTTGCGTCCCGGCCAGCCTATCCGGTCCGGCCGCAGCGCCGCAACATGGCGCCCTAGCGCGGCCGCAGCCGGTTCGCGGCGCGCCAAATCGCGAGGCCGACGGGTTCCAGCCCGTTGGTCCCTCGCGACTTCGCGGCCGGCTTCTCGTTAACGGCTATCAAGCGCAAGCCCGGCAAGGTGACGCGCTCAATCGCCGGATCGACGGCCTTCTCGGCCGAGCCTTGTGTCTTTCCCAGTCCCTTCGTCCCACCACTTTCCATCGCACCCCTCTCCATGCCTCGAAGCATGGAGCGGCGCGATGCGTGAAAGAAACGGCAAAAATCCCGAAACTTTCGGCAAAGGCGGTCGGCTGATGGTCGCCGCCGTCGCCATCGAACAGGATCTTCGCGACATGATTCCGCGCCTGCTGGCGCGCGAACCCGCGAAGGTGATCGCGTTCAAGACGGCGGCGACCCCGCGTTCCGCCGCGAATTGGCAGGAAGGCCTACACCTGCCGCAAGTGCCGCATTTCATCATGCTGGCGCGGCAATACCCGGAACTGCGCGCGAAGGTTCTCGAATGGCTGGACGCCTCGACCGGCGACAGCGGCGAGGACCCGTCGCGCGTGCTCAACGAAATCCACCGATTGATCGTCAACGCCCGCACCTGATCGCGGGTTGCTTGCCCACGCCTTCGTCACCGCATCGCTCCGGCAAAGTTTCGAAAGGAACGACGAAATGAGACGCAAGACAGGACATCGCGATCTTCGCCAGCGCGAAATGCTGCTGCCCATCGCGGGTGGCGCTGTCGATGCGCGCTACGCCGCCGGTTCGTGGCAGGCCGAATTCCTCGGCGTTCTCGCATCGGCCGCCGATCGCTACGGCAAGCCGCAACTCGCGGTGTGGGCCGGGTGCGATCAGCGCTCGGTCGAGAACTGGATCGCCGGGCGCAACCTGCCGACGCTGGAACCGGCCCTGCGCCTCGCCCAGCACATTCCCGAGGTCGCGGATTTGATCCTGACCGTGATCGGCGCGCCGCTGCACAAGCGGGAGGTCGCGTGATGAACGTCCGGCGCAGTCCGATCGATGTTCCGCGCGCGTTGCGATTGAAAGCGCAGGGCGTGACGAACGCGCAGATCGCCGAGCGCTTCGGGTGTTCGGCCAAGGCGCTGTCGGTGATGATCGCGCGCCATCGCAAGGCCGAGAGGATGCGCGAGGGCGACGTGATGATCGTGCATCGCGTGCCGCGCGGTGTCGTCACGAAGCTGCCCAAAGGCTTCAAGCTCGCAAACGCCCGACCCGCGCATCACGACCAGCACGCGGTGCTGGCGACGAAGATCCAGCGCAAGCGGAAGGCCAAGCGATGAGCGGGCTCGTCGTCCTTTCCAACCGCCCGTTCGAGGGCCTGCCGTTGTTCAGCTACGGCCGCATCCTGATCGATCCGCCGTGGCAATACGAAAATTGGAGCAAGAAGGGCGAGCACAAGAATGCGAGCGCGCAATACGACTGCATGCCCGACAGGGAAATTCTGAGCCTGCCGGTCGGCCACCACGCCACGCCGGATTGCGTGCTGTTTGTATGGGCGACGTGGCCGCGTCTCGATTTCGCGATCCAATGCGTGCGCGTTTGGGGATTCCGCTACGTGACCGGCGGCTCCTGGCGCAAGACGACCGCGCGCGGCAAGACCGCGTTCAACACCGGGTACGTGCTGCGCAACGCCTGTGACCCATTTCTGATCGCCGTCAACGGTGCGCCGCGCTGGGACAAGAAGATCTGCGCGCGCACCCGCAATCTGATCGAGGCACGCCAGCGCAAGCACTCCCGCAAGCCCGACAACGCGCACGCGATGCTTGAGGCGATGGTGCCCGGCACGCGCGGTGCGGAGTTGTTCGCGCGCGAACCCCGCGAGCATTGGGACGTATGGGGCAACGAAGCCAACAAGTTCACCCAAGCCGCCTAACCCCGAAAGGAACCCCGACCATGGCTAAGAAACTCACCGCGAAGGGCCCGACCGAAGGAGCCGCGCCCGCCGAGACCACGAAGAAGGGCCGCAAGGCGAAGGCGCCCGAGCCCGCGCGCAGCTACACCGAGGAACAGAAGCGCGAGGCCCTCGAAATGCTCGAGGCGCAGCACAACGACATGGAAGCCGCCAAGGCGACGATGACGCGCGCCAACGGCCGCTATCGCAAGCAGCTCAAGGAAACCGCGAAAATCCTGGGCAAGGAAACCGCCGATCTGGTCTGGCTGCTCGCGGCCCGCAAGCGCGAGCCTGAGGATATCGATCGCGAGACGCGCCGGCGCAACGAGCTCGCGCGCTTCGCGGGCCTGAAGATCGGCACGCAACTCGGCATGTTCGAAGCGGCCCCCGGCGAGACGCGCTCGATCGGCGATCAGGTCGAACGCGACGCGCACATGGCGAAGGGCGGCAACGGCGCGCCCGGCTCGACCGAGGCGATCGAGCGTGCCAAATCCCAGGGCGACGCCGACGGCCGCAACGGCAAGGGCTATCAGAATTTCTACGACGACGGCAGCCCGGAATTCCTGGCCTACAAGGCGAGCTACGAGGCGGCGCAAATCGAACTCGCGGGCGCGCTGAAGGGCGACGACGATCAGCTCGTCGACGACATCGCTAAGGTCAACAAGCTGCGGGCCAAACTGCCGAAGACCCCGCCCGCGGCGCAAGCGGCGGCGCACTGATGCCGATCCTCGCCCTCGATCTGGCGAGCGTGACCGGGTGGGCTTGCGACGGCCCACCCGATTCGCGCGGCCAGCCCCGGCCGGTCGGCGGCTCGTTCGAGCTGCGCGGGTCGGAATTCGGCGATCGCTATATCGATCTGCGCGACCGGATCACCGAGCTTGTTTCGCTCCACAAGCCGGACACGGCGGTGTTCGAGGCGCCGCTGCCCTTCGCGTCGGGATCGAAATTCGCCGGGATCCAAGCGGGTGCCAACACCGTGCGCATGCTGCTGGGCTTCGCGGCCATCGCCGAGGAAACGCTGATGCGCCTCGGCATCGAGGTGTTCGAGGTCAACGTGCAGCAGGTGCGCAAGCATTTCTGCGGCGATGCGCGGGCCAAGAAGGACGACGTGATCCGGACCTGCCGCACGCTCGGCTGGAATCCGAACGACCACAACGCGGCCGATGCCATGGCGTGCTGGGATTTCGCGCGCGGCGGCTTGAACTGGAAACAGGTCGGGTCGGTTCTGCCGAAGGTGGGCACATGACCCGCGCCCGTCGCCTGCGCGGCTTGGCCCGCCGGACCCTGCACGCCCGCGCCGAATGGCGCCGGGCCAAGGGCGGCGTCAAGACCGCCAAATATCGCGCCTATGTCGCGGCCACGGCGAAGCTGCTGCGCGCGGAGATCAAGCGATGATGGACGGTGCCGGTCCGCCCGACGATTACCAGGGGCCCGACGATCGCGCCCCGCCCGAGGGCGATGCGTTCTCGATGGGCGGCGTGCGCGTGCCCCCGCATAATTTCGAGATCGAGATGGCGCTGCTCGCCGCGCTGATGGCGAACAATCGCGCGTTCGAAGGCATCGCCGACACGACGCGGCCCGAGCATTTCGCCGACCCCACCCATGCGCGGATCTTCGAGACGATCGCGACGCTGATCGAACAAGGGCGCCAGGCCAACGCCGCGACGATGGCCGCGTATCTGGCGGAAGATGCCGAATTTCAAAAGCTCGGCGGCAAGACGTATCTCGCCCGGCTTCAAGCGGCGGCGATGACGATCGTCAACACCAAGGATTACGCGCGCCAACTGCGCGACCTTTGGCAACGCCGCGAGATGATCGGGCTTGCCCAAGAACTCGAAGGGGCCGCCTATCAATTCGAGATCGGCACGACCGCCGACCAGCAAATCGAAGGCCTGGAAAAGGCGCTTTACGATCTGGTCGAGCGCGGCGAGGCGGGCACGGGCCCGGTCGATCTCGGCAGGGCCATGTCGCTGGCGCTGGAACGCGCGGATCGCGCGGGCAAGGGCGTGTTCACCGGGTTGCGCACGGGGCTTACCGAACTCGACGAGCGCCTTGGCGGTCTCGAGCCCGGCACGCTGACCGTGATCGCCGCGCGCCCCTCGATGGGCAAGACGGCGCTCGGCGTGGCGATCGCGCGGCATGTCGCCACGAACGGGACCGGCGTCTTGTTCCACTCGCTGGAAATGGACGCGGCGCAGATCGGCCGGCGCGCGGTGTGCCAGATCAGCGGTATTGCGCTCGAGGCCGTGCGCAACGGCCGCCTGGGGCAAGACGCCTGGGTGACGCTGACCGAGGCGCAAGGCCGTTTCGCGAAGACCCCGATCGTGATCGACGATCGCCCCGGCGTCTCGTTGATGCAGATTTCCGCCGCGCTGCGGCGCGCCAAACGCAAGAACAAGATCGGCCTCGGCGTCATCGACCATTTGGGTCTGATGGCCACGGCGCGCGGCCTGGAGGGCCAACCGGTGCAGGCGATCGGTCACAACACGCGCGGCCTCAAACGCCTCGCCAAGGAACTCGGCATCCCGCTTGTGCTGCTCTGCCAGTTGAGCCGCGCTAACGAACTGCGCGAAGAAAAGCGGCCGCAGCTTTCCGATCTGCGCGGATCCGGTGATATCGAGCAGGACGCCGATATCGTGATCTTCGTGCATCGCGAGCATTACTACCTGACGCGTTCGGAGCCGACGCGCTCGCCCAAGGAAACCGAGGCGACGTTCCTCGACAAGCAAATGCGCTGGAACGACGCGTGCCGCGAGGCCCAGGGCAAAGCCGAATTGCTGATCGCCAAGAATCGCGACGGCGCCGTGGGCATGGTCCGCGTCGCCTTCGATGGCCCGACCGCCAATTTCCACGATCTGGATGCGGGGGGCGACGCATGAAGGCGCTCGACCTGTTCTGCGGCGCAACCGGCGGATGGCATTTCGGCTTCAATGCTGCCGGAATCGATGTCGTCGCTGGTTGCGAATTCGACCCGTGGCGGCGCGCGGTCTACGCGGCGCGCTACGGCGTCCCCGTCTATCCCGATGTCCGAACCCTTACCGGCGAACAGGTGACGCGCGACCATGGACCAATCGACATTGTTTGCGGATCTCCCCCTTGCCAGGACGCCAGCAGCGCCAACGCGAAAGGCAAAGGCGTCGACGGCGAGCGCACCGGGTTGTTCTTCGACGCCATCCGCATCGCCGGAGAACTCCGACCCCGTTGGGTCTGCCTTGAGAACGTTCCTGGGCTCCGAGCTCGAGGCTATGACCGGGTTCACGATGCGCTGGAAGCGCTCGGCTACGAAGTCCGGCCGGTCGTGGTGGGTGCTTGGCACGCCGGTGCGCCCCATCGCCGAAACCGAGTGGTCGTTGTTGCCAGCCTGCCGGCCGTGTTCCGGGAAACGGTCGCGGGGTGTCAATCAGACCGAGTTGGAACGCTCGCTGTTGCCGACGCCGACGAAACAGGCCGGGGGCGCCTGGGCGCCCCCGCAAGGCACGGGCATGAACCTCAAGGCGGCGTTGCGAGCAACGCCGCTGGCGCGGGACTGGCGATCCGGCAAGACGAGCGACGCGACGGCGACCAAGAACAGCCGTCCGCTATCGGAGCAATGCTCGCGCGCTGGTCTGGCTGGAACGGCGGACCTCCTGCGCTTGGTGGAATGGATGATGGGGTTTCCGCCGCGCTGGCTGCTCGACGCGGCCTTGGCCGTGCCTGTCTCGCCGCCTACGGCGACTCCTTCGTCCCGATCTTCCCCGAGCTTATCGGCCGCTTCATCCGCCACACCGACGCCCAAGGGTTGACCCCATGACCGACGCCCTGCCGCCCCCGCTCGTGCCCGCCGATGCCGACCTGCGGGACTTCGCCTATATGCCGCTCGACGTTGTGCGCCTGCGAGACAGCGACCTCGCCGCCCTCGCCGGCCCGGAGGAATTCCGCTCGGCCGTCATGCTCTGGTGCGCCTCGTGGCACCAAATTCCGGCCGCCAGCGTGCCCGACGACGACAAGATTCTCGCCAATCTCGCCGGGTTCGGGCGCGGCGTGACCGATTGGAAGAAGGTCCGCGAGGGCGCGCTGCGCGGCTGGGTCAAGTGCAGCGACGGACGCCTTTATCACCCGGTCGTCGCGGAGAAGGCGAACGACGCTTTGGACGGTAAGCGCCGGAACGCGCACAAGAAACTGTGCGACCGGCTCCGGAAAGCGGGTCTGAATTCCGATGGAATTCCGAGTTTCGAGCGCTGGAATTCCGACGGAATGCCGATGGACGGCCATTACATTTCCGCCGGAAACACCCCCCCAATTCCACGGAAGTCGGGACTTAAGGGGAGAGGGGAGAGGGAAAGGGGAGAAGGAAAGGGAGAATCTATATCTCCTGAATCATCGTCATCTACGATCCGGGCCGAAAGCGCCGACGACGACGCGCCGCCCGAAAAAAGTTTCGGGCTGAGCGACGCCGAGTTCGCCTTCGTCGAGCAATTCGACACCGCGCTGGTCGCGACCTTCGGCGAAAGCGCCCGACGCAAGCGCCTCGCCGGCGGCGATCCCGACAGCGCGCGCAAGCTCCGGGCGCTCAAGCTCACGCCCGAACGGTTCGGCGACGTGTGCCGGGACGTGATGGGGCGCCTCGCCGTGTCGGGCCGGGAGCCGCCGCAATCGCTGGCGTACTGCCTCAAAGCCGCGATCGAGGACACCGAACGCAATCCCGGCGCTGCGGCGAGCGTGAGCGACGATGATCCGCGCGCGAAGGCGTTCAGCGCGGCCGCCAAGACCTGGCTCGCCATGCCCGAGGCCGAGCGCGCCAAGACCCCGCGCCCGACGCCCGAGCAATTCGGGTTGCCGCCGGCGCAAGGAGGTGGACGTTGACCGCCGTCCGCTCCTGCCTCGCGCGCATCGTGCCGTCCGCGCCCACGTCGAGCGAGGGGCTTGAAGCGCTCCGGCAACGCGCGTGGGCCGAGCAAGGCGTGGTCGTGCTCAACGTCGAGGAAGTCACGGACGATTGGCTGCGGCAGGCGCTGAAAAACGAAGCCGCGAAACGCTGGGGACGGAGGATGAAGCGATGAGAATTATGACGATCGCGTGTGTCGCGATTCTGATCGTGATGTTTGTGGCGGCGGCTTGGTGGCCCCGCCACTGCGTCGAGGAATACGCGCCACGCCTGCTGCAAACCGACGACAAGATCGCCATTGCGATCTACTGCCGGAGATAGGTCATGACCCACGAAACCGAGACCGGATGGCGCAAGACCATCATCGGCCTGCTGCGCGAGGCGTTCGTGACGGCGCGGACCTGTCGGGAGCGCGGGACATGGCCCGCGGGGTTCCGGTCGAACATGCCGGCCTACATCCACGAATATTTCGAGGCCTACGGCTTGGAGCGCGCCCAGGTCGGCACGCTACCGCCCAGCGCGCAAGCGCTTGACAGGCTCGACGCGGTGTGCGCGGCGATGGCGCATCGCACGCTCAACGACTACGAGCGCGAATTGCTGTGGCTGCGCGCGGGAAAGGTCCATTGGAAGGATATCGTGAAGCGCCGCTACATCCCCGAGCGGACGTTGAAGCGGCATTACGGCGATGCGCTGGTCGCGTTCGCCGCGCGCTACGTCGCGATGGAGCGGGAGCGTTTGGCACGAGTGGCACAAATGGCGTGAAATAGTTCTGGCACGAAATCGGCGTCGTGCCATAGGTTTTCTGCGAGCTTGGATGATTGCACCAAGCGCCTCCTTGTTCGGACTCACAGCCCCGCGCGTTCATTCGCCGCGGGGTTTTCTTTTGGCAAAACTAGCGCGGAGTAGCCCATGGCCGGATCGAAGCCCGGCGAGCGTCGCGGCGGCCGGAAAAAGGGCACGCCCAACAAACTCACGCGCGACGTGAAATCCGCGATCCTCGCCGCGTTCGACAAGGTCGGCGGCGAAAAATACCTCGCCGAGCAGGCGAGGAAAAACCCCCAGGCGTTCCTGACACTGCTCGGCAAGGTGATGCCGACGCAACACGTCGGCGACCCGGAGAAACCCATCAACCATGTCGTCGAGTGGCGCGTCGTCGATCCCGCTCGGAATCGCGAGGGTCTTTAAGCCGTTGCTCGCGCCCGCGCGCTACAAGGGCGCGTGGGGCGGTCGCGGTTCGGGCAAGTCCCACTTCTTCGGCGAATTGCTGGTCGCGACGGCGCTGCGCCGCCGGGGCTTGCGCGCGGTCTGCATCCGCGAGGTGCAGAAAACGCTGAAGCAATCGGCCAAGCGTCTGATCGAAGACAAGATCAAGCGGATGGGGGTCGAAGACTCGTTCCGAGCGCTCGACACCGAGATCCGAACGCCCGGCGGCGGCCTCGTGCTGTTCCAGGGCATGCAGGACCACACGGCGGAATCGATCAAGTCGCTCGAGGGCTTCGACATCGCCTGGATCGAGGAAGGCCAGACGATGTCGGCCCGCTCCCTCGAAATGCTGCGCCCCACGCTGCGCGCCGAGGGCTCCGAAATCTGGGCGAGCTGGAACCCGCGCAACGCGGCGGACCCGCTCGACAAGCTGCTGCGCGGCCTATCGCCGCCGCCCGGCGCCATCGTCGTCAAAGCGAACTGGTCGGATAACCCGTTCTTTCCGTCGGTGCTCGAAACCGAGCGCCTTCACGATCTCAAAAGCAACCCCGATCGCTACGCCCATATCTGGGAAGGCGAGTACGAGCCCGCCGCGATCGGTGCCATCTGGGACCGCGCGAATTTCCACGCCAACCGGCGCAACGCACCGCCCGAATTGAAGCGCGTCGTGGTCGCGGTCGATCCCGCCACGTCGAGCGAGGACACGGCAAACGAACACGGGATCGTGGTCTGCGGCCTGGGCGTCGATGGGCGCGGCTATGTGATCGACGACCTATCCGCGCACGGCACGCCCCGGCAATGGGCGGATCGGGCCATCGCGGCTTACGACCGCTACGAGGCGAATGCCGTGATCGTCGAGGTCAACCAGGGCGGCGACATGGTCAAGCACACGCTGCAATCGGTACGCACGTCGTTGCCCGTTCTCGAGGTTCGCGCGTCGCGCGGCAAGCATGTCCGGGCCGAGCCGATCAGCTCGCTCTACAGCCTCAATCGCATCAGCCATTGCGGCACGTTCACGGAGCTCGAAAACCAGATGTGCTTGATGACCGCCGGCGGATACCAGGGCACGGGCTCCCCCGATCGCCTCGACGCGGCCGTGTGGGGCTTCACGCACCTGTTCCCGCAAATCGCGGCGGGTCCGGCGAAACCAGCACCTGCGCGCCATCACGAACATGCCGGCGGCGCCGGCTGGATGGGCTGAGTCATGGCCGCGTCCGAACCCAAAGACGACGACGACAAGGACGACGACTTGCTCCAACAGGGCAAGGACGCGTTCAAGCGCGCGTCGGACGCCGAGGACGAGAACCGCAAGGCGTTCCTCGACGATATGCGGTTCTGGCGCCTGAGCGAGCAATGGCCGGCCGAAATCAAGACCGCGCGGCTCAACGAAAAGCGCCCGTGCCTGACCGTCAATCGCGGGCCCACGTTCATCCGCCAGGTCGTCAACGACGCGCGCCAGAACAAGCCCTCGATCCGCGTGCGCCCCGTCGATGGCGGGGCCGATCCCGACACCGCCAAGGTGTTCAATGGGATCATCCGGCATATCCAATACGCGTCGCGCGCCGACGTGGCCTACGACACCGCGACCGACAGCGCGGTTTCCGGAGGGTTCGGGTATTTCCGCATCGCGGTCAAATACGCGGGCGACGACAGCTTTGATCGCGATCTGGTCATCGAGCGCGTCGCGAACCCGCTGACGGTCTATGGCGACCCCGCCTCGACCGCCGCCGATTCCTCGGATTGGAACGACGCGTTCGTCGTCGACTTCCTCGAAAAGGAGGAATTCGAGCGCCGCTTCCCGAAGGCCGAGAAGGTCAATTGGGATCAGGGCGCCTATGCCGAGTTGAAGGATTCGGATTGGTGCGACGGCGACCGCGTGATGGTCGCGGAGTGGTATCACCGCTCGACCGAGCGCCGGACGATCGTGCTGCTGACCGACGGCCGGGTGATCGACGAAGAACAGCTCGCCCCGCTCAAGGACGAACTCGATGCGGCGGGGATCGGCGTCAAGGATTCGCGCCAGATCGATCGGTTCAAGGTCACGCATCGCCTGATGACGGGTGCGGAGATCCTCGAAACGACGGAATGGGCGGGCCAATACATCCCGATCATCCCGGTCTACGGCGACGAGGTGAATGTCGAGGGCAAGCGGCATTTCCGCTCGCTGCTGCGCGACGCCGCCGATCCGCAACGCATGCTGAACTATTGGCGCACCACGTCGACCGAGCTGGTCGCGCTGGCCCCGCGCACCCCGTTCATCGGCCCGGTCAACGCGTTCGACACTGACGCCGCGAAATGGGCGACGATCAACTCGGTCAGCCATCCCTTCGTGCAGTACGACGGGCCGACGCAGCCGCAACGCCAACCGCTCGACGCCGGCGGCGCCTTGGGCGCCATGAGCGAGGCCAAGGCCGCGTCGGACGACCTGATGGCGGTGATCGGGCTGTTCAACGCCTCGATCGGCCAGAAATCGAACGAGACGAGCGGCAAGGCCATCCTGGCGCGGCAACGCGAGGGCGATGTTTCGACGTTCCATTTCCTCGACAACATGGCGCGCGCGATTAACCACGCGGGCCGCATTCTGATCGAGCTGATCCCCAAGGTCTACACGCCGGGCCGCGTCGTGCGCATCCTGGGCGAAGATGGCGCGACGACGGAGGAAGTGACGCTTGGCAAGCGCGCTCCCGCGATGGCCGAGCAACAGGCGATGGAGAACGCCAAGCGCATCTATGACCTGAGCGCCGGCAAATACGATCTGGTCGTCGACGTCGGCCCGTCCTTCACCACGCGCCGCGAGGAAGCCGCGAACCAGATGATGGAATTGCTGCGCGCCTTCCCGCAGGCCGCCGCCGTGATCGGCGATCTGCTCGCCAAGAATCTCGATTGGCCGGGGGCGGATGAAATCGCCAAGCGGCTGCAAACCCTGCTGCCGCCGCCGCTCAACGGCCAGCCGGCTCCGCAACCCCCGCCCGATCCGCGCATGGTTTCGGCGCAAGCCGCGCTGTTGCGCGCGACCAGCGACGCCAAGACCGGCGCCATGGACGCCGAAACCAACCGCATGAAGGCCGAGACCGATCGCCTGCAAACCGTCGGGCCCGCCATGACGCCGCAGGCCGTGCAAGCCATCGTGCTCGACACCATTCGCCAAATTCTCGCGCCCCCATCGCCCCCGCAGCCGCAGCCCGCCATGGGCCAAGCGGCACCCGCCGGGATGCCGATGGGCACGGCGTAGACCGCAGGCCGGACCGGCAGTCCGCCACACCGCAACTCAGAGGAAACCAATGACCGATATGGCGAACGCGCCGGACAATCCGGCCGCGACGGACGCGCTTGCGTCCCAAGGCGGCGCGGAACCCGAGCTGCACGAGCGTGCGACGGACGACCACGGCGATGCCGGAGGCGATAGCGGCGAGGAATCCCTTGCCGATGCCGCACAGGCCGCAGCCGACGAAGGGCTCGAAGATTTCGAGCACGAGGGCAAGACCTACAAGGTTCCGAAGGAGCTGAAGGACGGCTATCTGCGCCAAGCGGATTACACCCGCAAGACGCAGGAAGTGGCCGAATTCCGGAAGTCCCACGAAGCCGAGAAGGCCGCCTTCGCCGCGGAACAACGCGTGCTTCGGGAGTTCAATCGCGACATGACGGAAATCGCCGTCATGGATCGCGATCTCGCGCGCTTCGACCAGATCGACTGGAATCGATGGGCCCAAGAGGATCCGGCCGCGTGCAACGCGGCGATCGCCCAGCGCCAAACCCTCATGAACCAGCGCGCGAGCAAGGTTTCTGAGATTGCGCGCAAGGCGGACGAGCTGGAAGGCAAGCAGCGCAAGGCGCAATCCGAGCGCGCCGCGAACGTCCAGACCGAGATCCGCAAGCTCATTCCCGATTGGTCCGAAGCCAAGGCCCGCGAACTCACCACGTTCGGCAAGGAGCTCGGTTACTCGACCGAGGAACTTCAAGCCGCAACGCCGCGAGACGTGCAGACTCTGCACGAAGCGATGCAATGGCGCCGGCACATCGCAAAGCAGCGCGCCGCCGCGAAGGCTGTCGCTCCGCCCGTCGTCGAACCCGCCCCGACCCCGAAAGCCGGAACCGGCCGCGCCGCACCTCAGCGCGGACCGTCCGACGGCGATTCGATCGATGCGTGGATGGCGAAGCGGAACAAGCAGGTCGCGGGGCGCTAACCGCAGCCCCTAGTCCCGAGAGGACAAATCCATGGCGTCCACGTACCTTACCCCGACGCAGGTGACCCGCGAGGCCCTGCGCATCTTGCATGCCGAGCTCAACTTCATCGGCAACATCAACCGGCAATACGACAAGTCCTATGCCCAGGAAGGCGCCAAGATCGGCGACAGCCTGAAAATCCGCCTGCCGAACAAGTACGTCGTGACCGACGGCGCCGTGATGACCGCGCAGGACGTGACGGAAAGCTCGACCACGCTTCAGGTCAACAACCAGAAGCATGTCGGCATGCGTTTCTCGTCCGCCGATCTGACGCTGTCGATCGACGACTTCTCGAAGCGCTACATCAAGCCCGCGATGACGACGCTGGCGGCGAGCATCGAGGCCGACGCGATCTCGATGTACAAGGACGTTTACCAGATCGTCGATCAGGACGGTTCGGCTTTCACGTTCGATACGTCGCTCGCCGGCAAGGAAGTGCTCGACCTCGCACTCGCGCCGAACGACGGCGATCGGACCTGCCTGTTGATGCCGCGCGATCAGCGCAAGCTGGTCAACGACACCAAGGGCCTGTTCCAGGACTCGGCCTCGGTCGCCAAGCAGTACAAGACCGGCGCCATGGGCCATTCGGCGGGGTTCGACTACTACCAGAACACGATCCTGCCGCTGCACACCACGGGCACGGCCGCCAAGACGACGGGCTACACGGTCAATGGCGCGACCGAGCAGGGCTCGACCATCACGATCCAGACCGGCACGACCTCGTTCCTCAAGGGCGATATCGTGACGTTCGCGGGCTGCTATCGCGTCCACCCCGAGACCAAGCAGGTCACGTCCGACCTTCAGCAATTCGTGGTGACGGCGAATTCGGGCACGTCGGCGACCTCGCTGGCGATCTCGCCCGCGATCGTCGTGTCGGGCGCCAACCAGAACGTCTCCGCCTATCCCGACAACTCGGGCGCGGTCGTGAAGGTCGGTGCGGGTGCGAGCGAAAAGCTGCGCACGTCGCTCGCGTTCCACAAGGATGCGTTCGCGTTCGCCACGGCGGACCTCGTGATGCCCAAGGGCGTGGACTTCGCCGCACGCGAAGTGTTCGACGGCATCTCGATGCGCATCGTGCGGGCCTACGACATCAACAACGACAACATGCCGTGCCGCGTCGACGTGCTGTACGGCTACAAGACGCTCCGCGCCGAACTCGCGGCGCGCATGCACGCCGACGGCTAAACGCCCTGGCGGCATGAGGGGGCGGGGCCTGCGCGCTCCGCCCCATCCCCCTTCCAAATTCGCAGAAAGGAACCGTCATCATGGCGGCCAAGCAACTCTCCGACTACAACCCCGACGGCACGATCCTCGGCCAAGCGGCGGCCGACAAGATCGGCTTCCACGGCACGGCAGGCACGGCGCAGGTGGCACTCTCCGCCACGGCCGCGCTCGCCACCACGGCGGCGACGACCGGTGCCGCGACCTACGGCTTCACGTCCGCGCAGGCGAACGGCATGATCGCCCTCGTCAACGCGCTGCGCGCGGCCCTCGTCACGAAGGGCCTGGCCTCGACGTGATGGCGGGCCGGGTGAAAATCACGGTTCACCTGCTCTCGCGTGGGCGGTCGTCGCAACTGACGGCCGCCCTCATGAGTCTGCGGGACAACGAAAGCGGCGAAAACGACGTACGCTATGTCGTGGCGTGCGACGTTGACGACAAGGCGACGATCGGCACGCTCTACAACCTGCAAGCCAAGCTCCCGCTCGGCTATCGCGTCGGCGAGTGTCCTGTGTCGCTGGACGCGCTGCATAACCGCATTTGCCGCGACGTGCCGGGCGATGTTTACGCCTGCTTCATCGATGACGCGATTTGCCTGTCCAAGGACTGGGACAAGCCGATTGCCGAGGCCTGGCGCGCGAATCCCAAGGGCCTGTGGTGGTGGAAATCGAAGGGCGACGATCTGACGCTCGCGCCCATCACGTCGCATGCCTGGTTCGAGGCGGCCGGCGAGCGCATCTTCCCCGAGCATTTCCCGTTCTGGTGGGGCGACACCTGGCTTTCCGAGGTGTGGGTTCTGGCGACGGAGCGCAATCTCGCGTTCGTCGATGCCGAGTTCCTGGATTGCCCCAAGAAAACCGGGAACATGCGCGAACTCAAGTTCTGGCACGATTTCTACCTCTGGCTCCAACCCCAGCGCATCGCCGAGGCAAAGGCCATCGCCGCGCGCCTGGGCTTCCCGGCGCCGACCATCACGGGCGCGCTGGCGCAAATCGTCGGCGCCCCGAACCCGGATTTCGTGAAGCGCATCGACCAGATCGAAGCGACCCAGGGCGACACGTCGCCGCCGCATGCCGGGTATCTGGAATGCAAGGCGCGCGCGCAAGCCATGATGGCGGGCGCCGAACCGCCGGCCGTTCCCGAAATCGCGATCGACGACCTGCTGACGCCGGAAGTGATCGCGGTGCTTAACAAGCATTTCCCGGGCTTCGATGCGCCGGAGCCCGAGCCGATCCGCCAAGCGCGCGAGGTCGGCCGTTACCTCGCCGAAAATCCGGCCGCGCGCATCCTGGCTTAACCCCGAAAGGACAGAACATGGCTTACGCCGAATACCCCAAGGCGCTCTATGGCGCGAAGGGCTGGGACGATCTCGAGGATCGCCGCCGCGTCCACAACGAAGCCGAGGAATCGGCGGCGCGCGCCGAAGGCTATCGCACGTTGGGCGAGATCGACGCCGACAAGGCCAACGCCGCGCTGGACGCCGCCCCCAAGGTCGCGGCGCCGGAAGCGGCCAAGCCCGCGCCGACGAAGCCCGCCAAGAAGCAAGCCGCCCCCAAGGTCGCGGCGCCGGAAGCGGCCAAGCCCGCGCCGACGAAGCCCGCCAAGAAGCAAGCCGCCCCCAAGGTCGCGGCGCAGTAAGGCGGATCGGCGATGGCGCTCGACACCTACGCCAATCTGAAGGCCTCGCTGGCCGACTGGATCGCGCGCGCGGACCTGACCGCCCAGATCGCGGATTTCGTCGCGCTGTGCGAGGCGCGCGTGAACCGCGAATTGCGCGTGCGCCAGATGGAGGTGACGGGCCCCAACATCTCGACCGTAGCGGGCCAGCGCACGATTCCGCTGCCTGCCGATTTCATTGAGCCGCGGGCCTTCCAGATCGCGGACACGACGAACACGCCGATCACCGGCATGGCGCTCGACCAGTTCAGCACGACCTATGCCGGCAACGGCCAGGGCCGCCCCACGCATTACGCGATCGTCGGCGCCAATCTCTATCTCGGTCCGATCCCCGACGCGGTCTATGCGGTCCAGCCGTTCTACTACGGCAAGATCCCCGCGCTGTCGGACAGCAACACGACCAACTGGCTGCTGACGAACTACCCGAATGTCTATCTCTACGGCTCGCTGATCGAGGCCGAGCCGTTCATGAAGAACGACCTGCGCATCGCGACGTGGCTCGGGCTCTACGATCGCGCGATCGCGGCGATCAAGGGCGAAAACGCGCGCGCGGTGTGGAACGGCGCACCGCTGCGCCCGGCGATCGATATCTCGATCGGCTCGGGCTTCAATATCGCGACGGGCTAAGCATGGCCGTCGTCACGCTGCCTTTCGCCGAATACCGGCCGGACGCCTCGCCGATCGACGGCGCGTTCGCCTCCGTCGCGTCGGGCGTGTTCGCGCGCGGCCCCGACAGCTACGGCCCGCTCGCCTCGCTCTCGACGTTCTCCGACGCTCTCGCCGCGCGGTGCCAGGGCGCATTCGCGGCGCGCGACAAGGCGGGCTCGGTCACCAATTTCGCGGGCGACGCATCGAAGCTCTACAAGCTCGGCGGCGCCGCGTGGTCCGACGTTTCGAAATCCGGCGGCTATGCGCTGCCGACCGACGAGGCGTGGCGCTACGAGCAATTCGGCGAGATCGTCATCGCGGCGACGATTTCGGAGAACCCGCAAGCCTGGACGCTGGGTTCCTCGACCGCGTTCGCCGACCTCGCCGGATCGCCGCCCAAGGCGCGGCACATCGCGGTGATGGACCCGGGCTTCGTCATGCTGGGCGGGCTCGAGAACTATCCCAACCGGCTGCGCTGGTCCGCGATCGAAGATCCGACGGATTGGCCCACGGTCGGCACGAGCGAGGCCGCCGCGAAGCAATCGGATCAACAGGACGTGCCGGTCGGCGGCTGGATCGCCGGGCTGTGCGGCGCGGTCGGCGGCGCGTCGGGCCTCGTGTTCATGGATACCGCGCTCTACCGGCTCGATTACGTCGGCGGGCGCATCATTTTTCAGATTTCGCCGATCGATCGCCGTCGGGGCTTGGTCGCGCCGGACAGCATCGTCAACAACGGCTCGGCCGCGTTCTACCTCGCCGATGACGGGTTCTATGCGTGCGACGGGCAGCGCGCTCTCCCGATCGGCGCGTCGCGGGTCGATAAGGCGTTCTGGTCGGAGATCAATCAGACCTACGTCCATCGCATCGTGGGCGCAGCCGATCCGATCAACAAGCTCGCGATCTGGGCGGTGCCGACGCAGAACAGCGCGAACGGCGATCCCGACAAGCTGTGGATCTATAATTGGCAGCACGATCGCTGGTCCACGGCGGCGATCGACTGCGAGACGATCTGGCGGTCGATGACGGCCGGGTATAACGCCGACAACGCGGACGGCCTGGGCTTCGACACCGATACCTCGCCGTTCGGGCCGGATAGCCGGTTTTGGACCGGCGGCAAACTGCAACTCTCGGCCTTCGATCGCTCGCACCGCTACGCGACGTTCTCGGGCGCCAATCTCGCGGCCCGGATCGAGACCGGCGAGACCGACGGCAAGAACGGGCGCCGCCTGTTCGCGCGCGGCGTGCGGCCCTTGGTTGACGGCGGCACGGTCACGGCGCAGATCGGCTATCGCGACACCCCGCAAGCGGCGGTGAGCTACACGACCGCGACCGGGCCGGGCGTCGACGGCATGTGCCCGCAGCGCATCGATGCCCGGTTCATGCGCGCGCGCGTCGATATCGCGGCTGGCGGAAGCTGGACGCACGCCAAAGCTGCGCAAGTCGATGCCGACGCGTCGGGCGGCCGATGAGCGGCAAGAACCAATTTCCGTCGGTCCCGGACCGCACGCCGGGCGACGACGGTCCGGCTTTGGCGCGCTGGATATCGCTCGCCGCGCGCGCCATCAACTCGGCGATGCGCGGTCAGGTCAACGCGGTGCATCGCGCGGCGGATGCGGATTTCACGCTGGCCGACAACGCCGATTCGACGGTCTTGGTCGACGAACGGCTTGGCTATTACTCGTGGGTGGGCTTCATGCCGATGACCGCCAATGCGGCGGCGGAGATCGGTGCTGGCACGCTCTATGTCGAGGCGAGCGACATGAAGGCGGGGCAATTGACGGTCCGGCACGCGAATAATTCGCAGACCGATCGCACGTTCCGCGCCGTCATCATCGGATAGAAAACATGATCACCGCGAAGGTCAAAGATCGTCCGGGCCTGCTGGACGACGCCGAACGTCTGCGCCGGGCGGGCCGCAACGGCGACCATCTGATCGCCCATATCACGCCCCAGGAGGCCGCGCTGCTCAAGGCGCGCGGCGGGTCCGGCACCATCAACCCGCGCACGGGGTTGTTGGAGTTTTTCGACACCAGCGATCCGATGGGCGGCGCATCCGACTACGGCTATGGCGGCGACCAAACCGACGCCGATCGCGCCGGTTCCGAAAACGCGACCAATGATTTGGTGGGCGCGATCAATGAGGCGGCTGCGGCGACCGATATTATCGATCCGTTTTCGGCGATTGCCTCAAATCAAGTTGGCCCGAAATCGATGCCAGCATATGCCGATACGCGCGGCTTTTTGGGCATGATCGGCGACAACGTTCTTGCCAACTTTCAGGACATGGCCGCGCGCCCCGGAGAGACGCTTACCAATTTGGCGCTCGGCGCTCTCGTGCCCGGCTATTCGCTCATAAACGCTGCGGTTGCGGCTGGAAAACCCGGCAACACGCTCGCTGGATATGCGCTTGACGCTGCAAAAGGCGGGGTGATGTCCGAGTACATGGGCGCCGACGAGGCGCCAAGCACACCGACGGACCCCGACGGCTTCGCCAGCGACAGCCGCGGCGGCACCGGGGAGCAGGGCCAAGCGCCGTTCCAGCGCACCGGCATGTTCGGCGGCGAGACCACGACCGACCAGATCGTCCGCGACGCGATCCGCCGCGCGATCGTCTACAAGCCCGGCGCCTATAATTCCTGGCAGGGCAACCGCTTCGTCATCCCGGATATCCAATGGTGAAGCTGCACAACGTGCCCACGGCCGACGCCGAACGCGCTTGGCCGCTGGTGCGCGCCCATATCGAACGCACGGCCGAGACTTCGGCCGGCGAGATGACCGCCGACGACATCAAGGCCCGCATCGCATCGGGCGATTTCCAGTTGTGGATCGTGCTGGACGGCGCCGATCTGCTCGCGACCGTGCTGACCGAAGTGGTCTCCTATCCGCAACGCAAGGTGTGTTTCATCGTCGGCTGCGTCGGCGAACACCGCGTGAAGTGGATCCATCTGATCGCCGAAATCGAGGATTGGGCGCGCCTTCAGGGCTGCGCCACGTCGAGGATTCGCGCGCGCAAGGGGTGGGTGAAAGTCCTGCCCGATTACAAAATCGCCCATATCGTTTTGGAGCGCGCGCTATGACCCATATCCCCGGCGCACCGCGCGACACGACGCGCGCGGCCTTCCTCGGCGGCTCCGGCGCCGGTTCCGGCGGCTCGACCGTGCAGACCTCGACGCAAAGCGCCACGCCCTACAACGCGGCGCAGCTTCAGGACGTGTTCGCCAAGGCGAAGGACCAGTTCGGCGACGGATCGGGCTATTCGTTCTACCCGAATTCGACCGTCGTCCCGTTCTCGAACCAGACCGAGGCGGCGCTGCTCGGCACCGAGAACAAGGCGAACGCGGCGAGCCCGCTGCTGGGGGCCGCCAACACCAACCTGACCGCGACGCTCAACGGCGATTTCCTGTCCGCCGGCAACCCGAATTTCTCGGCGATGGTCGATCGCATCTCGAACGAGGTGCGGCCGCGCGTCGATAGCCAATTCGCGGCGGCGGGACGCTACGGCGGCGGCGCGCATGCCAACGCCAGCGCTTCCGCGCTCGCCGACGCCACGTCGTCGCTCGCGTTCCAGAACTACGATCAGGAACGCACGCGCCAGATGCAGGGCCAAGCGCTGGCCCCGCAGACCTACGGCGCGCAGTTCCTGCCCGAGCAGATGCTGGCGAGCGTGGGTGCTGCGCGCGAAGGCAAGGCGGCCGAGGATTTGGGCGATCAGATCCAGCGCTTCAATTTCAGCCAAGCGGCCCCGGACGAAGCGTTGCGCCGCTACGCCTCGCTCGTCGCGGGCGGCAGCTATGGCGGGCAGACCGTCACGCAGACGCCGATGTATCGCAACCAGGGTGCGAGCCTGCTCGGCGGCGCGCTGTCGGGCGCCGCCCTCGGCCAGATGACCGGCCTGGGTGCGGGATACGGCGCGGCCGGCGGCGCGCTTCTCGGTCTGATCTAAGGGGGCGGACATGACCACTTCGTTGCTCGGCGGTCTCGACGATCCCAAAACCGCCGCTCTGCTCGGTTTCGCCGCACCCCTGATGCAGGCGGGCGGCTGGTCGGCGCAGCCCGTCTCGCTCGGCCAAGCGCTGGGTGCCGCGCTTCAAAACGGCATGGCGAGCTACGGTCAGTACCGGCAGGCCCGGCGCGTCGGCGAGCTTCAGGATTTGCAGATCGCCGACGCCAAGCGCCAGAGCGACGATCGCGCGGCGCGACGCGGCGCCTATGACGCGCTGTTCGCGGCCCCCAAGATGCCCGAGACGATGACCGGCGGCCCGACCCGCGCGAACGCGGCCGCATTGCCGCCTTCCCTCGCGCAGCAGATGGGTTTCAGCCCGGCCGAGATCGAAACGTTGCGCGCGCTCGGCCCCGACGCGGGCATGCAGATGGTCGCGCAACGCACGTTGACCAAGCGCGAACCGATCAAGCTTTCGGCGGGCGATACGCTGCTCGATCCGCTGTCGAAGGCGCCGATCTTCACCGCGCCCGCCAAGCCGAATGCGCCGAACAGCTTCGAAACGGCACTGTCGGCGGCGGGCCTGCAACCCGGCACGCCCGAATATCAGAAGGCGGCGCGCGACTACGTGACGCGCCTGGGCACGCCGCCGGGCACGACCGTGACGATCGATCAAAAGCAGGACGGCGCCGAGGCGTCCGATTACGGCAAAGCGCTGGTCGACGAATACAAGACGGTGCGCGAGCGCGGCAACGCGGCGAACGACGCGCGCAATCAGCTCGCCATGGCGCGCACCATCGCCACGACCGGCCCGGACGGCCGCGAATTGCCCTCCGCCTTGCAAATGCAGATCGGCAACGCGGCGGCGGCACTCGGCTTCAACACGGAATCGCCCGCCGCCAAGCAATTGCTGGGTCGCGTGACCGACGGCCAGGCCTTCGTCGGCACGATGCAAAACCTCGTGCTGACCAAGATGCAGGCGCAGAAAGGCCCGCAGACCGAGAACGACGCCAAGCGCATCGAAAGCACGGTGTCGAGCCTGGGCAACACGCCCGCCGCCCGCGATTTCCTGCTGCGCTCGGCCGATGCGCTGGCCCAGCTCGACCAGTACCAGCATCAATTCTGGGAGGAGTACCGCGCCAGCAGCCCGAAGAAATCCTTCGAGGGTGCGGCCATCGCGTGGCGCGACTGGCGCAACAAGACCCCGCTGCTCGGCGTCAACCCGAACAGCAATCTGCCGGTGTTCCTGCCGGAATTCATGGAGAAGGCGCGCGACGCGAATCCCAATGTCAGCGACGGCGAAATCCTGAACCAGTGGCGGGTGAAATATGGCCGCCGCTGAGTTCGTCGATCCGTTCGATGCGCCGGCGGCGCTGGCCGCGCGTGCCGCCGCGCTGCCGCCCGGTCCGCCGCAAGGCGCGGGCAATTTCGTCGACCCGTTCGACAAGCCCGGCGCGTTGCCGGGCGCGGAGCTGCGCGCCGCCCCGGCGGGCACGAAAATCCCGGATTCGACCGTCATCCGCGACGACCCCGCGTTCGGCGCGTCCGGCGGGGCCGCCGTGCTGTCGAGCCTGCCGCCCGACGACAAGGGCAAGATCCGCGTGCTGTCGCGCCAGATGGGCATTCCCGAACAGCAATTCGGCGTGATCGACGGCAATATCGTCTATGTCGGCAAGGACGGCCGGATCAATCGCGCGATCCCGTCGGTGCGCGGCGCGACCGGACCGATCGATGCGGTCAAACGCCTCGGGCCGTGG
Organism: Alphaproteobacteria bacterium; assembly: GCA_017308135.1. Lineage (NCBI taxonomy): Bacteria > Pseudomonadati > Pseudomonadota > Alphaproteobacteria > Alphaproteobacteria bacterium. The sequence goes on from JAFKFM010000009.1 coordinate 163,732, forward strand.
CTCGGCAGCGAATTCGGCCCGACTTTGCCCGGTGTGGCCGCCGGTGCGGCGGGAATCGCGACCGCGCCGTTCCTGGGCGGCGTGCCAGGCGCAACCGCTGCCGCCGGTGCGACCGACGTTGCGCGCCAAGCGGTCGGCAACATGGTCGCGGGTCGCGATGCGCTGGATATCGACGGCTACAACGCGCTGGGCCAAGCCGCGATGGGTGGCGGCGGTCAAGCCATCGCGCGCGGGATTTCGGCGCTGCTCTCGCGCAATCCGCTCAAAATCGCGCCGTTCGATCGCAAGGCCGCGACGGCGCCTCAAACGCAAGCCGCCGCGCAGCAGGCGCGCGACGACGCCAAATCGATCGGCGTCGATCTGTCGTTCGGGCAGGCCACGCGCTTGCCGAGTTCGATGGTGACCGAGCGCCAGCTTGCCCGCGACAACGCGGCGATGGACGTGATGCGCCAGTTCTTCCAGAACCAGCGCGGTCAGGTCTCGCGCGCCGTGGACGACGTGACCGGCGCGATCTCGCCCGTGCAATCGACCGAGGAAGGTGCGCGCCTGCTGCGCGAGGGGGCGGGTAAGGCCGTGCAGAAGGCGGTTGACGAGCGCCGCGCGGTCGCGCGCCCGGCCTACGAAAAGGCGCTCGACGAAGCCCCGCCCTTCATGAACGACGCGCTGGCTACGCTGATGAAACGGCCGTCGATGCGCGACGCCTGGACCTCGGCACAGCGTTTGGCGGCCGAGGAAGGGCGCGATCTGCCGCAGTATTTCAAGGAAGTCGACGGCAAGCTCGTGCTGCAATCGGCGCCCGATTGGCGCGCCTGGGACTACATCAAGCGCGGCCTGGACAGCGTGGTCGAGGGCAATAAGACCGTGACCGGCGTCAACTCCGTCGGTCGCGCCGTCGCCCGCACCAAAGACGAAATGCTGAAGATCCTCGACGCGGCGAACCCGGACTACGCCGCCGCGCGCAAGGCTTTCGCCGGAAAGTCGCCCGAGATCGATGCGCTGACCGGCGGCCCCGTCGGCCAGCTCGCCGACAAGGAAACGCCGAATCTCGCGCGCGACGCCGGCGCCCTGTTCGATTTTCGCCGGATCGGCCCGCAAGGCGTCGCCCAGGCCCGCGCGGCATTCGAACGCGCCCAGCAGATCGACCAATGGAATGCCGGGCTCTCGACCTATCTGCGCGATCAATTCGCCGCGGCCAACGGCTCGCCGCGCCAGTTCATCAATCGCGTGTGGGGCAACGAGGCGAACCAGCGCGAACGCGACGTGCTGCGCGCCGCGATGACGCCCGTGCAATGGCAGGGCTTCCAGCGCCTGATGCAAACCCTGGATCATGTCGCGGTCACGTTGCCCGAGGGCTCGCCGACCGCGACGGATATCACCGGGCTGATGGCGCTGCGCGATCAGTTCGGCGGTGCCGCGCGCGCCGCCGGGCGCTTGACCTCGCCGCAACGCATGCTCGATGTCGGCGGCGCCATCGGCGATCGCGTGGCCTCGCGCATGTCGGACGAGGGCATGCTGAAACTCGCTCAGGCCGTGACCGACCCGAACAATCTCGACGCGCTGAAAAAACTCAGGATGCTGGGCCCGAAATCCGAGGCGGCACTGCAACTCGCGGCGCAACTTCTCGGACAGTCGACGGCGGGAATGACCCCGCTGCGCTCGCCAGCCGATTTTGCGCCGCCCGCTCTTTCCGAGCCGAGCGCCAATCCGCGATGACACAGAACGGCATCACCAAAACCAGGAACCAGAACGCGTAAGCAAGGCCGCGCTCGGGCCGTCCCGCGACGACCCAGCCGATCAGACACATGAGCATGCCCGTGGACATCATCACCACGAAACCGCTCGCCGTGTAGTGCCAACGCATCATCCGAGAAACCTACCACAGCCCGGCCGCCACGCCGGGCTTTTTCGTGGGGCAAGCCGATGTCCAAGGACAAGATCAGCGATTTCGACGCCACGGCCGCGAACAACACCGACATCGGCGGTGTGAATATCGGGGAAAACTGCCCGATGTCGGGGCTCAACAACGCCCAACGTCAGATGATGGCGATTCTGAAGGCCATGTACGCCGGCACGTCGGGCGATGTGTGGCCGATCGCGGCGGGCGGGACGGGGGCAACGTCTGCCGCCGCAGCCCTGGCGGCCTTGGGCGTGAAGAAGGGCGCCAGCGTCGCGTCGGCAACGTCCTGCGACATTTGGGCGGGCGCTGATGGCGACTATCTCCACGTCACCGGGACGACGACGATCACCGGCCTCGGCACGGCCCCCAACACGGGCGCCGAACGGACCATCGTTTTCGACGACGTTCTGACCCTGACGCATCACGCCACATCGTTGATCCTGCCCGGCGGCGCGAACATCACGACGGCGGCCGGCGACGTTGCCCGGGTGCGCGCCGAGACGACAGCCAACATGCGCGTGGTGGCCTATGTGAAGGCCGACGGCACCCCCGTTGTCGTGCCGACCGTGCCCGCCGCGAAGCTCGGCGGCGGCACCGTTGGCGCGGTCGGCTACAGCGCCACGCCCTACAGCGCGGGCACAAAATCCTCGGGCACGTTCACGCCCGATCCGGCCAACGGCAATTTCCAATACGCGACGAACGGCGGGGCGCACACCCTGGCGCCGCCCGCCTCGGATTGCACGATGGTCGTCCAGTACACGAACAACGGCTCGGCGGGTGCCGTCACGACCAGCGGATTCACGAAGGTCACGGGCTCGTTCACGACGACGAACGGCGACGATTTCATGTGCTACATCACGCGATGCAACGGGTTCATGCACCTGCATATCCAGGCGCTGCAATGACGTTCCCGTTCCCCATCGTGGCGCCGCCCGCCTCGACTCCCGCCTCGGTCACGAACGTCGCGCACGACACGCAAAACACCGCGCTGACGACCTATACGTTTTCGTCGCTGTCGCTGGGGGCGGCCGACGCCACGCGCCGGATCGTCGTCGCGATCGCGGGGCAGCGCTTGGGTTCGCCCGCCGAGGTCTCCAGCGTGACGGTCGCGGGTATTTCGGCGTCGCGGGTCAAGGTGCAGCAGACCGGCAACGGCAACGATCACACGGTCGAGCTTTGGGCCGCCGCCGTGCCCACGGGCACAAGCGGCAATGTCGTCGTCACCTTCAACACCGGGCATCTGCGCTGCTCGGTTTCGGTGTTCCGCCTGCTCGATGCGGCCGCGACCGCGCACGCGACTTCCAGCGCCACGAACAGCAGCGCCGCCGTGTCGGCGGCGATCGATATTCCCGCCGACGGCGTGGCGATCGCCGCCGCTTACGACAACGGCAACACGACCTACACCTGGACGAATCTGACCGAGCGCACCGACCAAGGCGGTGCCGGCAACAACACGCTTTCCACGGCCTGCGACGATTTCGCGTCGGCGCAATCCGCGCGCTCGATCACCGCGACGCAAGCCTCGAACAATGCGCCCCAGGCGCTGGTGATCGCCTCATGGGGGCCAGCATGAACCTCAACCAGATCATCGACCAGAACGAGCCCGTCGCGCGCATGGCGGATGCGGCCAGCGTGGCGACGCTCGGCGCCGTGGCGCTGGGCTGGCTGCCCCACATCGCGACCGTGCTGACGGTCGTGTGGATGGGATTCCGGCTCGCCAACGAGATCCACAAATGGCGCACGCGCAACGAGCGCATGGGCCGCCGGAAGGATGATTGAGATGACCGACTGGAACGCCAAATACTTCAAGCCCGAGGAGTTCGCGTGCAAGTGCGGCAACTGCGGCGGGCGCTCGGAAATGGACGCGGGCACGGTCGAGCGCCTTGACCGGCTGCGCGAGCGCTACGGCAAGCCGCTGGCGATATCGTCGGGCTTTCGCTGCGAGAAGCACATCAGCGAAATGGGCAAGACGACCGTTGGCGCGCATCGCCAGGGCCGCGCGGTCGATATCCCGTGTGCGGGGCCTGATGCGTTCAAGCTAATGTCGCTGGCCGTCGAGCTTGGCTTTACGGGCGTCGGCATCAGCCAGCGTGCGGGGCAACCGCGCTTTATCCACCTCGACGATGCGCCCCCGGCCGAGGGGCAGCCGCGTCCGACCTGCTGGAGCTATTGAGCCATGGACCCGATCACGATCGCGCTGGGCCTTGCCCAGTTCGTGCCGACGGCTATTCGCTGGATTTCAGGCGACGACAAATCGAAGGCCGCCGATGCCGCCGACAAGCTGATCGGCGTTGCAAAGTCCGTCACAGGTAAGCCGGACGGTGCGGCCGCGCTGGCGGCAATCCAGGCGGACCCGGCCCTTGCGCTCAAAATGCAGGAATCTTGGAACACGCATGAGGCGTTCCTTTGGCGCGAGGAAACCGACCGGCTCAAGGCCGTCAACGAGACGATGCGCGCGGAATCGACCTCGGTCGACCCGTGGCAACGCCGCTGGCGTCCGTTCTGGGGGTTCGCTGCCGCCGTGCAGTTCAATATCTGCGCGACCGGTATCATCGGCTTGGCGATCTACGCGGTCGCGAAACGCGATGTCGAGATGATCCGCGCGCTCCCCGACATCATCACGGCGATGGCGCTGCTGTTCTCGATCCCCGGCGCAATCCTTGGCGTGGCGTCTTGGATGCGCGGCCGCACCCAGCTTGAACAGGCGAAACGATGACCAAGCAACGCCCCTACTATCTCGACGTGACGCAACAGTATGTGCTGCGCCACGCTTGCCGATCCATCCTCGAATCGTTCGGCACGCCGCCCATGCTGGTCGGGTCGTGCTTAGAGCGGGCCGATTTTCGCGATGTCGACCTGCGCTTGATGATGGACGACGCCGAATTCGACGCGCTGTTTCCCGGCTATGATCCGAGCGTCGGGACGTGCGCGCGGTTGGCGTTCTTGAATGCGGCCATCTCGTCTTACCTCGCCGCGCGAACCGGCCTGCCGATCGATTTCCAGTTTCAGCGCAGGACCGAGGCCAACGAAAAATACGGTGGGCAAAAGCGTAATTCGCAGTTCGTGAGCCGCGCCTGCCCCTAACGCGCCCGACCTGACCTCTCAGCAATAGGCCCCGTCTCCGGTCACCCGGGGGCGGGCTTTTTGCGTTTCAGGGTGCCGGGAACATCCGCGAACGCGACGTTCGGGGGCTGCACCGAATTTGCACCACTTCCTATTCCGTTCTGTGCCGTTGTGTGCCGAATTGCGGGCTACGGACGGGGTTCGTTCTCACGATGCTGATCCGCGAGAAACCCAGGAAATGCTGGATTTTATTGAGGAACCGGATGGTGGGCGCTACAGGGATTGAACCTGTGACCCCTACCATGTCAAGGTAGTGCTCTCCCGCTGAGCTAAGCGCCCATCCGGCCAGGAAGGCGGCGATATAGACAGGGAAGCCCGGGTTTGGCAAGTGCCCGTCGCAATCCCTTTCGAAGTTCCGCCGCCGGCCTGCGCAAAGCCCGATTTTCGGGCGTTTTCAAGGGGGTCCGTCTCTTCGCCGACCGCGTTCGCGGGCGCGCGAAGGCGGTTCGTCCGCCGCCCCGCCCTTCGTCGTCGCGCCGATTCGTATATGACGTCCAGCACCGCCGAAATCCTCGATCCCGATCCCCCCTTCGCGCTGGCCGGCGACGCACCGGCCGCATGGCGCGTGCCGCTGGTTTTTTCGTCGCCCCATTCGGGCAGCATCTACACCTCGGCCTTTCAGGCGAGTTCCAAGCTCGACCCCGTGTCCTTGCGCCGGTCCGAGGACGCCTTCGTCGACGAATTGTTCGCGCGCGGGGCCGCGGCCGCCGGCGCGCCTTTGTTGAACGCGCTGTTCCCGCGCGCCTATGTCGACGTCAACCGCGAGAAGTGGGAGCTCGACCCCGCGATGTTCGACGGGAAGCTGCCCGATTTCGTCAACACGCGCTCGCCGCGCGTGGGCGGGGGCTTGGGCACGCTCGCGCGCGTCGTCGCCAACGGCACCGATATCTATCGCGGCAAATTGTCGTTTTCCGAAGCGCGAAGGCGCGTCGAAACGCTCTACGCGCCCTATCACGCCGCACTCGCCGATCTTCTCGCGCGCGGCACCGCGAAATTCGGCCGCGTCGCGCTGATCGATTGCCACTCGATGCCCTCGATCGGCGGCCCGATGGACCGCGACCCCGGCAAGCGCCGCGCCGATTTCGTGCTCGGCGATTGTCACGGCCGGGCTTGCGCCCCCAGCTTGATCGACGCGGCCGAGCGGCATCTGCGCGACGCGGGCTACGCCGTCGCGCGCAACGAGCCTTACGCGGGCGGCTATATCACGCGCCATTACGGGCAACCCGCCAACGGCCATCACGCGCTTCAGATCGAAATCAACCGCGGCCTTTATATGGACGAAGCGCGCATCGCGCCCGCACCCGGCTTCGACAAGTTGCGCAACGCGCTGACGGCGCTGACCGCAGTTCTCGCTTCCATCGCCCCGACACTTCCCGGACCCCAAGAATGATCATTCGCGACGCCGCCGACACCGACCTGCCCGCCATCCACGCGATCTACGCCCATCACGTCGCCAACGGGCTTGGCACGTTCGAGGAAGCGCCGCCCACGCTCGATGAGATGCGCGGCCGGCGTGCCGCGATCGTCGACAAAGGCTTGCCATGGTTGGTCGCGACCGACACGAACGGCGTTATCCTCGGCTACGCCTATGCCGGACCGTTCCGGCCGCGCTCGGCCTATCGCTTCGCGGTCGAGGATTCGATCTATGTCGCGCCCGGCGCGGCACGCAAAGGTGTCGGCAAAAAACTTCTCGCCGAGTTGATCGCCCGTTGCCAAGCCTGGGGGGCGCGGCAGATGCTGGCGGTGATCGGCGATTCGGGCAATGCGGGATCGATCGGCGTGCACAAATCGCTCGGGTTCGAACATGGCGGCATCATGCACGCCGTCGGTTTCAAGCATGGACGCTGGGTCGACGTCGTGATCATGCAACGCGCTTTAGGGGACGGCCGGGATACGCTCCCGCCGGCGGGACGATGAGCGAAGCCGATACGCGCCTGCAAGCCGCACTGGACGCGCATACGAAAGGCCGCTTGGCGGAAGCCGAAGCGATCTACGCCGCGATCCTCGTCGACCGGCCGGACGACGTGGACGCGCTCAATCTCGGCGGCCTCGCCCTTCATGCGCTGGGCAAGCGCGATGCGGCGCGCGTGCGGCTCGAACGCGCGGTGAAGCTGCTGCCCGAATTCGCCGACGCGCACGCCAATTTGGGCGCGGTGCTCCGCTTGGAAGGCGAGTTCGACGCCGCCGCCGATTGCTTTTTGAAGGCGCTGGAACTCGATCCGTCCAACGGCTTGGCGGCCAATAATCTCGGCCTCGTGCGCATGGCGCAGGAACGGCCGATGGAAGCGCTGGGCGCCTTCGGCCAGGCGCGCGCGTTGTTGCCGGGCCAGCCCGATATTCTGGTCAATGTCGCGATCGCCAAACTCACCATCGGCAACGCGAAGGACGCGCTCGCCGATCTCGAATTGATGGCCGAAGCCGCGGGCAAAAACGCGCGCGGCCATTATTGGCGCGGCCGCGTGCTGGAAGCGCTGGACCGCAAGGCGGATGCGGTCGCCGCCTACGAAAAGGCGCTCAGCCTCGACCCCGATCACAAGGATGCGAAAGCCGCGCTCGGGCGGTAAGGAAAAAGAACCAGGGAGCGACCCATGAAAGCGTCGTCGTTCTGCTTCGTCGCGGGCGTTTTGTGCGCGATCATCGGCATGGCGATGGGATTGCAAATGGCGATTTCGGGCGAGCATTTGCAGAAACCCGCCCACGCGCATGTGAACCTGCTCGGCTGGGTCTCGCTGTTCCTCTACGGCGTCTATTACCGGCTGAACCCGGAGATCGATCCGACGAAGCTCGCGATATGGCAAGCGCGCGTGGCGCTGGGCAGCGTGCTGGTGATGACGATCGGGCTGTGGTTTCTCTATGCGGGCGCGGAAGCCGCCGAACCGCTTGCGGCGGCCGGTTCGCTGGGCGCCTTCGCGTCACTGCTGATCTTCGCGTTCATCGTCATCCGCAAGGAACGCGTGAAGCGTTAGCAGCTATGAAACCCCGCGCCCTCGATCGGGGCTGGCATCCAGATGCCAAGCAGCCGACCGCGCGGGGGGACAGGCTCCAACACCAGCGCCGCCCCTTCGGGAAAGGCGCGCTGCGCCACGCTCTCGCCCAGCACCATGATCGCGGGCGTGCGGTGCCCGACCAGCACGCGGTTGGCACCGGGTGCCACGGGCGCCGAAAACAAGCGCGCATGCGCTTCGAGCACGGCGTCCAATCTGCCGCCCGCGTAATCGTCGGCGATCAAATCGTCGGTCACACGCACATTGCTTTCGCCGAACGCGAGTTCCGCCGTATCGCGCGCGCGGAAAACCGGTCCGGCGAGAACCGGCAATGCGATGCGAATGTCTCGGGCGCGCAATTCTTCGCCGATCCGGCGCGATTGGTCCCGACCGGCGGCGGAGATATTGCGCTGACCGTCGCGATCACCGATGCGGAAAGTCCGATCGCACTTCATGCCCAACGTGACGGCGTGACGGAAGAACAGCACCAGCCCGCCCGCGCGCAACCGCTCGATCAACACGCGGCCCTCGGCGCTGTCGCCGGTCACTGGCGTAACCTGCTGGGCGGCGGCGGCCGACGCGATAAATACCAGGAATAACACGGTAATTAGCCGGCGAACGGGCATTTCGGCGATCCCCGAAAAAGAAAAGGGCCGCGCTTTGCAGCACGGCCCAAGTTTAGGGAGGAAACGCCCAAGAAACGACCCGGAGGCCGTTTCAAGTTGCGACATCAGATGTCGCAATGCACAAGATAGTTTGTGCGCTGCAAAAATCAAGCGTTAAGTCGTCGCAGGGGCACGAGAATTTTTTGCCGCAGACGCAAATTCTCCAATTCCTTGGAAAATCTGACTATTTGCCATTCTGATAACGACACCCTTACCCCGATACGGGGTGCCGCTTAACTTGCCCCGACGGGTCCGGACTCGCCAAGATGGGGCATGGCGGAACTTCGGCGCGCACCGGGATGGGCCCAAAGCGGGCATGACGGCGCCGCCGGCGTGGCGACGCTCGGCGGGCGCTGGACGCTCGCCTTCGTGCCCGATCTCGAAGCCGCACTGGCCAAAATCGACGTGAAGGGGGCCCGCAACGTGCGGGTCGATATCGCCGCTGTCGAAGCGCTGGATTCGGGCGGCGCTTGGCTCATCCACCGGCAATTCCGCCGCTGGCGCGAAGCCGGGATCGATATCGAGCTCGCGGGTGCTTCGGACGCGCAAGCCGCCTTGCTCGAGCGCATGGAAGCGGCCGAGGAAGAACGCAAACCCCTCGCAAGGCCGTTCGAGGGCGCGTTCCGGGCACTCGCCGAACGCGCGGGCGAGAATACGATCGCATTGCTGCGCGAGGCTTACGCGCTGCTCGCGTTCCTGGGCGCGGTCGCTTCGACCTGGAGCCTGTCGTGGTATCGCCCGCAACGCGTGCGGCTGACCAGCATCGTCCATCATATCGAACGCATCGGCATCGATGCGCTGCCGATCCTGGGCTTGCTGTCCTTCCTGATCGGCATCGTGCTCGCCTTCCAGGGGGCGGACCAATTGCGCGCTTACGGCGCGGAAGTCTTCACGGTGAATCTGCTCGGCGTGTCGATCCTGCGCGAGATCGGCGTGCTGATCACCTCGATCCTGGTCGCGGGCCGCACGGGCAGCGCCTTCACCGCCGAAATCGGCACGATGAAGGTGAACCAGGAAATCGACGCGATGCGCACCATCGGCCTCGACCCGATGGAAACGCTGGTGCTGCCGCGCTTGATCGCGTTGGCGATCGCGCTGCCGCTGCTCGTCTTCTACGCCAATACGATGGCGCTGATCGGCGGCATGACGCTGTCGCTCCTCAGCCTCGGCCTGTCGCTCGAACAATTCCTCGAGCAGCTGTCGACGGCCGTATCGCTCAGCACCTATGTGATCGGCTTGATCAAGGCGCCGGTCTTCGCGGTGCTGATCGGCCTGGTCGCGTGCTACGAAGGCTTGAAGGTCTCGGGCTCGGCCGAAAGCGTGGGCATCCACACGACGCGCTCGGTCGTCAAATCGATCTTCCTGGTGATCCTCGCGGACGCCGCGTTCTCCATCGTATTTTCGTATCTGGGCATATGAGCGACGATCCCGTCATCCGCGTGCGCGGCCTGGTCACGCGCTTCGGTTCGAGCCCGCCGATCCATGACGGGCTCGATCTCGACGTGAAGCGCGGCGAGATCCTGGCGATCGTCGGCGGCTCGGGCACGGGCAAATCGGTGCTGCTGCGCACGATCCTCGGCCTCAAACACCCCGACGGCGGCACGGTCGAAGTGCTGGGCGAACAGCTCGACAAGCTCGATTCCATGGCGCGGGCACCGGTGCTGAAGCGCATGGGCGTGCTGTTCCAGGACGGCGCCTTGTTCAGCGCGCTGACCGTCGCGCAGAATATCCGCCTGCCGTTCAACGAGCATATGAAGCTCGATCCCAAACTCGTCGGCCAGTTGATCCGCGTGAAGCTCTCGATGGTCGGGCTGCCGCAGGATGCGGGCGCCAAGTTTCCGTCGGAGCTGTCGGGCGGCATGCGCAAGCGCGCGGGCCTCGCGCGCGCCATCGCGCTCGATCCGGATTTGCTGTTCCTCGACGAGCCCACGGCCGGCCTCGATCCCATCGGCGCGGCGAAATTCGACGCGCTGATCCGCGACCTGCAACGCAGCCTGGCGCTCAGCGTCGTGATGATCACCCACGACGTCGACACGCTGGGCGCCATCGCCGATCGCGTCGCCGTGCTGATCGACAAAAAGATCGTCGTCGGGACGCTGGACGAAATCCGCGCGCACCCGCATCCTTGGATCCAGGAGTATTTTTCGGGTCCGCGCGGCCGCGCCGCTTTGGAATCTCGGGGGACTTGACCGGTGGAAACGCGCGCCAACCATTTTCTGGTCGGGATCTTCGTGCTGTCGCTGACGGCGCTGCTGGCGTTCGCGGGGCTGTGGTTCGCGCGCGCCAATCTGGGCGAAGCGCAGACGACCTATCACACGCTGTTCCGCGGCTCGGTCACCGGCCTGTCGATCGGCTCGACCGTGCGCTATCGCGGCGTGCCGGTCGGCACGGTTTCCGACATCCGCATCGACCCCGACAACGTCGAACGCATTCTGGTCGTGCTCGGCTTGCGCCCGGGCACGCCGGTCAAGACCGACACGGTCGCCTCGCTCCAGCCGCAGGGCATTACGGGGCTGTCTTTCGTGCAATTGACCGGCGGCACGCAGGAAGCCGCCCCATTACGCATCCAGCCGGGCGCCACGGCGCCGGTCATTCCGTCGCGCCCCTCGCCGATCGAGCAATTGCTGACCGACGCGCCCGAGGCGATGGCGCGCGTGGGCGTGCTGGTCGAGCGCATCAGCCAGATCCTCAACGACGACAATCTGCGCAACATCAACCGCATCATCGACGACGGCGCCACCGCGATGGGCAGCCTTGCCGCCACTTTGGTGCAGGTGGAGAAGCTGGCCAGCGACGCGGGCGGCACGCTGAAGAACGTCGATCGGTCGCTCGCCGGCGCCGACAAACTGATCGCGGAATCGCGCGGATCGATCGAGCGCGTCAGCGGCCAAGCCCAATCGCTGCTGAACGAGATCCAGGCGGCGGCGCGCGACGCGCGGCCCTTGGGCCCGCAAGCGCAGGCCGCGATCGCCGATCTGCGCAACACGCTGGGCGGCTTCGGGCGCGTGGCGGAGGAGATGGAGCGTTTGGTCGCCACGACGCGGCCCGGCCTGGAGGATTTCGGCCAGCAAGGCGTCTACGATCTGCAGCAATTCATGATCGAGGGCCGCACGCTGATGATGACCCTCAACCGCGTGATCGCGAATTTCGAACGCGATCCCGCACGGTTCCTGTTCGGCGATCAGCAGCGCGGCGTGGAGGCGAAATGACGACGACGAAAATCACCCGTCGCGCGGTACTGGTCGGCGGTTCGGTCGCGACGCTCGGCGCTTGCGCCCTGCCCGGCGGCGGCGATCCGCCGCAGCTTTATACGCTCACGCCCAAATCGACCTTCGCCGCCGACCTGCCGCAAGCCGATTGGCAGCTCGCAATCGAATTGCCGATCGCCTCGGGCGGGCTCGACACCGCGCGTATCGCCCTTCAACGCACGCCCTTCACGCTCGATTTCTACGCCCGCGCGGCATGGACCGACACGGCGCCGCGCATGGTGCAGGCGCTGTTGATCGAAAGTTTCGAGGCGACCGGCAAGATCGTCGGCGTCAGCCGCGATTCGGCGGCGTTGCGCCCCGATTATTTGCTGAAGGTCGATCTACGCGAATTCCAGGCCGAGTATTTCGACGGCGCCTTGCCCCATGCGCATGTGCGCTTGGGCGTGCGGCTGGTGCGCTTGCCCGACCGCGTGATCGAAGCCGGCTTCGTCGCCGACGAACGCGTGCGCGCCGCGCAAGGCGATCTGTCCGCCGTCTCGCAAGCCTTCGACGCGGCGCTGGGCAGCGCCATGCGCAAGATCGTCGAATGGACCTTGCGCGCCGGCCAGCCGCGCCGCCGGCGTTGAAGGAAGGTTTCATGCCGATCTATGCCGACCGTATCCGCACGAAACTGACCGCCGAATTCGCGCCCGCCGCGCTGGATATCGAGGACGAATCCGCGCGCCATGCGGGGCATGCGGGAGCCGCCCCCGGCGGCGAAACCCATTTCCGCGTGCGCATCGTGTCGGCCGCGTTCGCCGGGATGGGCCGCGTGGAACGCCAGCGGCGCGTCTATGCCGTGCTGGCGAGCGAGCTTGCCGAGCGCGTCCACGCCCTGGCGCTGGAGACCCGCACGCCCGACGAAGCCGCGAAGGCCTGACCGCCCGCGCGCCGTCCCATGGCAGCGAAGCCGTTTGCGTCTTTACAACCGATTTGCTATTAATTTCTGAATTATTCTAGGAGCCGGTATTGCCCGTTCCTTCCGAGCGCCCGCGCAACGTCACGATCCGGGGCAAGCGCACGTCGATGCGCCTGGAGCCCGGCTTCTGGGACGCGATCGACGAGATCGCGACGCGCGAAGGATTGGCGGTCGATCAGGTGTTCGAGCGCGTGGCCAAATCGCCCCATCGGGGAAATCTGTCCTCCGCGATCCGCGTTTACGTGCTCGCCTATTTCCGCTTGCCCCGGACCCGGCCGCCGGCACGCGCCAAAATTCAGCGCCGTTCGACGTGGAATTCGGGGTAGTCGCGGCGCACGATTTCGCCGTCCAACGCCAGCGCGTGGCACGTGTCGAGATGGGCGGGCCGCCCCTCGCCCTTGGTTTTGCGCAGCGGGAATACGGTCTGGAACGCGGTCGTGCCCAGCGCGTTGATCGCAAGCTCGACCAGATGCGTGCAACCCTTGACCCCGCCCAGCCGTTCGAGCACCGCCTTGCGCCAGCCGCGCCCGATGCGCAACCCCACCAGCGCGCTGAAATCGGGCGCCACATCCGGACATGTTTCGTAAGGGGTGGCGTAGCTCGCCGCATGCGCTTCGCGCACGATCATGTCGTCGTCGATGGTCAAACGCAGCTTCATCCCGTGCAGCGGCGTGCCGGGCGGAATGGGTCCGCGAAACCGGTTGTCGAAAGGATAGGATTTGACGTCGGTCAGCTCGCCTTCGATGTCCCACAAGCCATCCGCGCGGCGATAACCGTTGCAGACGATCCGGCGCGTATGGATCGGCTCGCGTGCGGCGGCTTGCGGAAGCTCGGCGTGCGGTGTCGGCTGGATTGGCGCGGGCATAGCGAAGCGATCTCCGGGACGTGACGTCCCGGATGATCGCCCGCCCGGCCTTTCAGGCCAAGAAAATCAGTTCAGGCCGTAGCCCGCCCCGCCCGCGATGAAGGCTTCGCGTTCCTTGAGGTTTTCCTCGAGTTCGCCCAAGGCCGCCGCGTAAAGATCGCGCACCGACACCATGCCGATCAGCTTGCCGCCCTCGACCACCGGCAAATGCCGGTAGCCGTAGCGGCGCATCATCTCCAACGCCTCGCGCGGCGGGGCGTCGGGACCGATCGTGTCGGGATTGCGGGTCATCGCTTCGCCCAGCGTCACCTTGTCGGGATCGCGATGCTGACCGACGATCTTGGTCATCGCGTCGCGCTCGGTGAAGATGCCCGCCAGATGACCGCCTTCGACGATCATCAGCGCGCCGATGCGCCGCTTGGCCATCGTCACGCAGGCTTCGCGCACGGTCATATTGCCGGAAGCGGTCGCCAATTCCTGGCTGCCGGAGATCACGTCGGGAACAATACGGCGATGCATGTTTCCTCCGATCTGTGCCCGGTCGTCCGGTGTTGATCGTGAAAGCGCCTTGCGCGGGATTTCCCGTTCGCAAGGTTCGGACGCCGTCCTGGTTTGAATTAAGCGCCCGGCCGATGCCCCTTGGCAAGTCCCGAAAATTCAGGCCGCGCGTTCGCCCGAGGCAGGAATTTTCGCGGCCTTCGCCGTCGCCGCATCGTCGGCCACGGCCACGCGCAGCGTCGCGATTTGATGGCGTTTGCGGCGCACAATCTCGAACCGCAAGCCGTGAAAGACGTAAACCTGTCCGACGTCGGGAATGCGGCGCGCTTCGTACAGCACCAGCCCCGCGATCGTCGCGGCGGACTCGTCGGGCAGGCGCCAATCGAATTGGCGGTTGAGATCGCGGATCGTCACATGCCCGTCGATCACGTAGCTGCCGTCCGATTGCGGGCGCACGCCGGGCACGTTGAATTCGTGCCGCTCGGCGATGTCGCCGACGATTTCCTCGAGGATATCTTCGAGCGTCACGACGCCGAGCAGCGCGCCGTATTCGTCGACGACCAGCGCGAAATGTTCGCGCCGGCGGCGGAAGGCTTCGAGCTGGTCGAGCAGCGTCGTCGTGTCCGGGATGAACCAGGGCCGCGCGGCGATCGACGGCACATCGACCTTGCCCGCGTCGCCGCCCTGGCCGCGCACCGCTTGCAGCAACGCCTTGGCGTGCAGCACGCCGACGATATTGTCGGGCACGCCGCGCCACAGCGGAATGCGCGAATACGGGCTCGACAACGCCTGATCGAGGATCGCTTCGGCCGGCTGTTCGATGTCGATCGCGAAAACCTGCCGGCGATGGACGAGGATCGCCGCTACCGTCACGTCGGCGAGATCGAGGATGGAGCGCATCATCTGCCGCTCCTTGCGCGTCTCGGAATCCGGCGCCGCCGCGCCGTGCAGATCGATGGCACCCTTCAACTGTTCTTCGGCCGCTTCGGCGGGCCGTTCTTTTGGCTTCCAGCCGAAGGCGCGCAAAATCCCCAGCGCCGCCTTGCGCGTGATCCGTGCCGGCGGCGTCAAAAATCCGAGCCAGAACCGCGCGACGGGCACGAACGTCAACGCCGCCCGATCGGCGTTGTTGAGCGCCCAGATGCGCGCGAAGGCTTCGCCGAACACGGCGAACAGCCCGGCGACCAAAATCGCGGCGTAGATCGGCCCGGCGAAGCCGAAATCATAGGTGAAGGCGCAGGCGACCAGCGCCGTCGCCAGCACGAGGGCCGCGATATTGCCGAAGCGCACGGCCGAGGCGAGCGCGTCGGTCTTGGTCTTGAGATAAAGAACGAGTGCGGCGCGTTTGCTGCCTTTGCGTTCCAGCGCTTGAAGCCGCGCGCGCGACGCCGCACCGATCGCCGACTCGGCGGCATTGAGCAAGGCGCTGGCGGTCAACAGAACGGCCAGCGCGATCAACGCCAGCCAATCGTCCCAGCCGAACGCCGCCCAATTCATGCGGCGCACTCCGCCGCCAGCATCGCGCGCACCGCGCCGATATCGGCGTCGCGCGCGATGAAGGATTTGCCGATGCCGCGCGCCAGGATGAAGGTGATCTTGCCGCCGCTGGCCTTCTTGTCGTGGCCCATATGGGCGATCAACGCGTCGGCATTCCAGCGGTGTTGGCGCGGCAGATCGGCCGCCATGTCGCAGGCCCGGATATGGGCGCGCACGCGCTTGGCATCGTCGGCCGGGCACAGCCCCGCGCGCACCGAGAAGTCGAAGGCTTGGCGCATGCCGATCGCCACCGCTTCCCCATGCAGCAATTCGGGGCCATAGCCGAGCTCGGCTTCGAGCGCGTGGCCGAAAGTGTGGCCGAGATTGAGCAGTGCACGCACGCCGGTTTCGCGCTCGTCCTCGGTCACGATGCGCGCCTTGGCTTCGCACGACACGCGCACGGCATAGGCTTGCGCGGCGCGGTCGCCCGCCAACAATTTGGCGCCGTTGGCTTCGCACCACTCGAAGAATTCGGGCATATCGATCAGCCCGTATTTGAACACTTCGGCATACCCTGCGCGCAGTTCGCGCGGCCCCAGCGTGTCGAGCACGTCGAGATCGCACAGCACCAGACGCGGCTGGTGGAAGGCACCGATCAGGTTTTTGCCTTGGCGAGTGTTGACGCCGGTTTTGCCGCCGACGGAGCTGTCGACTTGCGCCAGCAGCGTCGTCGGGATCTGCACGAAATCGAGCCCGCGCAGCAGCAGCGATGCGGCCACCCCGGTCATGTCGCCGACCACCCCACCACCGAGGGCGACGAGCAGATCGGCGCGTTCCGGGCGCTGATCGAGGATCGCGTCGAGCAAGCGGCCGAGATTGTCCCAGGATTTCGCCGCGTCGCCCGCTTGCTGGACGAAGACATGCGAGTGGATGCCGGCGGCGGCGAGGCCCTTTTCCAAGCGCGGCAGATGCGTGGCGACGACGTTGGCATCGGCGACGACGAAAACGCGCTTCACCTTGCGCACGCCCAGGATGAGCTCGCCCGCGCGTTCGAGCAGCTTTTCGCCGATATGGATGTCGTAGGCGCGGGCATCGAGCGCCACGCGGACGGTTTGGGTCATTGCGTTCGTGGTCCGGCGAGATATTTGGCGAGCGCGTCGATCACGCGCTGGGTGGTGATTTCGGGCGGCGCGTCGGCCGAATCGACCGCGAGATCGGCTTCGGCGTAGACCGGATAACGCACGGCCATCAGCTTCGCCAAAATCTCGCGCGGATCGCCCGCGTTCAGCAGCGGCCGGTTGTTGCGCCGCGCGGTGCGGCGGACCAGCGTGTCGAGTTCGGCGCGCAGCCAGATCGACAGGCCCGATTGCTTGATCTTGGCGCGCGTCGTGTCGTCCATGAAGGCGCCGCCGCCGGTCGCCAGCACGCAAGGCGGGCCGTCGAGCAGGCGGGTGATGACCCGGCGCTCGCCGTCGCGGAAGGCGGGTTCGCCGAAGCGCGCGAAGATCTCGGGGATCGTGCAGCCGGCGGCTTCCTCGATCTCCTTGTCCGCGTCGACGAAGGGCAAGGACAGCGCCTGCGCCAGCCGCTTGCCGATGGCCGATTTCCCGGCCCCCATCAGCCCGACCATGACCAAGGTCCGGTCGAGCCGGGCGCGGATATCTTGGCTAACGCTCATGGTTTGCGTCGCCGCCGGGTCCGGCGGCGCGCCGATCGGTTCGCCGTCCATCCCGGTTAACGTTCAGCACCAGGGACATACGCGAATTTCGCGGTCCCGGCGTCGCCTTTCCTCTTGCGCATGCGCAACATAGTGGCAGTGTAGCAAACGGCTTCACGGCCTGCATCTTCACGAGTCGTCACGATTTTTCCATAATCGTGGCAAATACTTAGACTTCCTTCACCAAGACTTACGGAACGAAACGCCCAATGCGTCGCACGCTCCTTGTGCTTCTGGCCATTCTTGTCCTGGGAACGGCCGGTGTGGTCGGCTTCCTGGCCACCTGGGACATCCCCGCCCCCTCGGCGCGGGTCGAGAAAGTCATTCCCAATGATCGCCTGCCGCGCTGATCGCCTGGCCCTCGGCCTGGTTCTGGGCTTGGCGGCGGTTTCGCCCGCCGCCGCCCAATTGCTGATGCCCCCGCAGCGGACGACGCCGGAGGTTCAATCGACACCGTCGGCGCCATTGACGCCCGCCCCCACGCCGCCCTCGGCACCGGCGGGGTTCGAGGTCGAAAGCATCCGCCCGATGGATCTGGAAGCCGTCGGCTTGATCGACGGCGCGCAAGGCGGTTTGTCCGCAACCGCGTGGAACGGCACGGCGCGGCCGATCGCCGAACGCTTGATCGGCGAGTTACCCGCCCCGGTCGCCTCCACGCCCGCGCGCGACATGGCGATCCGTTTGCTGATTTCCACGACGACCACGCCGTCGGGCGAGGGCAAGACCGGTCTGGTCGCGTTGCGCACGCGCAAGCTCCTCGATCTCGGCGCCTTCGACGCGGCCGAGAAAATGGCGCAGCGCATTCCCCAGCGCGAGATCGACGGCGACGTGCTGGCGGCACGCCTCGACAACGCCTGGCTTTCGGGCGACGACAAGGCCGCCTGCGGTTTGACGCGCGATCTGCTCGACAAATCCAAGGCGCCCGACGTGCGGCGCGGGCTTTTGTTCTGCCAGGCGCTGGAAGGCGATCGTCAACGCGCCGAATTGGGCCTGACGCTGCTGCGCGACCAAGGCGTGCCCGAAGACGCGACCTTCATCACGCTGCTCTTCGCCCAAGGCGGCGACGGACGCGGCGTGAAGATCGACAACGCGGCGAAGCTCACGCCGCTCGGCTTCGCGATGATGCGCGCGGCCAAAGTCGCGCCGCCCGCCGAATTGGCGCGCAGCGACGATCCCGGCTTGTTGCGGGCGCTGGCCGCTTACGATGCCGCCACGCCCGAAATCCGGTTGGCCGCCGCCGAGCGCGCGGAAACCTATGGCGCGTTGCCGTCTTCCGAACTCGCCAAGGCCTACGCGGCCGTCGAACTCACGCCCGCGCAAACCGCCGATCCCGCCGCCTTCGCGCGGACCGATGGCGGCCCGCGCGGGCGCGCCGCCCTTTACCAAGCGGCGAAAGCGGCAAGCGGCCAAGCGCGCCTTGCAGCACTGCAAAACCTGTGGCGCTATGGGCGCGAGCGCGGCGGCTACGCCACGCTGGTGCGCGCCAGCGTCGATCTTTTGGCCGAAGTGCCGGCCTCGCCCGACCTCGCCGCTTATGCGGGCGACGCGGTGCGCGCTTTCCTGCTGGCGGGGTTCCCCGACGATGCGCGCGAATGGCTGCGCTTCGCGCGCGTGGCGCGTCTCGGCGCCGAGGCCGGTGCGGCGCAGGATCGCTACGCCGCGTTGTGGGCGCTGGTGACGATCGCGGGCCAGCCTTGGGAAGATACCAATGACGGCCGCGCGTTTCTGGCGTGGCGCGATGCGACCGTGAAACTCGACGCGCAAGCCGCCCCCGCGCGCGTCGCCTTGGCGACGACATTGC
This sequence comes from Alphaproteobacteria bacterium, assembly GCA_017308135.1. Classification (NCBI taxonomy): domain Bacteria; kingdom Pseudomonadati; phylum Pseudomonadota; class Alphaproteobacteria; species Alphaproteobacteria bacterium. The sequence continues at coordinate 182,925 of JAFKFM010000009.1, forward strand.
TTGCCGGATTGGGCCAGTTGCCGCCGGGGGCCGCCTTCGCCGCTTTCCCGGAAAAAACGCCGCCGCTGTCGCAGAGCAATCTGCCCAACGCGGCGGTGTGGACGGCGTTGCATCAGGCGGCCGTCCAAGGCCGCACGGCGGAAACGATCGCGCTGGCCGCGCAAGTGTTGGGCATGGAAGGACCGGCGGGTGCCGCCCCGCAAACGCTGCTCGCGTTGCTCGACGCGCTGCGCGCCGTGGGCCAGGAACCGGCCGCGCGCGCCTTGGCCGTCGAAGCGGCGATCGCCTCGGGGCTCTGACGCCATGGGCCGCCCCAAAACGGCCCCCGACGCGGTCTCGATCCACGGCGACGCGTTCCTCGAAATGCTGGTCGCGGAGCGCAACGCGTCGGAACACACGCAGCGCGCCTATCGCGGCGACGTGGCGCATTACGAGGAATTTCTGGCGCGCAAAAACGCCGACGCGATTTCGGCGACCCCCGATCACGCCAAGACCTATATGGCCGATCTGGCGCGGCGCGGCTTGAGCCCGCGTTCGACCGCAAGGCGCCTATCGGCCTTGCGCCAATTCCATCGCTTTCTGGTCAGCGAACGGCGTTCGCAAACCGACCCTTTCGCCAGCGTCGATGCGCCCAAGATCGGCCGCCCGCTGCCCAAGATTTTGTCGGAAGACGAAACGCGGGCGCTGATCGACGAGGCCCGGAAAAAAGACGATCCCCGCCTCGTCTGCGCACTCGAAATCCTTTACGGCTCGGGCTTGCGGATTTCCGAACTCGCGGGCTTGAAGCTGTCGGCGCTGTCGCGCGACGGGCGATTCCTGATCGTGCGCGGCAAGGGCGATAAGGAAAGACTTGTTCCGTTGTCGGGGCCCGCGCGCGACGCGATCGCCGCTTGGCGCTTGGTCCGCGACGACAAGAAATTCAAGAACTCGCCCTATCTGTTCCCCAGCCGCGCCGAGGCCGGGCATATGACCGAGGCGCGCTTCTATCAGGCGCTTAAGGAATTGGCACCGGCGGCGGGAATCGAGCCCGCGCGCCTGTCGCCGCACGTGCTGCGCCACGCTTTCGCCAGCCATTTGGTCGATCGCGGGGCGGATTTACGCGCGGTCCAGGCGATGCTGGGCCATGCCGATATCGCCACGACCCAGATTTACACGCATGTCGGCGGCGAAAGGTTGAAACGGCTGGTCCATTCGCATCATCCTTTGGCCCGCCGCAAGGCGCCTTGATCGCCCCTTTGCGGCCCGGTACACCGTTGATAGCCTGCTAACGAGCTTCCGTCGGAAATAAGGAACGAGCCATGGCCGCGAAGAAGAAACCCGCCAAGAAAGCCCCCGCCAAGCCCGCGAAGAAAGCGGCGCCGGCGAAGAAGGCCGCCCCGGCCAAGAAGCCCGTTCCGAAAAAGGCGCCCGCCAAGAAGCCGGCCCCCGCCAAAAAAGCCCCGCCGGCCAAGAAAACCCCGGCGCCGGTGAAAAAAGCCGCCGCCCCGGCCAAGAAACCCGCCCCGGCACCGGTCAAAGCCGCCGCCAAGCCGGCGCCGGTCGCGAAGCCCGTCGCGAAACCGGCCCCCGCGCCGGTCGCCAAGCCCGCCCCGGTCAAGGCCGCCGCCCCCGCGCCCAAGGCGCCCCCGCCGCCGCCGCCCGCGCCGACCACGGTGAAGGGCCCCGGCGGCACGATCCTGCCCGCTGGCGTGAAGCTCGAGGCGAGCGTGAAGCCCGACCATCTGCAAATCCTCACGCCCGAAGCGATCGCCTTCGTGGTGGAGATGGAGCGCAAATTCGGCCAGCGTCGCTTGGATCTGCTGAAGGCGCGCGCCGACCGCCAAGCGCGTCTCGACGCGGGCGAGAAGCCCGACTTCCTGCCGCAGACGCGCTCGATCCGCGAAGGCGATTGGACCGTGGCGCCGCTGCCCAAGGATATTCTCGATCGCCGCGTCGAAATCACCGGGCCCGTCGACCGCAAGATGGTGATCAACGCGCTGAACTGCGGCGCCAACGTGTTCATGGCCGATTTCGAGGACGCCTCGACGCCGACCTGGAACAATCTGATCGAAGGTCACGTGAACCTTCGCGACGCCAATCTCGGCACGATCGAGTTCGACGATCCGAAATCGGGCAAGCACTACAAGCTGAATCCGAAACACGCCGTGCTGTTCGTCCGCCCGCGCGGCTGGGCGCTGCCCGAGAAGCACGTGATCGTCGACGGCCGCCCGATGTCGGGCTCGATCTTCGATTTCGGCCTCTACTTCTTCCATAACGTAAAGACCCTGCAGAAGAAGGGCTCGGGCCCGTATTTCTATCTGCCGAAGATGGAAAGCCATCTCGAAGCGCGGCTGTGGAACGACATCTTCGTCCACGCGCAGGACAAGCTCGGCATCAAGCGCGGCTCGATCAAAGCGACCGTGCTGATCGAAACGCTGCTGGCGAGCTTCGAGATGGACGAGATCCTGTACGAGTTGCGCGAGCACTCGGCCGGTCTCAATTGCGGCCGCTGGGACTACATCTTCTCCTACATCAAGAAGCTCGCCGAAGATCCGCAGAAGATGCTGCCCGATCGCGGGCAAGTCACGATGACCTCGCATTTCATGCGCTCGTATTCGCAGCTCGTCATCAAGACCTGCCACAAGCGCAACGTCCACGCGATGGGCGGCATGGCCGCACAGATCCCCATCAAGGACGATCCCGTCGCCAATGATGCCGCGATGGCCAAGGTGCGCGCCGACAAGGAACGCGAAGCCAATGACGGCCATGACGGCACGTGGGTGGCGCATCCGGGTCTCGTCCCCATCGCCAAGGCGGTGTTCGACGAGAAGATGAAGGACGCCAACCAGATCGCGCGCAAGCGCCAGGACGTGCACGTCACGGCGGCCGATCTGCTGCAACCCGCCGCCGGCACGATGACCGAAGGCGGCCTGCGCCAGAACATCGCCGTGGGTATCGGCTATCTGGAAGCGTGGCTGCGCGGGATCGGCTGCGTGCCGCTCTACAATCTGATGGAGGACGCGGCGACCGCCGAAATCTCGCGCGCCCAGGTGTGGCAGCAAGTCCATCACGGCGCCACGCTCGACGACGGGCGCGAGGTCGACAAGCCGCTCGTGCGCAAGATCGTCGACGAGGAACTCGAGAAGATCAAGAAGGCCCAGGGTGCCGATCGCTACGCCAAGGGCCGCTACAAGGAAGCGTCGAAGATGTTCCTGGAGATGATCGACGCCGAGAAGTTCCCCGACTTCCTGACGCTGCCCGCCTATGACTGGGTCGTCGCGAACGAGGCGAAGATCGGCTGAGGCGATACATGACGAAGGGCGGATGGCGTGGCCATCCGCCCTTTTTCTTTGGCGCCGTCATTATGCTTTACGTCATACGTAATATTTGATAGCTTGAATCATGATCGTAAGCTTCCGCGACAAACGAACGGCGGCGTTCGCGCGGGGCGAAACGGTCAAGGCGTTTTCCGGCTTCGCGCGCCAAGCGGAAATGCGGCTCGATCGGCTGGATGCGGCCCGCGACCTGCGCGATTTGATGGCGTTCCCCGGTAATCGGCTGGAAGCTTTGCGCAGCGATCGGAAAGGGCTTTACAGCATCCGCATCAACGACCAATGGCGCATCTGCTTTGCATGGCCGGAGCTATCACCCGGTCCCGTCGACGTCGAAATCGTGGATTATCATTGAGGACTTGGTCATGCGCACCCCCATCCATCCCGGCGAACATTTGGCCGAAGCGCTGAACGATCTGGGCCTTTCGGCGGCGGCGTTCGCACGCCAGATTGCGGTCCCCGTCAACCGCGTCACCGGTATTCTGAACGGCAAGCGCGCGATCACCGCCGACACGGCGCTGCGCCTGGGCCATTGGTTCGGTTCCAGCGCCGATTACTGGCTCAATTTGCAAAAGATCTACGAGCTGCGCCTTGCCGAGCGCGCCAACGGCGCGCGAATCGCCAAGCTACCCCGCCGCGCGGCATAACGACGGAGACCGTTCGATGCCCGATAGCGTTCCCGCCCGTTTGAACCGCACGGCGTTGGCGGTCCCCGCCAGCCGGCCCGAGTTGTTCGCCAAGGCGGCACGCTCCGCCGCCGATCACGTCTTCCTCGATCTGGAGGACGCGGTGGCGCCGTCGGACAAGGCCAAGGCGCGCAAGAACGCGATCGACGGCCTCAACGACATCGATTGGCGCGGCGTGGGCAAAACCATTTCGGTGCGCGTCAACGGCGGCGATACGGAATGGATGTATCGCGACGTGATCGACGTCGTGGAAAAAGCAGGCGCGCGGCTCGATCTTCTGATGGTGCCCAAGGTCAACCGGCCGGAAGACGTGATCGCGCTGGATATGTGGCTCGGCCAAATCGAGCGCGCCAAGGGCATCGTCACGCCGATCGGCTTGGAATTGCTGATCGAGACCGCGCAAGGCCTCGCGCAGGTCGAAGCCATCGCCGCTTCCTGTCCGCGCGTCGAAGCGCTGATCCTGGGCTCGGGCGATCTCGCCGCGTCGATGGGCATGCGCACGACCAATATCGGCGGCCTGTCGCCCGCCTACACGATCGACGGAAGGATGAGCGATATCTGGCACTACGCGCTCGCGCGCCTCGTCGTCGCCGCGCGGGCCGCCGGCAAGCGGCCGATCGACGGGCCCTATGCCGATTTCAACGACCCGATGGGCTTGAAGGAATCGGCCGCACGCGCCGCGGCGCTGGGCTGCGAAGGCAAGATGGTCATCCATCCCTCGCAGATTCTGGCCGTCAACGAGGCCTTCACGCCCGATCCGATGGAGATCGAGCGCGCCAAGGGCATTCTGCTGGCGCTGGAAGAAGCGGCGACGCGCGGCCAGGGGGCCGCGACCTACGAGGGCCGCTTGGTCGATATCGCGTCGATCCGCCAGGCGCGCGCGCTCGTCGCCAAGGCCGACCGCCTGCGGCAATGGGCGTAAATACTTTGATTTAACGTCGAAATCCGAAGGCGTGACATCCCGCCCGAGCATGCTATAGACCCAGGGCCATGACGCATTACCTCGAATTCGAGAAGCCGATCGCCGAGCTCGAAGGCAAGATCGAAGAGCTCAAGCGCCTGACCGGCGACGCCAATCTCAACATCGCCGACGAAGTCGCCAAGCTGCAAGGCAAGGTCGACAAGCAGTTGCGCGCCGCCTACGCCAAGCTGACCGCGTGGCAGAAGGTCCAGGTCGCGCGCCATCCCGAACGGCCGCATTACGTCGATTACGCCAAGGCGCTGATCGAGGATTACATGCCGCTGGCCGGCGACCGGCTTTACGCCGACGACAAGGCGATCCTGGGCGGCATCGGCCGTTTCCGCGGCCGCTCGGTCGTCGTCATGGGCCATGAAAAGGGTGCGGATACCGAAAGCCGCATCCGTCACAATTTCGGCATGGCGCGCCCGGAAGGCTATCGCAAGGCGCAGCGCCTGATGCAGCTGGCCGAGCGCTTCAAGCTGCCGGTCGTCGCGCTGGTCGATACGGCGGGTGCTTATCCCGGCATCGACGCCGAAGCGCGCGGCCAGGCCGAAGCGATCGCGCGTGCGATCGAGATCTGCCTCAAAATCAAAGTGCCGCTGGTCGCCGCCGTGATCGGCGAAGGCGGATCGGGCGGCGCCATCGCCATCGCCGCCGCCAACCGCGTGCTGATGATGGAACACGCGATCTATTCGGTGATCTCGCCCGAAGGCTGCGCGTCCATCCTGTGGCGTTCGGCCGAACACGCGCAGACCGCCGCCGAAGCCTTGAAGCTGACGGCGCAGGACCTGCTGAAGCTCGGAATCATCGACCGCATCGTGCCCGAACCGATGGGCGGGGCGCATCGCGATCCGCAAGCCGCGATCAACGCGCTGGGCGATGCGCTGGACGCGTCGCTGGGCGAACTCGTCGGCCATGACGGGGCGGCGTTGCGCGCGCGCCGGCGCGAGAAATTCGTCGAAATGGGCCGCAAGGGCCTCTGAGGCGATCATGGCCGCCGACGCCAAAAGCGACGCGGCCATCCTCGCCGGCCAGGTTCGCGGCGGCGATCGCCGGGCGCTCGCGCGCGCCATCACGCTGGTCGAATCGACGCGTGCCGATCATCGCGAAACGGCCGAGACTCTCGTCGCGGCGTTGCTGCCCGATACGGGCCGCGCGATTCGCGTGGGCATTTCCGGCCCGCCGGGGGCGGGCAAATCGACCTTCATCGAAGCTTTCGGTTTGCATCTGCTGGAAGCGGGCCGCAAACCCGCCGTGCTCGCGGTCGATCCGTCGAGCCCCGTGTCGGGCGGTTCGATCCTCGGCGACAAGACGCGCATGGAATATCTCGCGCGCGACGAGCGCGCCTTCATCCGCCCGTCGCCGTCAGGCGGCACGCTGGGCGGGGTCGCGCGGCGCACGCGCGAGGCGGCACTGGTGTGCGAAGCCGCCGGGTTCGACACGCTGCTGATCGAAACCGTCGGCGTGGGTCAGTCGGAAACCGCCGTCGCCGAGATGGTCGATCTGTTCATGTTGTTGCTGCCGCCCGCCGGCGGCGACGAACTGCAAGGCATCAAGAAGGGCATCGTCGAGCTCGCCGATCTGGTCGTCATCAACAAGGACGACGGCGATCTCGCCCCCGCCGCCGGCCGCACGGCGGCCGAATACGGGGCGGCGCTGCATATGTTGCGGCCCGCGTCGTCGGCTTGGCATCCACCGGTCTTGCGCGTCTCCGCTTTGAACCGGATAGGTATGGAAGCGGTCTGGGGCCAGATCCTGGCCCATCGCGCGGCACTCGGCGCCGCCGGACTCGCGGCCAAGCGGGCGGGCCAAGCCCGGGCCGTTCTTTGGCGGGAAATCGAGGAAGAAGTGCGCGGGCGGCTGGCCGCCAGGGGCACACTCCAGGGGCTGTTGGAACGCCTAGAAATCGATATTTCCCAAGGACTTATCGGTCCAGCCCAGGCCGCCCGTCTTGTCGTCGACGCGCTGGCCAAACCCGGGAGTTGACCTTCCCGTCCCCTGGCCCTAAAACCCTGCCTCCCCGCCTTTCGCGGGTCGGATTTACGTGGGGTGCGGCCGTTTGGGCCCCGCCCGCCAGATTAGAGGGTTTGAGCGATGTCGCGTCGTTGCATTGTCACCGGTAAGGGCGCCTTGGTCGGGAACAACGTTTCCCACGCCAACAACAAGACGAAGCGCCGCTTCCTGCCGAACCTGCAGAACGCGACGCTGCTGTCGGACGTGTTGGGCCAGGGCATCAGCGTTCGTCTGTCGACGCGCGGTCTGAAGACGGTCGAACACGCCGGCGGTCTGGACGCGTGGCTCGCGAAGACGCCGGCCGCCAAGCTCGACAAGGATCTGCGCCGCTTCAAGGCGCGCATCGAAAAGGCGCTGGAGAAGCGCGCCGCCTAAGTTTCCCCCAAAGCTAAAAGCCAGGGGGTACGCGATAACAACAATACGACTCCTTGTTTCCGATCCAAGGAACTTCAAAGCCCGCCTTCACCGGCGGGCTTTTTCTTTAGGCGATTTCGAAGCACACCAGCAGCGTGCGCTGCAGGAAGCTGAAATTGTCGTCGGCGATCAGCCAGAGCAGATCGCGGCCCGACGCATCCTTGGTCGCGTCGATACCTTCGAAATTGTCGATCGCGAGCGGGGCGCGCAATCGCGCCAATTCCTCGCCCGCGACACTGGCGCCTTCGCGAAACGCGACCAAGGGCACGCGCACGATGCGCGAGGCGAACCCCGCCCAGCCGAAGCTGCGTTCGAGCACGATCGCCGCGTCGCCGACGACGCAAGCACCGACCGGCTTGAATCCGTCGCCCGCGCGATACTCGAACTTGATCCAGCCTTTGTCGCCGCCGACGAACCCCCAAGGGCGATCCTCGACGAACACGAGCAAGCGCCCGTCGGGCAAGGCGGCGATCGCTTCCATGCCACCGTTGTTCGGCACGTCGTTGAAGCCCGGCGGTGCGGCAAGCGTGCGGGGGCTGCGCGTGAACGGCGGATCGGATTGCGGATAGATCAAAATCCGATGTCGGCGTTCGAGCGAGACCGCGAAGCCGCCATCGGACAGACGCGCCAATCCTTCCGCATCGGCATTGCGATTGTCGTCGAAGGCGCGCCCGTTCGGCCCGATCAGATCGCCGATGCGCGCGGGGCCCACCCCCGTCAGCGTGCCGTCGAAATCGAGGCCGAGTCCCATCGCCCCGCCGCGATCGGAAATCAGCGTCGCGCGTTTGTTATCGGGATCGACGCGCAGATCCGACCAGCCGCCGAAGCGATCGTCGTCGGCACCGAGTTGCAAGCCGCCGCGCCAGATCAGGCGATCGACGCGGCTGCGCGCCGCATCCTTCTCGTCGAGGGGAATGCGCGACGCGCGCACGGCAAACGGCTTCCACGCGTTCTTCTGGGCGCGCGCGGGTCGCCCGAAAAGCGACGCGCCCGCCCCGGCAAGCAGGGCGAGCGCGTGACGGCGTGTTGTCGTGTGCGGAATCAGACCAGATTCCGCGAGAACCAAACTTCCAAACGGCGCCAGCCATCCTGCGCCTGCGCCGCGCGATAGCTCGGCCGGTAATCCGCGTGGAACGCGTGCGGCGTGTCGGGATAGAGGACGATTTCCGACTTTTTACCCGCCGCGCGCAGCGCGTCGCGCATCCGGTCGACCGTGTCGTTCGGAATGCCTTGATCGGCGGCGCCGTAGAGCCCGAGGATCGGCGCGTTGATATTCGCGACGAGGTCGAGCGGGTGACGGGTGCGGAACTCGTTCGTCGGCCCGGTCAGCACGCCGTACCAAGCGACGCCCGCGCGGACGTTCTGGTTATGCGCGGCGTAAAGCCACACGGCGCGCCCGCCCCAGCAGAAGCCGGTGATGCCCAAGCGCGCGGTTTCGCCCTTGCCCACGCTGCCGCCGGCCCAGGCCACGGTCGCGTCGATGTCGGACATGACTTGCGCATCCGGCACTTTGCCGACGATGTCGCGCAACAGCACTTGGATATCGGACACTTTCGACGCGTCGCCCTGGCGGAAATAAAGTTCCGGTGCGATGGCGAGATACCCGGCCTTCGCCAAGCGGCGGCAGGTATCCTTGATGTATTCGTGAACGCCGAAGATTTCCTGCACCACGATCACGGTCGCGAATTTCTGACCTTGGGCGGGACGCGCGTAATAGACCGGCATTTGCTTGCCGTCGGCGGTGCGCACATTGGCCATGCCGGCGGCAAGGCCTTGCGTGTCCGTCGTGATCGCGGTTTGCGCCGCGACCGGCCCGGCGGCGAGCGCGTAGCCGGTGGCGAGCGAAGCGCCCGCCATGAAGCCGCGGCGGCCGACCGGCAGCGCGTCGGGTTGCAGGGCCTTGCGCTCGTCGCGCAAGGCGACGGGAACGAGATCGTCTGGAGCCATTTGGGTTGTTTCCTGTTTTTGCGGGGGGATCAGCGCGTCACGATACGACCGTCCAACCCGACGCGCACGGGGTTGTTGGCGCGGAAATACTCGACCAAGGCGTCGTCGAGGCCGGGGCCGAAATCGTAGGGATCGATCGCCTTGTCGCGCAGCACGGTGTAGCCGTCGCCGCCGCGGCGCATGAAGTCGTTCGTGGCGATCGTGTAGACGGCGTTGGGATCGAACGGGCCGTAGCTGCCGTCCGCGCGGCGAAGCTCGACCGAAACGACACGGCTGCCCACCGGGCGTGCCTTGTCCCAGGTGTAGCGCACGCCTGCGACCTGCGGGAAGCGGCCGCCGTTCTGGTCGACCTGCGACAAGCCGTTTTCCAGCGCCGCGACGAAGTCGCTGCCGCGCAGCTTCAACGTCGCGACCGCGTTCTGGAACGGCAGCGTCGTCAGCACCTGGCCCAGCGTGATGTTGCCCGACGGAATGCCCGCGCGCAGACCGCCGCCGTTCTGAAGCGCGATCTGCGTGCCGCTGGCGCGCGTCGCCACGAGGATCGCTTCCGACACGAGATTGCCGAGCGCGCATTCGCGGGCGCGGCAGCCGTCGAGCGGGAATTCCGCGCCCGACACGCCCACGGGGCGCGCGCGCACTTCGACCAGCGGCGCGTCGAGACGGTCGATCGCCGCCTGGATCGCCGCGACCGGCGGAATCGACTGGACGACCGGGATCGTATCGCCTTCGGCGCGCACGATATTGCCCGCCGCGTCGAAATCGATGTCGAGACGGCCGACGAAGCGCGAATAGGCGAAGGCTTGGACGATCGGCACGTCGCGGCCCGCGGGCCCGCGCACGCGCACGGGATACGGACCTTCGGCACCCTGGGCGCTGTTCGACAGCAGCGTGTGCGAATGGCCGCCGACGATCACGTCGATGCCGTCGACGGCGGCGGCGACTTCGCGGTCGCGCGACAGGCCGAGATGCGACAGCAGCACGATATGCGACACGCCTTGCGCGCGCAGATCGGCGATCAGCGGCCGCAGTTTTTCCTCCGCCGGCGGGAAGCGCAGGCGCGGGCCGGGCGAAGCGATCGCGGGCGTATCCTCGGTCGTGGCGCCGATGATCGCGACGCGATGGCCGCCGCGCGAGACGACGATATGCGTGCGATAGAGGCCGCGGATCGCGGGCTCGGCCGTGGAATCGACGTTGGCGCTGAGGACGGGCACCTTCACCGTGCGCAGGAAGCGCGCGAGCACTTCGGGGCCATCGTCGAATTCGTGATTGCCCAGCGCCATCGCGTCGTAGCTCATGAGGTTCATCACCTCGGCTTCGGCCGCACCTTTATAGTGGGAATAGAACAGCGAGCCCTGGAACTGGTCGCCGGCGTCGAGCGTAAGCACCTGGCGCCCGGCGGCGGTCGCGGCGGCTTTCTCGCGGTCGATCAGTGCCGCGACGCGCGCCATGCCGCCGAAGCACTGGTTCTGCGCCGCCTGTTGGGCGCTGCAGGTGTTGTTCTGCGACGTGACCGGCTGAAGGCGCGAATGGACGTCGTTGTTGTGCAGGATAGTGAGCTTCAGCGGCTCGGGCGGCGCGCAAGCCGCCAACAGCGCCAGAACGAACCCGACGATCCCCAGACGAATCAGCCGCATTAGAAGCCTCCGTTTATATGTGCGGAGGCGGAGCCTAGCAGGCCCCAATTGTCCAAGAAAGGGCTGGACGCGTTACCGGGTGCCGGAACGCCGCCGCGCCGGGGCGGCCGATTCGCGCGCGTCTTCCTCGAACAACTCGGCGAGCTTTTCCATCACCGTGCCGCCCAACTGCTCGGCGTCCACCAGCGTGACCGCGCGCCGATAATAGCGCGTCACGTCGTGGCCGATACCGATCGCCATCAACTCCACCGGCGAGCGCGTTTCGATGTACTCGATCGCCTCGCGCAGATGGGTTTCGAGGTAGTTGCCCGGATTGACCGACAGCGTCGAATCGTCGACCGGCGCGCCGTCCGAGATCACCATCATGATCTTGCGCTGTTCGGGGCGCGGCAGCAGACGTTGATGCGCCCAGAGCAGCGCTTCGCCGTCGATGTTTTCCTTGAGCAGACCTTCGCGCAGCATCAAGCCCAACGACTTGCGCGCGCGCCGCCAGGGCGCGTCCGCGCTTTTGTAGATGATGTGACGAAGATCGTTGAGGCGGCCGGGATTGGCGGGCTTGCCCGCCGCCAGCCAACGCTCGCGGCTTTGCCCGCCCTTCCAGGCGCGCGTGGTGAAGCCGAGGATTTCGACCTTCACGCCGCAGCGCTCCAGCGTGCGGGCCAGGATATCGGCCGACATCGCGGCGACCGTAATTGGCCGGCCGCGCATCGAACCCGAATTGTCGATCAGCAGCGACACGACCGTGTCGCGGAACACCGTGTCGCGCTCGCGTTTATACGAAAGCGGCACGGTCGGGTTGGCGACGACGCGGGCCAAACGCGCAGCGTCGAGCGTGCCTTCCTCGAGGTCGAATTCCCACGCACGGTTCTGGTGCGCGAGCAGACGGCGCTGCAAACGGTTGGCGAGACGCCCGATCACCCCTTGCAGGCTTTGAAGCTGCTGGTCGAGATGGTTGCGCAAGCGCGACAATTCGTCCGCGTCGCACAGATCGTCCGCTTCGACGATCTCGTCGAATTCGGTCGTGAAGGCGCGATAGGCTTTCTCGTCGACGGAATTGCGCAGATCGTTGGGCGGGCGCCAGCGTTTGCCGGGGCGCTCGGGCCCGTCTTCGCCCATGCCGTCGGCGTCTTCGCCCTCGTGTTCCTCGCCGTCGCCCTCGCCGCCGTCTTCGCCGGCCGCTTCGCGCGTTTCGGAACCCATCATCGCTTCGGACGATGCCTGCTCGCCCGTATCTTCGGACTCGCCCTGCTGGCTCGAATCGTCGCCCGAATCGTCGTTCTCGTTCGAATCCTCGTCGGCCTCGGTCGACTCGCCCTGCTCCTCGCCCAGCTCCAAATCTTGGATCAACTGGCGCGCGGTTTCGGCGAAGGTCGCTTGATCGTTGAGCGCCTTGGCGAGATCGCTGAGATCCCCGCCCGCGCGCGATTCGACCCACGGCCGCCACAAATCGACCATGCGCTTGGCGGCTTCGGGCGGCTTTTGGCCCGTAAAGGCCTCGCGCGCCAACATCGCCACCGCATCGACCAGGGGTGCCTGCTCGCGATCGGCGATACGCGCATAGCCCGCTTGGCGGCAGCGTTCGTCCAACGCCGCACCCAGATTGCGCGCGACACCCGACATGCGCTTCGAACCCAGCGCTTCGCAACGCGCCTGTTCGACCGCGTCGTAGATCGCGCGGCCGATCTGCCCGTTGGGCGCACGCTTGGCGTGGATCTTCTCGTCGTGATGGCGCAGCTTCAGCGAAATCGCGTCGGCCTCGCCGCGCACGATGGCGACTTCGCCCGCCGGCAAGTCGCGCCCCGGTGCGGGCAAGCGCGCTTCGGTGCCGCGCAGCAACGCGCCTTCGGGCGCGAAGGCGACCGTCAAATCGGGCTTATGCGAAACCGCGCGCATCGCGGCCGCCGTCACCTGCCGGAATTGTTCGACCGGCCCATCCTTGTCGCGCGGCGGCATCGCTGACGCTTATCCCGCCTTGCGCACCGCGACCGACACGCCGCCGGCCAATTCGGCGCCGAAGCAGCGCTGGTAGTATTCGGCCACGGTCGTACGCTCGACCTCGTCGCACTTGTTCAGGAAGGTCAGGCGGAAGGCGAGGCCGATATCGCCGAAGATCTTCGCGTTCTCGGCCCAGGTGATGACCGTACGCGGGCTCATCACCGTGGAGATATCGCCCGCCATGAAGCCCGCGCGCGTGAGATCGGCCAGCGCCACCATCGCCGCGACGATCTCGCGGCCTTCCTTGGTGTCGTAGCCCGAAACTTTGGCGCCGACGATCTTGGTTTCCTCGTCATGCGGCAGATAGTTCAGCGTCGTGACGACGTTCCAGCGGTCCATCTGACCCTGGTTGATCTGCTGCGTGCCGTGATAGAGGCCAGTCGTATCGCCCAAGCCCACTGTGTTGGCGGTGGAGAACAGGCGGAACGCCTTGTGCGGGCGGATGACGCGGTTCTGATCGAGCAGCGTGAGCTTGCCGTCGACTTCCAGCACGCGCTGGATGACGAACATCACGTCGGCGCGGCCGGCGTCGTATTCGTCGAATACGAGGGCCACCGGATGCTGCAACGCCCAGGGCAGCAGACCTTCACGGAATTCCGTCACCTGCTTGCCGTCGCGCACGACGATCGCGTCGCGGCCGACCAGATCGATGCGGCTGACATGGGAGTCGAGATTGATGCGGATGCAGGGCCAGTTGAGGCGTGCTGCGACCTGTTCGATATGCGTCGACTTGCCCGTGCCGTGATAGCCCTGGACCATCACGCGGCGGTTGAACGCGAAGCCCGCCAGAATGGCGAGCGTCGTGTCGCGGTCGAAACGGTAATTGTTGTCGATATCCGGCACGTGGTCGGTCGGCGCCTTGCTGAAGGCCGGAACTTCGAGATCCGAATCGATACCGAAGGTCTGGCGGACCTTAACCTTGATATCGGGCATCTTGGACGCGAGTTCGGCGGTAGCGGCTTCAGGGGCGGACGCGAGGGCCATGATCGAGAAAACTCCGGCACGTAATCGAACGGACGGGCCCCATGCGAACCGTCTTGGCGAAGAGCGAAATCCGGCACGCGCCGTTCCCTTTTCAGAGATCGGCCGCCGGTTTCGCCCCCTGTGCCTTCAGGATCGTGTAGGCCTGATTGATGGATTTTAGACGCTCTTCGGCGGCTTTGTCGCCCCCGTTTGCGTCCGGATGGTGGCGTTTTACGAGTTCTTTGTATCGAGACTTTATCTCGGCGGGGCTGGCACTTACGTCGAGGTCGAGCAGCGCGTAAGCCTCCTCGACCGGGGCCGGGGGGCGTTTGCGCGGTTCCTGGGTGCCCGCCCGCTTGGCCCGCCCCGCCCCGAAGCCCGGAATGTCGCCCGAATCGAACCAGCGGCGCAGGGCTTCTTCCATCGCCGCGCGGTCCATGCGCTGGGCGCGCTTGGCCCCGCCCATGCCGAGCCCCAGGGGCCAGGTCGGGCGTCGGCCGATCGTATCGGCGCGCTTTTCTTGCTCCAACGTGGCCGCGTCGGCCCCTTTGTAGAAATCCCAGCTCGCGTTGTATTCGCGCACATGCTCCAGGCAGAACCAGTAATACGCGCCCAGCTGGCTGCGGTCCTTCGGCGCCCGGTATTCCCCCCGATTGGCGCAGCCCGGCCGGTCGCACGGCCGCGGGGGGGCGTGCGGGTCGATTTGAGGCCGGTCATAGGGGCGCGCGCGGGTTCTGGCCATGAACATCCAGTATGACGCTTGGGGCCCCCGCCCCACAAGCAATGCGCCGTAACCTTTGTCCCGTCCGAGAATTCCGTCGGAAAGTTTACGGAACCGGGCTGGAAGTGTATGATTAAGCGTCGGTTTTCCCCGGAGCCAACATGGCCAGCGAGTATCGCCTTATCTTCTTCGACCAGAACGAGCTGTGCCGTGCGCTGATCGAATATAACCGTCAGCGCAGAACCCCATTCCCGCCCGGGAATTTGAAGAAGGTCGTGATCGATCGGCATTCGCTGAATGTCACGATCCAAATCGACAAGGATGCGGGGCAATCCGCGACGGTCGCTTTCGACCCGTCGTCGGTCGCGGCGGCGCTGATCGTCTATTGCCGCGAGCGCAAGATCCCGCTGCCCGCCAAATCGGCCAAGGAAATGCGGCTGGTCGCGGATCGGCTGTGCTTCCTGATCCGCATCAAGGGCACGCCGTCGGAAGCGGCGATCGCCGTCGAATACACCGGCAAGATCGTCGCCAACGAAGCGGCGGCTTAGAACTTCGGCGGCGCCGAATTATCCGGAATTTCGCCCAGCGCGGCGCGATTCAACGAACACCCGCAAAACGGGCAGTCGCTGCCCTTGGCGATTTCGACCGCCTGTTGTTCGGCCACGCCGCGCCCTTCCAGTTCGGCCACCAACGCATCGAATTGCTGTTGATGGGCGCTGCGCGTTTCGCAGGCCGACAGCAACAGGCGCTGGCGCGGCACGTCCATTTCCTCGATCCGCAACGCGGCGGCGGGCGTGACCACGGCCGGAACGGCGGCGAGGCCCAAAACGCTGCGCAACAGGTGACGGCGGGTGTGTTGCATCGTCTTTTCTCCGTAGCCAACAGTTTAGCGCCGCGATTGCCGCTTGCCAAACGTCCCGCGCCCGCCGAATTGTTTCCGGTCATCCAATTGAAACACGACGGATAATCCGCCTTGCGCTTGGTCTTTGCCGCGTTGCTGATGGTGCTGGCCGCCCCCGCCGGGGCGTTGGGCCCGGTCCTGGGGCCGATCCCGGGCACCCCGGGCGTGCCGCCGGGCGGCGCGCTGAATTTCACCGTGCGCAAAGCGGGGGCAGATATCGGCGACTACGCGGTGCGCTTCGCCGAGCGCGACGGCGCGCTGGTCGTCGATATCGAAGCCAATATCCGCGTGCGCTTCGCCTTCGTGACCGTCTATCGCTACACCCAGCGCACGCGCGAGATTTGGCGCGACGGCGCGCTTCTATCACTCGACAGCGATGTCGACGACAACGGCACGCGATACAAAATCAGCGCGACGCAGCGCGACGGGCGCCTCGTCGTCGACGGGCATGCGGAGCAGCTCGACCTCGCCCCCGGCACGCTGCCGCTCAGCTATTGGAATTATCGGCTGATGCGCGAAAGCCGCGCTTTCGATCTGCAATGGGGATCGCTCGCCGATATCGAGGTCGTGGCGCGCGGCCCCGAAACGCGCGCGGTCGGCGGCGCGGTGGTGCCCGCGCGCCGCTACAATATGAAGGGTTTCGAGATAAAGCGCGGCGAGCGCCAAGAGAAACCCTGGCTCGACGTCGATACCTGGTACGCGCCCGACGGCCGCCTTGTCGGCATGGCTTTCCACTATCGCGGCTTCGATTTCGACTACGTGCTGCAGTGAACCACGCAGCACCGCCTTGCGTATCGAAAACATGACCCAAGGCCCCGTCTGGATCACCGGCGCTTCATCCGGCATTGGCCGCGCCCTCGCCTTGCGCCTGGCGCGCGACGGCCGGCAAGTGATCGCGTCCGCCCGCTCGACCGACGCACTCGCCAATCTCGCGCGCGAAAACGGCAATATCGTCGCCTGGCCGCTCGACGTGACCGATGCGGGCGCGTGCGAAAAGGCGGTCGCGGAAATCGAGGCCGCACACGGGCCCCTCGCCTTGGCCGTGCTCAACGCCGGCACACATAAGGCGACCCCGGCCACGGATTTCAGCGCCACCGATTTCCGCGCCCTCGTCGATATCAATCTGATGGGTACGGTCAATGCGCTGGCCCCGCTGCTGGCCCGGCGCACGAAGCATATCGCCGTGGTCGCGTCCGTCGCCGGTTATTCGGGTTTGCCCACCGCCGCCGGCTACGGCGCCACCAAAGCCGCACTCATCAATATGTGCGAAGCGCTGAAGCCCGAATGCGACGCGCTGGGCATCAAGCTGCAATTGGTCGATCCGGGTTTCGTCAAAACGCCGCTCACCGACAAGAACAACTTTCCGATGCCCTTCATCATGGAAGTCGACAACGCGGTCGAGGCGCTGGTGCGGGGCTTGGCGAGCGATCGTTTCGAGATCGTGTTTCCGCGCCGCTTCGCCCTGATCCTCAAATTCTTGCGTCTGCTGCCCTATCGGCTTTATTTCCCGTTGGTCCGCAAAGCCACCGGGAAATGACGAGCATGGAAATCGGCGCCGCGATCGACCGCTATGTGCGGTTCTACGAAACGATGACGCCCGACACGTTGCGCGACATCGAAAGCGTCGTCACGCAAGATGTGCGCTTCAAGGACCCGTTCAACGACGTGCGCGGATCGGCGGCGATGGCGGCGTGCCTGGCGCTGGCCTATCGCCATGGCGTGCCTCGTTTCGAGGTGCTGGATCGCGCGGCCGGCGAGCGGGCGGCTTATCTTCTCTGGCGCTATACCTCGACGCCGCATGGCGCTTCGCAGCCCGCCTGGGTGATCGACGGGATGAGCGAGGTTCGCTTCGCCGAAGACGGACGCGTGGCCGAACATATCGACCATTGGGATTCGGGCGAGCAATTCTATCGCCGCTTGCCGATCCTCGGCTGGCTGATCGGCCTCGTGCGCAAACGCCTCAGCCTGCCGAACGCTTGAACGCGATCGTCACCGACCCGATCTGGAAGCCCCAGCGATAGACGTAAGCGCGGTTGATCAACACGCCATCGGGTTGCAGGAACATCCAATCGTCGAAACGCACGCGCCAGCGCCCGTCGCCGACCTTCATGTTCAGGTAATAGCCGAAATTGAACGCGTTGCCCGCCGCGCGGCCCAGCGCCGCGCCGTCGGCATCTTCCGTGCGGCCTTCCCAGCTGTCGGGGCCGGTGCGCTTCAAACGCCAGACGCGACGGTCGGTCTCGCCGTCGGCATAGACGAATCGCTCGTCGAGTTCGAATTCGTCGCCCTTCCAGGCGCCCGTGATATCGACCGTGAATTCGCGGCGCAGCGTGCCGAAGCGATCCTCGAAGATCCCCCACGCCCGCGTTTGCCCCGCGAAATATTCCTCGATCTTCAACGCGGGTTGTTTGCCCGCGAAATCGTCGATCTTCATGCCCCCGCATCCCGTCAAAGATAGGGCCAGCAACAGCCCCGCGATCAATCGCTTCATATCCCCGGCCTCCGTAAGTCGATCGCGGCGCGCAATTTCGCGTGCGCCGCCGCGTCGAGGGGAAAGTTCCAAATCACCGCCACCGAAGCCGCTTTGAAGGCGATCGGCACGAAAGCATATAGAGCGGCCAGGACGAAAAGCCCGTCCCCCGTGCCGGAATTTCGCCGGTAGCCGGCGGCCTCCAGCACCGGGAACGCCAAGGCCGGACCGATCGCCAGGGCCGCCTTGGTCGCGACCGACCAGAGGGCGAAATACAGCCCGGTCCGTTCCGTCCCGCCCGTCGCGGTGTCGACATCGACCGCATCGGCCTGCATCGATACGGGCAGCGCCAGATCGGCGCCGTAGCACAAGCCCGTCGCCACGCAGATCGCCGCGAACCACGCCCCGTCGCCCGCCCCCAACAGGGGTACGGGCAGGAAGAACAGGCAATTCAAAATCATCGCCCGGCACCAGGCGCGATGCTTTCCGATGCGCTTGGCCTGCGCCGTCCAGAAGGGCACCGACGCCAAGCCGCAGACGAAATAAAGCACCAGGAACAGCCCCGCCTGGCCGCCAGCCCCCAGCACATCCTGCGCGAACAACAGGAACAGGGTCGGCGGCAAAGCGTTCGCCACCCCGTTGATCGAATAGGCGATCAACAAACGGCGGAACGGCGCATTGGCGCGCAGCAACGCCCAACCTTCGCGCCAGCCGGTTTTCTTTGCGGGCAAGGCGGCGGGCGGCTCGGGCACCAGTGCGAGCAACGCGACACCCGCCAGCGGCAATAAGACGAGATTGACCCAGAACAACGCTTGAAGGGCGGCTTCCTCCGGCGGGCGGCCGTCGGCCGAAATCAGGATCGACGGCAAGGCCGAGGCGAGCACCACGCCGATCACGGTCAGGCTTTCGCGCCACGCCGCCACGCGGTTGCGGCCGTGATACTCGGCGCAAAGCTCCGCCCCCCAGGCGAGATGCGGGATCTGCAACATCGACCAGCCGAGATAGACGGCGAGCAACCCGCCCAGCAGATAGACGAAGGCCGCATCTTGCGGCGGAAAGAACAGCGCGTAGCTCGCGACGAGAACGACGGGCAGTGCCGCCGCGAGCCAGGGCTTGCGCCGGCCCCAACGCGTGCGCGTGCGATCGGACAGAAAGCCGATCGCCGGATCGACGCCGATATCCCAAAAACGCGCAAGCAACAGCACGGTGCCGATCGCCGCGAGCGACATTCCCGTCGCACTCGCGTAATAGGCCGGCAGATAAACGAGCAGCGGCAAACCCAGCGTCGCCGCCGGCAAGGCGGGCGCCGCATACGCGATCAGGATTTTCCGGCTCGGCCCCCCGCCCGTCCTCAGGTCAAGGTCGGACAAGGGCGATCTGCGTCACGTCGGTCGCGCGCGAGCGGAACCCCGCCTCGCAATAGGCGAGATAGAATTCCCACATGCGCTTGAAGCGCCGGTCGAAGCCGAGCTTCTCGATCTCGTGCCAGCGCGCCTGGAAACGCTGGTTCCACTCGGCCAGCGTGCGCGCGTAGTCGAGACCGAAGAATTCCTGCCGGTCGAGCCGCAATCCCGCACGTTCGTACTCGCGTGCCAAGGCTTCGTTCGACGGCAACATCCCGCCGGGGAAGATGTAGCGCTGGATAAAATCCACGCCCGAGCGGTAGCTGTCGAAAAACCGGTCGGCGATGGTGATGATTTGCAACGCCGCGCGCCCGCCGGGTGCGAGCGCCTCGCGCAATTTGCCGAAATAAGCGGGCCAGTATTTCTCGCCCACCGCTTCGAACATCTCGATCGAGGCGATGCGATCGAAGCGCCCGTCGACGTCGCGATAATCGACGAAGCGCGCTTCCACGCGTTCGCCCAAGCCTTCGCGCTGCACCTTGGCTTGCGTATGGGCGAGCTGTTCCTTCGATACGGTGATCGCCGTCACCTTCGCCTGGAACTCGCGCGCCAGATACGTGGCGAAGCCGCCCCAGCCGCAGCCGATTTCCAGCACGCGCTGACCGGGCCTTATATCCAGCTTCTCCGCCATGCGCCGGAACTTCGTGTATTGCGCGGCTTCGAGATCGCCGGTCCCCGGCTCGAACACCGCCGAGGAATACGCCATCGTCGGATCGAGCCACTGGGTATAGAACGCGTTCCCCAGATCGTAGTGATAGGCGATGTTCTTCTTGGAACCGCTGCGCGTATTGGCGCGCAACGCATGCCACATGCGCCGCGCCCAATTGAGCGCGGGGGCGAGCGCGCTGGCCTTGCCGTAATGCAGCTCGTCGAACGCGGTTTCGTTGCGCGCGGCCAGTTCCAGCAATGCCGCCAGATCGGGCGAATCCCAATCGCCGTCCATATATGCTTCGGCGAAACCGACATTGCCGCCGAACAGCAAACGGCGCGCGGCGCGCGGATGGTTGAAGATCAGCGTCGCCGTGGGCCCGAGCTGCTTGCCTTCGAACACGCGCCGGCCGCCGCCGGGCAACACGATCTCCAAGCGGCCGACCGCGATGCGCGCGGCGGCCATCATCACCGCTTTCAGCGCGAAGCCCGGGGTGACGAAATCGGCTTGCGAGGTGTCATCCGCGCGCATGCCCCATGCTCCCTTGCGTGCCCTCCGGCGTTTCGACCGCCGTCGCGGGCGGCGCTGGCCGGGGATGGTATTTGGCGCCCTTGATCCACAGCTTGAGCGCTTCCCAATGAATCCCGACGATGACCTTGAGCGTCAAGAGGGGGTAGGCGAAGAAATTTTTCGCCAGCATCGCGTCGGTGAACGGGACGCGGGACGCCGTGTGCGTCGCAACCAGAAGCTCGCCTTCCGCAACGCTTTGACGAATCAGGATCGCCAGCCGTTCCTCGGGCTCGTCGACCCGGAAACGATAGGTCGCGCGCATGCCGATGAAGGGCGAGACATGGAAATTTTTCGAGGCACTTTGCAGCACCGGCGCACCCGGTTCGCGGGCCGGATCGACAGGGATCAGATAGCCGTGCTGTTCGCCGAACGTGTTCTTCACCTCGTAGAGGATGGCGCCCAGCGTATCGTCCGCGCGGCGGCAGAAATAGATCGTCAGCGGATTGAACGCGTACCCCAAAATGCGCGGGAAGCAATGGGCGTGAATCGTCGCCCCCGCCTCCGCCAGCCCCGCTTCGGCCAAACGCGCGCGCACCCAATCGCGCGCCGGGCCGCCGTCGCGCGCGCCATGATCGCGGTCGTGAAACGAAAACAACCCCGCGCGGTTATACGAAAACAGACGCAAACGCTTGTCGAGTTCGGGCAATTCGTCGAGATCGACGAGCATCGAAAACACGCGATAGGCGAAGCGATGGCGGAACGGCCGCAGCCGCGCATGCATCACTTGGCCGTTGTAAAGACAGGTTCGCGGCATCGCGCCCGCCTTTATTCCGCCGCCGCGCGGAACGGCGGCACCTCGGCGTCTTCGCGTGGCGCCCACGGGCGGCGCACGCCGAGCATTTCGGCCGCGTCCAGGCCGCTGCGCAAACCATCCTCGTGAAAGCCGTAGCCCGACCAAGCGCCCGCGAAGAGCAGGCCGCGCCGGTTCTGGATTTCGTGCAGGCGCGCTTGCGCCTTCAACGTCGGCGTATCGAAAGCCGGGTGCATGTACTCGAAGCCGGCCAGCACGGTCTCGGGACGGGGTGCTCGGATCGGATTGAGCGACACGAACAACGGCACGTCGCGATCGAGATTCTGGAGCTTGTTCATCCAATAGGTGACCGAGACATGCGCGTCGCCGCCGCTTTCGGCCAGATAATTCCAGCTGGCCCAGGCGAGTTTGCGCTTCGGCATCAGGCTTTCGTCCTGATGCAGGATCGCGAGATTGGGCTGGAACGCGAAACTGCCGAGGATCTCGCGTTCCGCCGCCGTCGGATTTTCGATCAGCCCCAAGGCTTCGTCGGCATGGCAGGCGAGCAGCACGCGATCATGGCGGCGCAAACCACCGGCCGCGTCACGGACCATGACGCCGCCGTCCGCCTCGACGCGCAAGCGCGCCGCACCGGGGGCGCGGATCATCGACCGGCCGATATCGGCCAGCAGCTTCGCCACGTATTCGCGCGAACCGCCGGAGACACTGCGCCATTGCGGCCGGTCGAGAAGCTGCAATAGCCCGTGATTGCGGAAAAAGGCGCAGAAGCTGCGCGCCGGAAATTCCAGCATCTGGGCGGGCGGGCAAGACCAGATCGCCGCCGCCATCGGGATCAAGTGATTGTCGACGAAGCCGCGGCAGTAACCGCGCTCGGCCAGGAATTCTCCCAGCGTGGGCCCGTGCGTGCCCGCGCACGCGATCGCCTGCCCGTCGCGGAAGAAGCGCAGCGTATCGCGCAGCATGCGCCAATGCGCGGGACGCAGAAAATTCGACGGCTGCGCGAACAAGCCGGTCCATGTGCCGCCGGAATATTCCAAGCGGCCGCGATCGACCGAGACCGCGAAGGACATGTTGGAGACTTCGCTTTTCACGCCCAGCGCGTCGAATAGCGCGATCAGATTGGGATAGGTGGCTTCGTTATAGACGATGAAGCCCGTATCGACCGGTACTTCGCGCGTGCGGCCACGCTTGTCTTTCGCCTTCGCGATGAAGGTATTCGCGTGGCCGCCGAAGCGGCTTTCCTTTTCGTAAAGCGTCACGCGATGGCGCTTGGACAGCAACCATGCCGCCCCCAAACCAGCGATACCCGAGCCGATAACGGCGACATCGAGCGGGCGCATCAGGCGGCCGCTTTCAAGGATTGGAACGCGGCCAACGCGCGTGCGCGCGCTTCGCCGTGATCGACGATCGGCTTGGGATAGGTCTTGCCGAGCGTCACCCCGGCTTGCGCCAGCACGTTCGCCGGTGCTTCCCACGGCGCGTAGAGATATTCAGTCGGCAGCTGGGCGAGTTCGGGCACGAAACGGCGCACGTATTTTCCTTCCGGGTCGAATTTCGCCCCTTGGAGGATGGGATTGAAGATACGGAAATAAGGGGCGGCATCCGCGCCGCAGCCCGCAACCCATTGCCAGCTGGCGGCGTTGTTGGCGAGATCGGCGTCGACGAGCGTGTCCCAGAACCAATCTTCGCCCGCACGCCAGGGCTGGAGCAGATGCTTCACCAGGAACGACGCCGCGATCATGCGCACGCGGTTATGCATCCAGCCGGTTTGCCAAAGTTCGCGCATACCGGCGTCGACGATGGGATAGCCGGTTTGCCCCTTTTGCCACGCGCGCAGATGGGCCTTGCTTTCGCGCCACGGGAAATCGGCGAATTCGCGACGCAACGCGGTCTCCGGCAAATCGGGCTGCGAGAACAGCAGGTGATACGAAAACTCGCGCCAGCCGAGTTCCGATTGGAATTTCGGCGAGCCCGCCCCGGCGTGGAAACATTGGCGCGGCGAGATTTCGCCGAAATGCAGATGCGGCGACAAACGCGACGTGCCCTCTATATCCGGCCGGTCGCGCAGATTGCCGTAACCGTCCAGCGCTTCGCCGACGAAGCGCAGCAAGCGCGCTTGCGCGCCCGCCTCGCCCGGCGTCCAGACGCTGAAGCCGCCCGCCCAGTCGGGCTTGGTCGGCAGCAGCTTCCACGCTTCGAGCGCGTCGCTTTTGGGCAAGGCTTCCGGTGCGGGAATTTTCTTCGGCGCCGGTGTGGGCAAAGGTGGCGCTTCGGCCGCGAGGCAGGCTTTCCAGAATGGCGTGAACACGCGGAACGGCGTGCCCGATTTCGACAACACGGTCAGCGGTTCGAAGATCAGGCTCGCGTTGAAGCTGCGCGCGGCGAGGCCCTTGACCTCGAGTTCCGCCTTCAGCGCCTTATCGCGCGCGACGGCGAAGGGTTCGTAGCAGCGGTTCCAATAGACGCCGCCCGCCTTCGTCTCGGCGATCAGCTTGGCGAGAACCGCTTTCGACTCGCCCCGGCGCAGGACGAGTTTGGCCCCGCGCTTGTCGAGATCGCGCGCGAGCGATTCCAGCGAATGATGCAGCCACCAGCGGCTCGCACCGCCGCGCTTCCAAATGCCGGGCGTTTCGTCGTCCAGGATATAGACGGGGACCACCGGGGCGCCGCTGTCGACCGCCGCGCGCAAGGCCGGATTGTCGGCGAGGCGCAGATCCTGACGGAACCAGACCAGAATTGGCGCGAGGGACATCGAAAAGGCCGGAACCGTTTGAGAGCGAACAGCATTTCTACGCCCGCCCGCGCCGATCGGATCACTCCTGCCCCGGTTTTGGGGCGCGACGAACGACCGGTTCCAGCCGCCCGGCCGGGAACAGATGCAGATTATCCCGGCCGGTCATCAAAACGCGCCAGCGCGTGCGCCCGAAAAGCCCGGAAATCGCGCGATCCAGCGTATCCAGTCCGCCCGTATAGGCGCCGAAGGCCGGCATGACCATGCGCCGCCCGTCGGTCGTGAAACACGGCGCCACGACCCGGCCGATTTTGGTCACGACGCAGGCCTTGGGGTGAAAATGGCCGACGATCTCGCCCAGCGCCAAAACGGGCCCGGCGGGTTCGTGGCGCAGGACGAGCTTGCCCTCGGCGATTTCGGGCACCACGCGCCCGCCCAATTCGGGGGGGATTTGCGGATCGTGGTTGCCCAGCACCCAAACCCAGTCGAGGCCTTTCATCATCCGGGCGAGATGGTCGCGATCGTTGGGCGCGATGCGCTTGCCCGCGTCCTTGTCGTGGAACGAATCGCCCAGACACACGACCCGCGCGGGCGTGTAGCGGCGGATCAGGCGCTGCAACGCGTCCAGCGTCGCGCGCGTGTCGTAAGGCGGCAGCGGCACGCCTTTCGCCGCGAAGGCCGAACCTTTTTCCAGATGCAAATCGGCGACGATCAACGTTTTGGTCGCGGGCCAAAACAAGGCGCCGGCGGGATCGGCGAAAAGCGCCGTTTCTTCGATCGTGATTCGCGCGTGCATCAGAAAAGTTCGGCCTGGCTGTCGTCGGCTTGGTCGTCGTCGATCATCGCATCCGCGATCAGGGCCTCGGCCTGCGCCGCATCGGCCAACGCGTCTTCGATCGCCTCACCGTAGATGGCTTCGCGGCCGACTTCCAGCAGCACGGGCACGGCCAAGGGCGAGACGCGTTCCAAGCGGCGATGGCGTATTTTGCCGCGCGCCGCCCGCAGCATGGCGGCAAGCCGCGAGAGGTCGATCAGGCCCGTCGCCGCGTCGGCCCGCGTCGCGCGCAGCAAAATATGATCGGGCTCGTGCTTGCGCAAAACGTCGTAGATCAGGTCGGACGAAAACGTGACCTGCCGCCCGGTCTTTTCCTCGCCCGGATGGCGGCGTTCGATCAAGCCTGCGATCACCGCGACATTGCGGAACGCCCGGCGCAGCATGGAGGAGTCCGCGAGCCATTCCTCCAGATCGTCGCCGAGCATGTCCACGGCGAACAATTCCGACGGGCGATCGACGGGGCGCGTCGACCACACCGCGATCGAATAATCCGACGCGACGAAGCCGAGCGGGCGCAAACCCTCGCGCTCCATCCGCTTGGTCAGCAACATGCCCAAGGTTTGGTGCGCGTTGCGCCCCGCGAAGCAATAGGCGATCAGGAACCATTTGCCGTGGCGCGGAAAGGTTTCGATCAGCAAGCCGTCGCGCCCCGGCATTTCCGATTTGCGCCGTTGCAGCGTCAGCCATTCCTTCACGTCGCGCGGCAAATCGCGCCACGCGGCCGGATCGGCGAGGATGCCGCGCACGCGCGCGGCCAGCTCCGCCGTGAACGGCATACGCGCGCCCGCATAGATCGGAATACGCGGTTGATCGTCCTTGGCGCGGCTGACCTCCACCGTCGTTTCGCGCATGCCTTCGTAGCGCAGCACTTGGCCCGCGAAGCCGAACGTGTCGCCGGGCTCGAGGCCGAGGACGAAATTCTCTTCGACCTTGCCCAGGCGTTTACCGCGCCGGAACGCGACATTGAGCATCGGCGTTTCGACGATCGTGCCGACGTTCAAGCGATATTGCCGCTGTGCCAAGGGTGTCGCGACGCTCCATTTGCCGCTCTCGTCGCGCTTCAGGCGCTTGTAGCGTTCATAGGCCGCCAGCGCGTAACCGCCATCGGCGACGAAACCGAGCGTGCGATCGAACGTCGCGCGGTCGAGATCGGCATAGGGTGCCGCGCGCCGCACTTGTTCGTACATCGCGGATTCGTCGAAGGCTTCCGAACACGCGGCCCCCAGCAAATGCTGGGCGAGCACGTCCAGCGCGCCGGGCGGCTGCGGGGCGGCGTCGATCTCGTGCGCGTCCAACGCCGCCAAGGCCGCGCGGCATTCGAGCATTTCGAAGCGATTGCCGGGCACCAAAATCGCGCGCGAGGGATCGTCGAGCCGATGATTGGCGCGGCCGATACGCTGGAGCAGACGCGCGGCCCCTTTGGGGGCCCCGATCTGCACGACCAGATCCACGTCGCCCCAATCGATGCCGAGATCGAGCGACGACGTCGCGACGACGGCGCGGAGCTTTCCCGCCGCCATCGCCGCTTCGATCTTGCGGCGCTGTTCGGGGGCGAGCGATCCGTGATGCAGGCCAATGGCGAGATTGTCGTCGTTGAGCTTCCAAAGCTCGCGAAAGCAAATCTCGGCTTGCGCGCGGGTGTTGACGAACACGATCGCCGCGCGCGCGGCCTTCAGCGCCAGATAGACTTCCGGCAACGCATGCACGGCCGTATGCCCGGCCCACGGGATGCGCGCTTCGGGCACCAGGATGGTGACTTGCGGCTTGGCGCCGGCCGCCCCCATCACGATCGCGGGCGCGGCGTCGAGGCCGGAGGCGAGGAACCGCGCCAAGGCGGGCGGTTCGGCGACCGTGGCGGAAAGTCCCACGCGCCGCGCTTGCGGGGCGATATCGGCGAGCTTAGCGAGGCCCAGCGACAGAAGATCGCCGCGCTTGGTGCCGGCGAGCGCATGGATTTCATCGACGATCACGACGCGCAATTTGGCGAAGAAGTCGCGCGCGTCGGGATAGGACAGCAGCAACGCCAGCGATTCCGGCGTCGTCATCAGAATATGCGGCGGCGACTTCCGCTGGCGCGCGCGCTTGGACGCGGGCGTGTCGCCCGTGCGGCTTTCCGCGCGGATCGGCAGGTTCATTTCCGCGATCGGCTTCTCGACGTTGCGATGCACGTCGATCGCCAGCGCCTTCAGCGGCGAAACGTAAAGCGTGTGCAGGCCCGCTTTCGGATCGCCGGCAAGATCGACGAGGCTGGGCAGAAAGCCCGCCAGCGTTTTGCCAGCGCCCGTGGGTGCCACCAGCAGCGCGGATTTCCCCGCGCGCCCGAGTGCGAGAAGCTCCGATTGATGCGCGCGTAACCGCCAGCCGCGTTGGCCGAGCCAGGATGCGAACGGCTCGGGAAGCGCGCTCACATCGCCGCGCGCGACGCGGCGAGGAACGCGCGGCCCGCTTGCGTGGCGACGATGGCGGGCGTTCCGTCGGCCAGCGCGGCGCGCGCGACCAAACGGCGATCGCACGCCGTTTCCCAGACCGGCAGGCGCGGGCACGAGGTGCGCCACGCGTCCAACGTTTCGGCGTAGCCGCGCGGACGCGCGGCGACCCATTCCACCATATCCGCGATCAAAGCATCGAGCGGGTCACGCATGCTTCCCTCCCCTTACGCGAAAAGCCAGAGATACAGCCCGTGCGCCACGTACCACGCGCAGACCGTGGCGATGATACGATTCGCCCAGACGCGATAATCGGCGTTGGTCATCCGCGCCAACACCCAGCCGCCCAACGTCGTGCCGATCATCGCCGCCCCGATGGCGACGGCGTAGGACGACCAATCGCCGAAATCGACGGGATCGATCAGCACGCCGAAATAGACGATCTTGGCGAAATGCCCGAAGACTTGGCACACGCCTTTGGTCGATACGATCTGCCGGCGGTCGAGCCCGCCTTTCAGGAAGAACGAATCGAGCAACGGTCCGGTCACGCCGGTCAGCATCATGAACGACACGCACACGATGCCGTAGATCACCGCGTGGCCGTCGCGCGTGGGATCGCCTTGCAGCCATTTCGGCGCCAGCATCAGCACGTAAGGCGAAAGGCCCAGTGCTATCAGCGCCAGCGGGCGGCTGGGCACGAACAGCACGATCACCCACACCGCCATCGCGGCGACGCCGCCCAGCGAATAAAACAGCGTCGGCCGCCACAGAATGTGTTTGCGCCACAGATAAGCGCGCCACCCGTTGGCGGAAATCTGCGCGGCGCCGTGCAGCGCCATCGCCGCGGGTACGGGCAGGAAGGCGAGCAACGCGCCCATCAGCACCAAGCCGCCGGCCATGCCGAACATGCCCGACAGGATCGACGTGCCGATGACGGTAATCGCAAGGGCGGAGAGCCCGAGAATGCCCATCAGCGGAACTCGACCTCGTCGTCGGCGTCGGCCGGCGCGCCGCCGAACTCTTTGATGAGGAAGGCGGGCCGGCCCGCGATCATGCGCAGCGTCTTCTCGGCCGAGCGCGACAAGGGAATGCGCGCGTCCTTGCAATGGACGATCAGCGCCGCCGCCACTTCCGGCGCTTCGAATTCGACGCGGACCGTGGCGCCGCTATCCTTCTGCACGTGCAGTTTGACGCTCAAATCGTCCGCGTCGCATTGGATGCGCGCGATCTGGCCCGGCGGCAGCGGATCCTTGCGCAAGCGGCGATAATTCGACAACGCGCGCACGAGTTCGCTTTCGCGGAAAAAAACGAGCCGGTATTCGTCCATGCCCGGCGGCAGCGCGGAGGCTTTCTTCGCCATTTCGGCTACGCCACCACCGATTGGCCGAGGATTTCGAGATTGAGCATCTCCGGCTCGGCGGCACCCGCGATATGCACCGACATCGCCATGCGGCCTTCGAGCAGATGCAGATCCTTGGACGCCTTCAACGGCAGGCGCACGCCGCGATCGCGGCAGCGCATGATCAGCGCCGCGATGACGGAAGGTTTGTCGTAGAGATAGCGCTTGGGCCGGTCCTTGCCGAAGGTCAGCTCGCAATCGAGCGCCTCGCGGTTCACGCGGAATTTTACCGGCGGCACGGTGGGGGTCGCTTGGCCGCGCTTGCGATCATAGGTGACGAGCGCTTCGCGCACGTCGCGCCACGAAAACAGCACGAACCGGTACTCGCTCGCCATTGCCCCTCGCCCCGAATCCACACAGGCCAAACGCGGATTCGAGCGTTACCCCATAACCCGGCCGCCCGCAAGACGGGCGGCCGGACTTAGGGTTGCTATTCGGCGTTGGGGGCCGCCGGAGTTGCGGGGGCCGCCTTGCGGAAGCGGCGGGAAAGCCCCCGCATCACGACGTAGAAAACCGGCGTCAGGAACAGACCGAAGATCGTCACCCCGATCATGCCCGAGAACACGGCCGTGCCCAGCGACTGGCGCATTTCGGCACCCGGTCCCGTCGAAATCACCAGCGGCACCACGCCCAGGATGAAGGCCAGGGCCGTCATCAGGATGGGCCGCAAACGCAGACGGCAGGCTTCGACGACGGCGGCATGCGGGTCCTTGCCTTCGCCTTCCAGCTGGCGCGCGAACTCGACGATCAAAATCGCGTTCTTGGCCGCGAGGCCGACGAGCACGATCAGACCGACCTGCACCAGGATGTTGTTGTCGAGCCCGCGGATCATCACGCCGAGCAGCGCCGACAGCACCGACATCGGCACGATCAGCACGATGGCGAGCGGCAAGCCCCAGCTTTCGTACTGGGCCGCCAGCGCCAGGAACACGAACACGACGGCCAGCGCGAATATGTAGATCGCGGTGTTGCCGACATTCTTTTCCTGATACGCGAGTTCGGTCCATTCGAAGCCGATGCCGGCGGGCAGATGTTGCGCCGCCGCCTGTTCGATCGCGGCGATCGCCTGACCCGAAGAAATGCCCGCAGCCGCGGCCTGGATCGGCACCGAGACATAGGCGTTGTAGCGCTGCACCAGATCGGGACCGGCCGAGTCCTTGATCTCGACCAGCGTGCCCAGGGGCACGAGATCGCCGGTGGCCGATCGCACCTTCAACCGCGCGATATCCTCGCGGTCGACGCGCTGCGAACGATCCGCCTGGGCGCGCACCTGATAGACGCGGCCGAAAGCGTTGAAGTCGTTCACATAGGCGGTGCCGAGATTGAATTGCAGCGTCTCGAAGATATTGCTGATCGGCACGTTCAGCATCTGCGCCTTGGTGCGATCGATATCGAGATAGATCTGCGGCGTGCCGGCCGAGAACGTGGTGAAGATGCCCGCAAGGCCGGGCACGCGATAAAGCTGCCCGATGAATTCCTGCGCGGCCGTCAGCACGCGCCGGGAATCGTTGCCCGTGCGGTCCTGAAGCTGCAGCTTCAACCCGCCCAAGGCGCCGATGCCGGGAACGGCGGGCGGCGGAACGGCGATGACGAAGGCTTCCTCGATCTGCTGAAGCCGCCCGAACAACTGCCCGACGATGGCGTTGGCCGATTGGCCCTTCGCCACGCGTTCGGGGAACGGGTCCAGCCCCGCAAACACGACCGCCCCGTTCGGCGCGTTGGTGAACGTGGCGCCCGAGAAACCCGCGAACGCGACCGAATCCTTCACGCCCGGCGTGGATTGGATGATCTCGCTCGCCTTGCGCACGACGGCGTCGGTACGCTCCAGCGAGGCGCCGTCGGGCAGCTGGATCGCGACGATCGCATAGCCGCGATCGAGCAGCGGAATGAAGCCGCGCGGCACCAATCCGCCGACATAGACGGTCAACGCCGCAAGCCCCGCATAGACGCCCAGCATCACGATCTTGCGGCGCGCGGCCCAGCCGGCCGAGCGCGCATAGCCGTTGCCCATCTTGTCGAAGCTGCGGTTGAACACGCGCGCGAACCCCGCGCCTAAGCGGCCCAGCGGGCCCTTGGGAACGTGATGCGGGTCGTGCTTCTTCAGCAGCATCGCGGCAAGGGCCGGCGACAGCGTCAGGGAGTTGAACGCCGACAGAATCGTCGCCACGGCGATCGTGACGGCGAACTGGCGGTAGAACGCCCCTTGCAGGCCCGGCACGAAGGCCGTGGGAATGAACACGGCGGCCAGCACGACCGCGATGGCGATGACGGCGGCACCGACCTCGTCCATCGTTTCGTGGGCGGCGTCGCGCGGGCTCATGCCGTTGGCGATGTTGCGCTCGACGTTTTCGACCACGACGATCGCGTCGTCGACGACGATGCCGATCGCCAGCACCATGCCGAACAGCGTCAGCACGTTCAGATGGAAGCCGAACATCAGCATCACGGCGAAGGTGCCGATCAGCGACACCGGGATCGCCAGGATCGGGATGATCGCGGCGCGCCAGGATTGCAGGAAGATCAGCACGACCAGCGCCACCAAGATGATCGCTTCGGCCAGCGTCTTGTAAACCTCGTTGATCGATTCCTGGATGAACTCGGTCGGGTTGTAG
The DNA here is from genome assembly GCA_017308135.1 of Alphaproteobacteria bacterium. Lineage (NCBI taxonomy): Bacteria > Pseudomonadati > Pseudomonadota > Alphaproteobacteria > Alphaproteobacteria bacterium. Next base: position 214,317 of record JAFKFM010000009.1, read on the forward strand.
ACGACCTGGTAGTCGAGGCCGACGGGGAAGTCCTTCTTCAACTCCGCCATTCGCGTCAAGATCGCGTCGGCCGTCGCCAGCGCGTTGGAACCCGGACGCTGGAACACCGCCAGCGCCACCGCCGTCTTGCCGTTGAGATAGGAATTGGTGACGTATTCCTTTGCGCCCATTTCGACGCGCGCCACGTCGCGCAAGCGCACGATGCGCCCGTCGCCGCCCGCGCGCACGATCACCTCGCCGAATTGGCGCGGGTCCTCGAAACGGCCTTGGGTCACGATGGGGATTTGGAACGACGCCCCTTGCGAGGGCGCGGTGCCGAGCGCACCGCCCGAAACCTGGACGTTCTGCTCGCGCAAGGCGCGCACCACGTCGCTGGCCGCAAGGCCGTAGCTCGCCAAACGGTCGGAATCGAGCCACACGCGAATCGCGTATTCGCGCGCGCCGAAGACCATCAGATCGCCGATCCCATCGATGCGCAAAAGCTGATCGCGCACGCGCAGGATCGCGTAGTTCGAGATATAGAGATCGTCGTAAGTGCCGTCGGGTGACAGCATGTGCACGACCATCATCAGGTCGGGCGAGCTTTTCTGCGTGACGACGCCAAGCTGGCGCACCGTATCGGGCAGACGCGGGGTCGCGATCTGCACGCGGTTCTGGACCAGCACCTGCGCGTTATCGAGATTGGTGCCGGGCTTGAACGTCACCGTCAGCGACATCGAGCCGTCGCCGGTCGCGTAGGAGGACATATAGAGCATGTCCTCGACGCCGTTGATTTCCTGCTCCAGCGGTGTGGCCACCGTCGCGGCGACGGTTTCGGCGTCCGCCCCCGGATAGGAGGCGCGCACGACGATCGTCGGCGGGGCGATTTCGGGATATTCGGCGACCGGCAGCGCCTTGAACGCGACCGCGCCCAAAATCACCATGACGATCGAGACGACCGCCGCGAAGATCGGGCGGTCGACGAAGAAATGGGCGAAACGCATGGCTTACTTCGCCCCCTTGACCGGCGGCAGTTCGACCGGCTGCGGCGTGACCTTGCCGCCCGGACGCACGCGCTGCAGCCCGTTGACGACGACGGATTCCGAACCGTCGAGACCTTCACGCACGACGCGATAGCCGTCATGGCGGGGGCCCGGACGGATGAGACGCGGCGCCACCGACCCGTCGGCGGCGACGACCCACACCAAGCGCCGGTCGAGATCGGAGACGATCGCTTCGTCCGGGATCAGCACGGCGCGATAGGGGTTGGAGCCGGGGACGCGCACGCGGCCGAACATGCCGGGGGCGAGGAAGATATCGCCATTGGGAACGCTGGCGCGCACGCGCATCGTGCCCGTGGCGGTGTCCAGGCGGGAATCCACGAAATCGATCGTGCCCTTGCGGGTCAGGTCCTTCTCGTCGGCCACGCCGATCAAGACTTCGATCTTGTTGGGCACGTCGCGCGGATTGGGCACGTTGCCCGTGCGGATCGTGCGCGTGTAGGCGAGGTAGGCGCGCTCGTCGATGTCGAAATTGAACTTGATCGGATCGAGCGACACGATCGTGGCGAGCAGCGTCTGATCGGCGGCGACGAGATTGCCTTCCGAGACGAGCTTGCGGCCGATGCGGCCGGCCATCGGCGCGCGCACTTCCGTGAAGCCGAGATTGAGGCGCGCACTTTCCAGTTCCGCGCGCAAACCGGCGATATCGGCTTGGGCCTGGAGATATTGCTGGCGCGTCTGTTCGAGCTGACGCTCGGGCGCGTTGCCCGACCGCGCGAGGCGTTCGTAGCGCTCCATATCGGTGCGATAGAAATCGAGACGCGTTTGCGCCGCGTTCACGGCAGCTTGCGCGCGCGCATACGTCGCCTGATAGGTGCGCTTGTCGATGACGAACAGCAGATCGCCCTGCTTCACGATCTGGCCGTCGCGGAACGCGACCGATTCCAGATAGCCCGAAACACGCGCGCGCAGATCGACGGCTTCCGAAGCGTCGAAGCGGCCGATGAATTCGTCCTGCTCGACGATGTCTTTGACGACGGGCTTGGCGACCGAAACCGGGGGCGGGCCGCCGGGGCCCATCTGCGCCGAAACCGGCGAAACAAAACCGATCATGGCGACCGCCGCGGCCGCCAAACCATTCTTCAAACGCATGAAACCCCACCTCGAAACCCGCGCGAAATCGCGAACGGAAAATGCCGCCGCGCCACGCTGGTTCATGTCTGCATTATCGTGGGCGAAGAGATACAATGCTGCGGCGCGAACACAAGACCTACCGGAATACCACTATCCTTTTATTGCCGCCGCGATCGCCGCCACCGGTGCCGCCCAATCACCCGCTAAGTGCTGGCGGTACAATCGTAAATTCGAATACCAGGGCGTGTCGCCGCGCGCCAGCATCCAGCGCCAGTCCGGCGCCGCCGATAATAAAATAAAACATGTCTTGCCCATCGCACCGGCCAAATGCGCGATCGATGTGCAAGGCGTAACGATGCAGTCCAGCGCCGCGACCAAGGCCGCCGTATCGTCCATGTCGCGCAATTCACCACCGCAATCGCGGAAATTCGCGGGCGGGGTCCAGCCATCCATGTCCGCGCGGCGGGGGCCGACCTGCAATCCGACCCATTCGACGTCCGGCACGTCGAACAACTTCAACAGCGGCTTCAACCCTGGCGAGCGCCAGCGGTCGCCGGGAAAATCCGGATTCCCGCCCCAAACGATACCGACGCGCTTCTTCGTCGCCGGTCCCAGCTTGGCACGCCAAGCGTCGATCTTCGCCGGATCGGCGAAGACGTAAGGAATATCGGCGGGCGCCGTGTCAGGAATTGTGCCGAAAACGCCGGGCAGATCGAGCAGCGGCGCTTCGGCGTCGAATGCGGGCAACGCGCCGCCTTGCGCGACGATCGCGTCGATGCCCTTGGTGCGCGCCAGCAGCGCCGTCAACGCGGGCTGAACTTCCAGCACCACGCGCCAGCCGCGATCCTTGGCGAGTGCGGCGTAGCGCACGAACTGCAACGTGTCGCCCAGGCCCTGCTCGGCGCGCAGCAACAGCGTGCGCCCGTTGCCCGCTTCGCCGTTCCAGCGCGGCTTGTCGAACGACTTGGCGAACTTCGCTTGCGCTTGCGTCTTCCAGCGCCAGGCGAATTCGGCCCAGCCGCGTCGCCAATCGCCCGCGAGCAACGACGCGAATCCCAAATTGAAATGCGCATCCGCCCAATCCGGCGCGAGTTTCAGCGCGCGTTCGTAACTTGCGATCGCGGCGCCCGTATCGCCGGCCATGCGGTCGGCATTGGCGAGGTTGAAATGCGCCAGCGGATCTTGCGGCGCCATGTCGGCGGCGCGGCGCAACAGCGAGCGCGCTTCGACCAAACGCCATTCGTCGATCAGCAGGGCTGCGAGATTGGCGCGCGGCGGCACCGATTGCGGCTCGGCCGCGATGACTTCGCGGTAGAGCGCTTCGGCATCCGCGTTGCGGCCCAGTTTGCGCGCGACATTGGCGAGGTTGAACGCGATACCGGCATGGCCGGGCGCGAATTCGCGCGCCACGCGCATCGCCGTTTCGGCTTCGACCAGCATATTCGCGCGTTCGAAGGCGAGGCCCATATTCGCGTGGACCAGCGGATTTTTGGGATCGAGCGTCGCGGCCTTGCCGAACGCGACGAGGGAAGCGGTCTGATCGCCGGCTTGGCTTGCCGCCACACCGTAATCGAGCAGCAGATCGGCGTCGTTCGGATTTGCGTCCGACAGCGCGCGCAAGACCGGGACGGCCAAATCGGGCCGGCCGCGCGCCATGTCGGCGCGGGCTTTATCACGGGCGGCTGTCGAATCGGCGGTCGTCACGCGACCGACGATACCAGCCCCGCCCTATAAAAAGAATCGCCCGGCATCGGTCCGCGAAATGCCGGGCGATCTTGGCGAGAAGAGCTTACTTCGCCGCCGGGGCGGCCGTACCGGTCGTGACCTTGTTCGCGTCGCGGCGCTCATGCGCCTTCGTCGCCTTCTCCGCCTTCGCGGCTTCGGCCTTCGCGGGGGCTTGCGTGGTCTGCGCGGGCTTGGCGGGCGTCGCGGGGACGGCCGGGGTCGCGGTCTGCGCGAAGGCGAGAGCCGGGACCATCATCGAAACGGCGAGCGCCACGGCCAAAGTCTTCTTCATCGGTTTCACTCCTGCGACCGGCGGCATGATCGCCGCCGTCGTCAGGACAAAGCGCGACGGCGCAGCACTATTCCGGGTTTTTGCGGCGGGATATTTCGCACGACGCGGCGGAATAAGACGACCCGGATCGCGTTTCGCGGCTTACGCGAAAAAGTCGTACGTCTTGCCTTGGCCGAATTCGACGATTTCCGGCGCGTTGATGCGCGGGCCTTCGAAGAACGAGCGCGGCGTCCATGGCTGATTGTTCTTCAGCATCGCGATGATGCCGGCCTGATAATCCAGGCTCATGAACGCCGTCGAATTGGAATCGCCCCCCACGCTGGGGGCCCCCGAGATGGCCATGATTCTCAAACTCCCTCGTCACGGGCGTTCTCGCCCAACGAACGTAGAATAACATAAGCGCCCTCGCCGCTCCAAGAGCCGCTAACAGCCTGTTTTTCTGGCAAAAACGGCGGACCCCGCCCCTCGCCGAACCCAGGGGTTCGCGCGAGCCTTGGCGGGGCCCTTCGTTTTTTGGGGGAGCGGCCGCTTGCCGTTCGGCGTCGGGCCGGTCCCGCCCACCCGGGGCTTCAAGCCTCGGGCGTTGATGCTCGGCTCTTCGCGTTTCCGTCACCGCCCTGCCCTGGCGGGGCCGCCTTCCGGCCGAAACCGGGGGCGGCGCGCGACGTCGTCGATCCGGATGCGTGTCGCGTCAAGACGCGAGGCTTTTCCAAACCGATCCGGTCGCGCCGGACATCGATCGCCGGCGTGTGGTTGCCGAACGGCATCGCCCGACATTCGAACCGCCATCGCGCGCCGGAGATCCGGCACATGACCGGTTTTCGAACGGGGGAGGACGGTGCGCCCAGCCTCCGTCGCCGTCATGTTTCCGGACGCCCAAGCCTGTCGGGCCGAAGCGCGGGAACGATGCGGCGTATATGGACGGCCGATCATGATCCGAACATTCGAACTCCGATCGGGCGACTTCCAGTCACGGCTTCGCCGACGAGCGTGCGCGAGGCAGCCAACGACATCGCGTCAGCGCGAAACGCGCGCAGCCCCTGCGAAGAGCGGAACCTGAAATCAACCGCCGGAAAATCAAACGCCGGATACGATACCGGCCGTCACGTGAACTTCGGTGGAGTCATGTTGTTTTCGAACACCTCCCCGTGAATGGCATGCGCGCCGTGAACACGCTGCCGATACCTGCCGTTCTCCCTTCGCGGCGTGTATTTCCGCCTGATATCCGAACGCGGCAGGCGGCGTTCGAACATGCGTGGAATATAGCCCAAATGGGGCTTTCTGTGGAGTCCGTAGATTCGCGGATGTGGATAAACGCGCCGTCAGATTTCGCGCGACATGAAGGTCGATGCGGGGTCCGGTTTGTAGCCTTCGAACGGCGCGCACACGACGAAGCCGCGCGTCGCGTACATCGCGCGCGCCGGCGCGAAGTAATCCCAGGATCCGGTTTCCAGCGACACGCGCTTGAAACCCATCGCACGCGCTTCGCGCAGAATGTGATCGAGCATCGCGCCGCCCACACCTTGGCGGCGCGCGGGCGCCGCGACGTGCATCGACTTCACTTCCGCGTGGCCATCGTCGATGCGCTTCAATGCGCCGGTGCCGAGCAAATTGTCGTCGCGCCACACCGACCAGAAGCGAATGCCCGGCCGCTGCAAGCCCGAAACGTCGAGCGCGTGCGCGCAGCCTTCCACCGTATTCGCGCGGCCCATCGCGATATGATGTTCGAGCAAGGCGACGACGCGGGCATCGTCGAGCCCGCCTTCCACGATACGCATCTTTATTCCCCCGTATCGGCGATAACGGCATAGCGCGCGCGCTTGCGCGACGGATTGCGGAACACGAGCTTGGCGCCGAACGCCATCGTCATACGGTCGCCCGCGTTCAAGCGATGCGTGGCACCGCCGGTTTCGATTTCGAGCGTGCCTTCGAGCAGCCAAACATGCTGACCGCGCCCCGCGTAGCGGCGATTGTCGAGTGTCACGCGGGCGCCGGCCGGAAATTCGATCTCCACGATCGACGCGCGCGGCCCCAGATCGGCGGGCGCGATTTCGCGCCGGCGATAGCCGGTCGCCGGATCGCGCCACAGCGGATGCTCGCCCGCGCGGCGCAAGGGGGCGGGCGTTGCGGGTGCCGCGGCCACGAGTTCGGACAAGGTGACGCCCAAGCCGCCGCACAGACGCACGAGCAATTGCGCCGTGGCGCTCGATTGCGCGCGCTCGATCCGCGACAGCATCGCGCGGCTCACCCCCGACGACGCGGCCAGATCGTCGAGCGTCAAGCCCTTGGCGGCGCGCAAATTCCGCACGCGCGCGGCGATTCGGTCGTCGATGTCGGTGCCGGCCTCTCTCATATCTTAAACTTACATTCCAATATCCAAGAGTCAAGCGCGGTCGATCCGGGCGGCGAAGCAGCCTTGGCGCGCGTAATGCGCATGCAGATAGGCGGCCGCCGGATCGGCGAACATCCGCGCGATCAGATCTTCGAGCGCCGCGCCCTCGGTCACGTCGGCGGCGATCATCATGCCCGCCGCATCGAACGCGCGCACCGACAGCAAGCGCCGGCGCATCGCGTCGGGCACGTCGTCCGTCCGGTCGTAGGTCTCGATCGCCCCTTCGCGCACGAAAATCGCATGCGTCGCGCGGAACGGCGTGTCGGCGGGCTGGTGCATATAATTGAGCAGCAGCGCATGGCCGCCGACTTGGATGTCGCGCAATTCGACCCGATCGGGAAACCCCGGATCGGCGTCGACTTTCTTGCGGACGACGCCGCGCGCGGCCAGTTCGGCGTCGGAAAGTCCGTAGAGCGGAATGAACGCGGCGGGCGCGAGGCCGGTGATGCGGAAGGGCACGGTAACCTCCAGGTTGACGGTGCCGAACCCTGACCGGGCTTTCGCACTGCACCCACCCGATGCTTGCGCGGTTGCATCGAAAAAACGTCCGCACGGTGCCGAGACACCATGTTTCGTATGGAATTCGCGCGGGCGACCCGATAGAAACCGTCAACAAACCTCCGGGGAGGTCGCGTCTTGGCGCAAGTACCGAAGCGTATCATCCGCGCGCCGCAGGATTTGGCGGCGGGACTTTTCCTTATCGGCCTGGGCGCCTTCGCGCTGTGGCAGAACGCCGGCCTCGAACGCGGCACGTTGCGCGTGTTCGGCCCCGGCATGATGCCGATGATTTTGGCGTGGGCCTGCGTGATCGCGGGATTCGCCGTCGGCATCGGCGCGATGTTGTGGGACGGGCCGAAGCTGGAGCGCTGGACCTTCCGCGGGCCGCTTTTCATTCTGGGTGCGGCCGTCGCGTTCGGTCTGACCGTGCGTCCGCTCGGCATGGCGGTCGCGGCCCCGCTCGCCATCGTGCTGTCGTCGATGGCGTCGTCGGAAACCAAGCTCGGCGAGGCGGCGATCTTCGCGGTCGTGCTGACGGCGTTCTGCCTCGCGATGTTCCGCTTCATGCTCAATCTTCCGATCCCCGTCGCCCCCTGGGCGATCGGGTATTGAGGGCGCCTTCATGTTCGACCTGATCGGCAATCTCGCGCACGGCTTCTCGATCGCGCTGACGTTCCAGAATATCGGTCTGTGTTTCGCCGGCGTGATGATCGGCACGCTGATCGGCGTGCTGCCGGGCGTGGGCCCCATCGCGACGATCGCGATGCTGCTGCCGCTGACCTTCAAGCTCGACCCGACCGGCGCCCTCATCATGCTCGCGGGCATCTATTACGGCGCGCAATATGGCGGCTCGACGACCGCGATCCTGGTGAACATTCCCGGCGAAGCGACGTCGGTCGTGACCACGCTGGACGGCCACCAAATGGCCAAGCAAGGCCGCGCGGGCATCGCGCTGGGCGTCGCGGCGCTCGGCTCGTTCTTCGCCGGCACGGTCGCGACACTCGTCATCGCCGCCTTGGGCGTGCCGCTGACCAAGGTCGCCTTGCTGTTCGGCCCGGCCGAATATTTCGCGCTGATGGTGGCGGGGTTGGCCTTCGCCGTCGTGCTGGCGCGCGGCTCGCTTCTAAAGGCGGCGGGCATGATCCTGGCGGGCTTGCTGCTCGCCACGATCGGCACCGACCTCGAAACCGGCGAGGAGCGCATGACGCTGGGCTTCTCGACGCTCAGCGACGGGCTCGATTTCGCCGTGCTGGCGATGGGCGTGTTCGGCTTCGCGGAAATCCTGCGCAACCTCGAAAATCCCGAGGCGCGCGACGTGACGCGCGGCGCGATCGGCCGCCTGTTGCCGAATTGGGACGACATCAAGCGCTGCATCGCCCCCGTGCTGCGCGGCACGGCGATCGGCGGGGCGCTGGGCATTCTGCCGGGCAACGGCGCGGTGCTGGGCCCGTTCGCGTCCTACACAGTCGAGAAGAAGCTCGCCAAGGACCCGTCGCGTTTCGGGCGCGGCGCCATCGAAGGTGTCGCCGGTCCCGAAAGTGCGAACAACGCGGGCGCGCAGACCTCGTTCATTCCGCTGCTCACGCTCGGCATTCCGCCCAACGCCGTGATGGCGCTGATGGTCGGCGCCATGACCATTCACGGCATCATCCCGGGCCCGCTCGTCATGTCGAAGAGCCCCGATCTGTTCTGGGGCATGATCGCGTCGATGTGGGTCGGCAATCTGCTGCTGCTGATCATCAACCTGCCGCTGATCGGGCTTTGGGTGCGCCTGCTGAAGGTGCCTTATCGCCTGATGTTCCCGGCGATCATGGTGTTCTGCTGCATCGGCATCTACTCGATCAACAACTCGCCGCAGGACGTGCTGTTCACCGCCTTTTTCGGCTTCGTGGGCTATGTCCTCTATAAATTCGGGTTCGAGCCGGCACCCTTGCTGCTGGGCTACGTGCTCGGCCGGTTGATGGAGGAGAAGCTGCGCCAGGCGATGATCCTGGCGCGCGGCGACTTCATGACCTTCGTCTACAACCCGATCGCGGCGGGCATGCTGGCCGTCGCCGTGATCGTGGTCGTCATCGCGGTTCTGCCTTCGGTGAGCAAGAGCCGCGACCAAGTCTTCACCGAGTGACGTAAGGCCGCGCGCGGGCCCCCCGGAATTTTCCGCGCGCGGATCCACAATCGAAGGAGGAAAAGCAGATGAAGAAAGCTCTCGCATTCGCCGCCGCCCTGGCCTTGATGGCCGGTGCCGCGTCGGCCCAGCAATATCCGACCAAGCCGATCACCGTGATCGTGCCCTTCGCCGCCGGCGGCCCGACCGACGTTATCGCCCGCATCGTGGGCGAAAGCATGTCGAAGACGCTGGGCCAGCAGCTCGTGATCGAAAACATCGCGGGTGCCGGCGGTACGACCGGCATCACGCGCGGCAAGGAAGCGGCCAATGACGGCTACACGATCATGATGGGCCATATGGGCACGCATGGCGCGGCCCCGGCCCTCTATCCCAACATCCGCTACAACCCGGTCACGGATTTCGAGCCGATCGGCATGGCCGCCGGCACGCCGATCGTGATCGTCGCGCGCAAGGATTTCCCGGCCGCGAACCTGAAGGAGTTCGCCGACCGTTTGAAGGCGGGCCAGGACAAGCTCAACGAAGCCAATGCGGGCGTGGGCTCGGTCTCGCACACGACCTGCACGCTGCTGCATGTGCAGCTCGGCACGAAGCCGACGCGCGTGCCCTACACCGGCACGGGTCCGGTGCTGAACGACCTCGTCGGCGGCAAGGTCGATTACGCGTGCGACCAGATCGTCAACCTGGTCACGCAGATCCAGGCGGGCGCCATCCGCGCCTACGCGATCGCCACGCCGACGCGCTCGCCCGCCCTGCCCGACGTGCCGACGACCAAGGAAGCCGGCATGCCGGAATACGAGGTCAGCGCCTGGAACGCGCTGTTCGCGCCCAAGGGCACGCCGGCCCCGATCGTCGCCCGGCTGAACGACGCGCTGTCGAAAGCGCTGGACGACGCCAACTCGCGCAAGCGCCTGCTCGATCTGGGCGGCGTGCTGCCCGAAGGCAACGAGCGCACGAGCGCGTGGCTCGGCACGTTCGTCGCGGCGGAAGTCGATCGTTGGGGCAAGACGATCCGCGCCGCGCGCTAGTCGTTCTGCTTAAGCGCTAACAGACGAAGGCCGGTGCGGGCGACCGCACCGGCCTTTTTCATTGGAGCGACGCCCATGCGGCGAACGAGGCGCGCGCCGCGTGATTTTTTGGAAGCATATGGTGGTTGGCTTCGCTATATGGCCTCCCGCCAAAGCGATACGTGCTCGAAAACTCGCTCGGGCCGCCATTCGCCTTGCGGACATACGGCACATTTCCATGAGAACGACATGACCGACACGACGATCAGCCTGGCGATAGCCGATGCGCGCGATATCGCGAATTTCAAAAAGGACCTGCAAGACGCCTTCGCCGTTGCGGCCATCAAAGAGCTTGAAGAAACCCCGGACGGGCCCATTCCGTCGGACGATGATCTCGACGCGTCGATAAACGCCGTCGGCGCCGTCACGCTTCATGTCCTGCGCGGCGATGAAAAGATCGGCGGCGCGGTGCTTACCATCGATGAAAAGACCCACCGCAACACGCTCGATCTATTTTTCCTGAAACGTGGCCAGGAGGGCGGCGGTTTCGGTCACAAGGCTTGGTGCGCCATCGAAAAACGATATCCGAAGACCCGCGCGTGGCGGACCTACACCCCGTATTTCGAGAAACGAAACATCCACTTCTACGTCAACAAATGCGGGTTCAAGATCATTCAGTTTTTCAACGATCGCCATCCCGACCCGAATCACCCCGCTGCCGACGGTTCTTTCGGGGAAGGATTTCTATTCGAGAAGATCATGTGAAAGGCGTCGCGCCTTGCGCCGACGATTTGGCGCATGGCGGCCGGCGCGCCTTCGATCTTATTTCGGGAAATGCTCGGTATGCGTTTCGCCCGTACGGCCGAAATAGAGCACGCGCTTGCCCAGGAACGAGACGAGATAGCCCGCACAGCCTTTCACCGTGACGTTTTTGCAGAACGCGGCGTAGGAATAGTCGGGCGGATTGGCCTGCGCCCATTTGATTTGCGCGGCCACGCCCGCCGCATCGAACGCGGCCGCGACCGGCGCGCCGCCATGCGGCAGCCTCACCGCCACGCAATCGCCGTCGGGCAAATAATAGGTCGCGGTGCCGGCGCGATAATCGATCGCGTAGCCGTCGAACCCCGCACCGATCAAGGCGCCGACGATTTGCGGAAACGCCATCGACTTGTCGTAGGCGGCGGCGAGGCATTTTTCGGCCAGGGCTTTCTGCTGCGTATCCAAATTATCGCTCCATCATTCCGTCGCCACGCCCTTCAGCGCGTGACGATCGGCCAGTTTCTTCAAAAGACGGCCGAGGGCTTCTCGTTCGGCGGCGGCCAGCACGCCGAAAAACGCCGCGTCGTTGGCGTCGGCGAGTTCGGCGAGCTTGGGCACGAGGTCGCGGCCCTTCGCCGTCATCGTCAGGAATTGCGCGCGCCCGTCCGCGGGATCGGCGGCGCGCGCGATTAGATTCTTTGCGATCAAACGCTGGGCGAGCTTCGTGATCGCCCCCTTGGTCATGCCCATGCGCGCGGCAAGAGCGGAGGGCGCCGAGGGTGCGGCGTCGTAGAGCACGCGCAAGCATGCCCATTCGGCGACGGTCACGCCTTGCGCCGCCACTTTGCGCGCGAATTCGTGCGACACGGCGTTGGAAACGACGCGCAAATGGAAGCCGTAATGGGCTTCCAGCGCGGAAATTTCGGCTTGTTTGGACATGGCGGCTCCGGTGATTGACTAGGAAACTATATCGAATTGGTTTCCTAGTCAATCAATTCCGGAAGCGCCCGTCACACGGTCGGAATCGTCCCGCCGTCGATGACATATTCGGCACCATGAATCGATTTGGCGCGCGCCGAGACGAGGAACGCGACAAGCTCGGCCACTTCCTCGGGCCAGGCCGGCCGGCCGATCGGAATGCCGCCCAGCGCATTCATGATGCCTTGGCGCGCGGCCGCTTCGTCCGTACCGCCGCTGGCGGCGACGCGTTGCACGAAGCGCTCCGACGCGTCGGTCATGATCCAGCCGGGCGAAACCGTGTTCACGCGCACGCCCAGCGGCCCCAATTCCTTCGATAGCGATTTGCTATAGCTCGCCAAGGCGGCTTTGGCGGCCGCGTAGGGCGTGGTCGAATCGTAGAGCGGCAAGCGGCGCTGGATCGACGCGATATGGACGATCGCGCCGGACTTACGCTCGATCATGCCGGGCACGAGCAAGCGGTCGAGCCGCACGGGCGCCATCAGATTGAGAGCGAGATCGTTCTGCCAGAATTCCTCGTCCGCCGCGCGGAAGCCGCCGCCGGGCGTCGACGAGCCGCCCACGCAATGCACCAGAATATCCACGCCGCCGAACTCGGCCTTCACCGCCTCGGCGAAGGCGGCCACGCCGTCCGGTGTGGCCATATCGGCGATCGCGAAGAAGGCGCCTTTCGTGTCGCCGTCCGCCGGCGGTTTGCGTGCACATGTCGCGACACTTGCGCCGCCCGCCAGGAGGCGTGCGACGATCGCCGCGCCTGCGCCTTGCGTGCCGCCGGTGACGGCCGCGCGCTTGTTTTTGAACTCCGCCGGGTCGATCTTGAATTCGCGTTCCATAGGTCCCTCGCTTGTGAGACCCGGAAGCTGGGCGTAGGCTGCCGCGATGACAAGAACCAACGAAAAAGTAAGAGACTTACCGGAAAGTTCGGTGCGCTATCCCACGCCCGATGCGGGCGCCGCGGGTGTTGCGAACGCGCTCGGCAAATTGGAAGGGCGCTGGAAGCTGGTAATCCTGTTCCATCTGTTCGACGGAAAGGTGAAACGCTTCTCCGAATTGGAGCGCGCGATTCCTTCCGTGTCGCAGAAAATGCTGGCCCAGCAATTGCGCGCGTTGGAGACGGACGGGCTCGTGCGGCGCGTCGTCTATCCGCAAGTGCCGCCGAAGGTCGAATACGCGCTGACCGAATGGGGCCAGGAACTCTGCCCCGTTCTCGATGCGCTGCTGACCTGGGCCGATACGAAGCCCGAATAGCGGAACCGGCGCAGGGCCGATTCCGCGTTTCCGGTTACGCCGCCAGTTTGGCGCGCGTTTCGACGATGCCCAACGCCGCACGCGCCGCTTCGCGCCCCTTCTCGACGAAATGGGCGGCGAAGATGCCGCTGTGATGCGGCGTTTCTTGGAAGTGATGCGGCGTCAACGACACCGACAGGATCGGCACGCCGGTTTCGAGACCGGCGCGCATCAATCCGTCGACGACGGCGGACGCGACGAATTCGTGGCGGTAGATCCCGCCATCGACGACGAGGGCCGCCGCCGCGACGGCCGCATAGCGGCCGGTGCGGGCGAGGTCGCGCGCCATCAACGGCAATTCGAAAGCGCCCGGCACGTCGAACACGTCGACGCGATCGGACGGGATGAGTTCGCGGAATCCGTCGAGCGCCTTGGACACGATGTCGGCGTGCCAACTGGCTTTGACGAACGCGAAGCGCGGCAGTGCGGTGGTGTGGCGGGTGGGTGTCATGTGATCTCCTTCCGGTGCGACACTTCACCCAGGACGATCACGCACGAACACGGCCCCCGATCTGGAGGCCGCGCGTCCGTTCTCTTTCATCCGGACTATACCGTCGGCTCAGGCATCGCACCTGATCTGCTGACCCTTCCGGTGGAAGGCGCTCGCGGGCTCGCGGGGCTTTCGCCCCGCATACCGCCGGTGGGGAATTTCACCCCGCCCTGAGAACGGCGCGACCTTGCCGCGCGACGCGGCCCCCGCGCAAGCGCTTTAGCGCCAGAACAGCAGGATCAGCAGAATGACGGGGATCGGAACGCCCAACAGCCAAAGCAGAATACCGCGACCCATGGCCGGTCTCCTTTCTTCGCGTTTGTCGATGGCCAAACGCTAGCGGGCGCCCAGCGGCGCGCGAAAGGATCGGAAATTACGTGGTGGTTTTGGGGGGGAGATAAATGGCGCGGCCGAAGGGATTCGAACCCCTAACCTTCTGATCCGTAGTCAGATGCTCTATCCAGTTGAGCTACGGCCGCGCTGTCGTTCCGACGGGGTATCCCCTGGGAAACGGGCCGGGACACTAGGTGATTCGCCCCCCTATCGCAAGCGCTAAACGACGGTGCGGCGGCCATCGTCGAAAACGCGCCCGAAACGCGGCCAAGCCTGTGGAAAACCGTTATAAATTCAAACTTGTGCGCGTCTTGACGCTTGGTTACGATCCCCCGCCGGTGACTTGGGATGTCCGGTCCCAAGAATCCGCGCGGCGGCGTTTGCGTGCGAGGCGGCCATTGTGAAATGGCATCGCGTTCGCAAGGCGCCGTAGAGGCTTAACTGGTTCCGTGGCGCTTCCAACGCGTGGCGGATCGCATCTAACTAACGATTATATCGGCCATGACCGTTATGCGCTCGCCCCTCGCCACTCCTGCCCGCCTTCTTGCCGTGGGCACGCTCGCCTTGGGGCTCAGCGGCTGCAACTACATGACCGAGGCGCTGTGGCCCTCGATGGGCGGGTCCGAACCCGCGCGGTCGAGCGACGGCCCCATCGTGCGCCAGGAAATTCCGCCCTCGGCCGCCGAGCAGCGCGCGATGACCACGACGAGCAGCGCCGCCATCGCGGCGACGCCCGATACGGGCCGCCTGCCGGCGGGCCAATCCACCGCCGTCGGCCAGCGCGCGCAGCAATTGCGCGGCGAAGTCCAGAATCTCCAGGGTGCGGTTCAACAGCGCGCCGCCGCGATCCAGCAGATGCGCGGCGATGCGATCGCCACGTCGCAGCGTTATTTTTCGACCGTCGCGGGCGTAAACGCGCGCCTGCAGGTCGGCACGACGCCGGGCAACCCCATCCTGCAAAGCCAGTGGAACACCGCCGCCGCCGAGCTCGACCGCATGTCGGCCGAAATCGGCCGCATGTCGCAGATGTCGAGCCAAGTTTCGGCCGACGCGGCGATGGCCGCCTTCCTGCTCGATTCGACCCGTGCCGCCTATTCGCTGTCGGGCGCCGTCGAGGACGATCACCGCCAGCTGGCGCTGGTCGAGGACGAGGTGAACCGCACCGTCGTCTCGATCGACCGTCTGCTGAACGAGCTCAACGAGGATATCGGCCGCCAGTCGACCTATATCGGCCGCGAGCGTTCGAACCTGACCGCGCTGTCGCTCGCCATCCGCAACGGCGAATTGTTCGGCACGGGCCTCAACAACCGCGCCTTTACCAACGTGACGCCGCCCGACGGCAGCCCGGCGATCCTGGGCGTAGCACCCGGTGCGGCCCCGCAGGCCGGCAACCCCGCGCAAGCCGCCGCCGGCCGCCGTCCGCTGATGGTGATCCGCTTCGATCGCGCCAACCCGGCTTACGAGCAAGCGCTCTACACCGCCGTCAGCCGTGCCTTGGAACGCAGCCCGGCCGCGAATTTCGACCTCGTCGCCGTCGCGCCGTCGCGCGGCGGTCAAAGCCAAGCGGCGCTGGCCGCCACCACCGCGCGCCGCCAGGCGGAAACGGTGATGCGCAGCCTCGCCGATATGGGCCTGCCCGCGCAGCGCGTGACGTTGTCCTCGACCACGTCGAACCAGGCGCAGGCCAACGAAGTGCATCTCTTCGTCCGCTAAGCGGACGCCCGAGAGCGAAGATCAAAGGCGGGTGCCGCGGCACCCGCCTTTTTCATTTGGGCGGATAGGGTGCGCGCGGCAACGCCTTCGCTTTGACGATTTTGCCCGCGATGTCGATCTCGTAATTCCACGACAGCATCGTGGCGCGATCGAAATTCTCGGGTGCGCGGACATAGCCCATGGCGACGCAGCGCCCGAGCACGGTGCTCCACCCCGCCGAGGAGATCTCGCCCGCCGGGCGCCCATTCGCGAGAATGCCTTCCCCGCCCCAGCACCAATCGCCCGCGTCTTCCAACGCGAACAGGCACAGGCGCTTGGCGACGCCCGCTTCGCGCTTGGCGAGCAAGGCTTCGCGGCCCAGGAACCCGCCCGGCTTGTCGAAAGCGACGGCGTGCAGCAAGCCCGCCTCGACCGGCGTTTCGTCCGGGCCCAATTCGGGCCCGAAGGCGCGCCGCCCCGCTTCGATGCGCATGGCGTCGAGCGCGTAATAGCCGATATCGGCGATCGCGGGCGTCGCGGCTTTCAGCTCGTCATAGACGCCGGCCGCGTATTCGGTGGGCACGAGCATTTCCATGCCGGGTGCCCCGACATAACTCATCGGTGTCGCCAGCACGCGCGCGAGGCCGACATCGATCATGCGGACCTCGCCATTCGCGAGCTTGGGCAAGCGCGGGCTGATCTTCGCAAGGGCCGCTTCCGCCCCCGGTCCGATCAGCGACAGCGTCGTCCACGTCACCGTCGCGTCGGTCAGCGTCACGAATTGATCGCCGATCTGGCGGCCCAGCCAATCGAGATCGCGGGTCAACTGCGCCGAGCCGGTGACGTACAGGAACTTGTCCTCCGCGAGCCTTGCGATCGTCACGTCGCTTTCGAAACCGCCGCGCTCGTTCAGCAACGCCGTATAGACCGAACGGCCGGGCGCCACGTCGATATCGTTGGCGCAGATGCGTTGCAGATACGCGGCCGCATCGCGGCCCTGGATCAGAATTTTGGCGAAGCTCGCCTGATCGATGATGCCCACGCCGTTGCGCGCCGCTTCTTGTTCTTTGCGCGTATAAGGCAGCCAATTGGGCGTCCAGGCGTAGGGAATCTTCGCGTCGAGGGGGGCGAAGTAATTCGCGCGTTCCCAGCCCATCTTCGATCCGAAGCGGGCCCCATTGGCGGCAAGGCGATCGTATAGCGGCGAGCGGCGCAGCGGCCGCGCACTTTCCAATTCCATGCGCGGCCAGCGCATCACGTAGTGCAGGCCGAGGCTCTCGACCGTGCGCTCGCGCAAGAAGCGGCCATTGGCCTGGAAATCGGCGAAGCGGCGGATATCGACGTCGGCGAGGTCCATTGGCGCCTCGCCGCCCGCGATCCATTCGGCGGTCAACCGCCCCGCCCCGCCCGCATTGGCAATACCCGCCGAGTTGAAACCGGCGCAGACATAAAGCCCGCGCAAGGCGGGCGCCTCGCCCAGAATGAAATTGCCGTCGGGCGTGAAGCTCTCGGGCCCGTTCAGCAACTGGCGCACTTCGGCCGTTTCCAGGCACGGCGTGCGGTGGAGCGCGTTCTCCATCAGGATTTGGAACTGGTCCCAATCCTCGGGCAGAAGCTGGAAGGCGAAATCCTCGGGCACGCCATCCATGCCCCAAGGCTTGGCGACCGGCTCGAACCCGCCCATCACCAACCCGCCGACTTCTTCCTTGTAATAGATATAGCCGTCGGGATCGCGCATCACCGGCAGATCGGGCGTCACGCCGGCGATCTTCTTGGTGACGATGTAAAAGTGTTCGGCCGAATGCAGCGGCACCGCGACGCCGAGTTGCTCGCCCACTTGGCGCGTCCATTGCCCGCACGCGAGCACGACGACGTCGGCCGCGATCCGGCCCTTATCGGTCTGCACGGCGACGATCGAACCGTTCGCGCGCTCGAAGCCCGTGACCGCCACGCCCTCGAACAGCTTGGCGCCCATTTGGCGCGCACCCTTGGCCAGCGCCATGCACAGATCGGCGGGATTGGCCTTGCCGTCGCCCGGCAGCCAGATCGCTCCTTGCAAATCGTCGGTGCGCATCAGCGGCCAGAGTTTGCCGGCGTCGTCCGGGCTGATTTCCTGGATATCGACGCCGAAGCCTTTGGCCAGCGCCACTTGGCGTTTGAACGCGACGACGCGCTCGGGCGTGCGCGCGACATTGACCGATCCGCAGTTCTTCCAGCCCGTCGCCTGGCCGGTTTCGGCCTCGAGCTTCGAATAAAGGTCGATGCCGTATTTGCTCATCGCCGTCAGCGCGCGGTTGGGGCGCATCGCGCCAACCAGCCCCGCGGCGTGCCACGTCGTCCCGGCGGTGAGGCGGGCGCGCTCGACCAGGACGATGTCCTTCCAGCCGAGTTTCGCCAAATGATACGCAACCGAACAACCGGCAATGCCGCCGCCCACGATAACCGCGCGCGCCGAAGCCGGAACCGCCTCTGCCATGGAGCCCCCGTCCTGTTTTGTTGGCGCCAGATTAGCAAGGTCCGTGCGACAAGGTATCGGCGATTTTGGGATGGACGGCCCGGCTTTTGCCCCGTATTTGGCTTATTCAACCTCGCAACGAGAACGCCCCGAATGGATCTCAAAGCCCATATCCGCGACGTGCCCGACTTCCCCAAGCCCGGCATCCTGTTCCGCGACATTTCCCCGCTTCTGGCCGATGCCGGCGCCTGGAAAGCGACGATCGACCGCTTGGCCGATATCGTCGCCCCCCATAAGCCGCAATTTCTCGCCGGGATCGAAAGCCGGGGCTTTCTGGTGACCGCCCCGCTGGCGCTGCGCCTGGGGGTCGGGTTCCTGATGGTGCGCAAGCGCGGCAAGTTGCCGGGCCCCACCGTGCCGCACACCTACGCGCTGGAATACGGCGAGGACACGATCGAGGTACAGGACAACGCCGTGCCGAAGGGGGCGCGCGTCGTCGTATTGGACGACGTGTTGGCGACCGGCGGCACGCTTGCGGCGGCGATCTCGTTGCTGCAAAAAACAGGGGCCGACGTGCGTGGTTCCGCCTGCCTGATCGAGCTCACATTCCTCGAAGGGCGCAAGCGCCTGCCCGTGGCTTTCGAATCCTTGGTCCGTTACTGACCGAACGGGGGAGCGGTCGAGCGATGGACAAAATCCTCGACGCGCTGCCCGCCGCCTTGATGATCCTCGACGACGATCTCAAGATCGTCGCGGTCAACACCGCCTATCACCGGCTGCTGGGCCTGCCCGACGGGTTCAGCAAGCCGGGCGACTCCATCGCCGACGCGATCGCGCATCTGGCCGCGCTATCGGAACCGGATCCGGCCGCGCGCGAAGCGGCGATCAAATCGCGCATGGCGATGATGGAGGCGCGCAACGGCTTCACCTATCGCCGCCGTTTCCATCACGGCCGTTTGATCGAAGTCGCCGCACGCCCGCTGCCCGATGGCGGGCAGATCGTCATGTATCACGACGTGACGGAGGCCGAGGCGCAAGGTACTGCGCTCGCCCGCGATTGGAACCGGCGCGAAGACGAAGAACGCCTGCTGCGCGCGATCGACGGCTTGTCGACGGGGGTGGGCATCTACGATCCCGACGACCGGTTGATCCTGCACAACGCCGCCTATCGCCGTTTGATCGAACTGCCCGCGCATATCGGCGTGGGCGCCACGTTCCGCGACGTGCTGGAAGCGCAGATCGAAAACGGCGTCGCGTTTCTGGGCGGGTTGCCGCGCAACGCCTGGCTCGACGCGCGCCTGGCCGAACATCGCATGCCCGGCGACAAGATTTTCGAAACGCGCATCGGCGGCGGGCGCATGCTGCAGATCCGCGACCAGCGCCTTCCCGATGGCGGCTTCGCCATCACGCTGAACGACGTGACCCAGGCCCGCGCGCGCCAGACCGAGATCGACCGCCAGGCGCAGATCCTGGCGAGCACGTTCGAATCGATCGACGAAGGCATCGTCGTCTACGACCATAACCGCGTGCTGATCGCCTGGAACGATCGCGCGCGCCAATTGCTCGATGCGCCCCCCGAAGGCATGCGCGTGGGCCTGACCTTCGACGATTCGATCCGCTTCCAAATCCGGCGCGGCGATTTCGGCCCGATCGCCGACGAAGATGCCGAGATCGCGCGCCGCGTCGCGCGGGTGACCCGGCCCGAACCCTATTCCGACGAAGGCTGGCGGCCGAACGGGCGCTATATCGTCACAAGGCGCACCGCGTTGCCCGGCGGCGGCTGGGTCACGTTGTTCACCGATTTGACCGAGCGCAAACACGCCGAAGACGCGTTGCGCGACGCCAAGGAAATCGCCGAAATCGCCAGCCGCACGAAGTCGGAGTTCCTGGCCAATATGAGCCACGAGTTGCGCACGCCGCTCAACGCCGTGATCGGCTTTTCCGAGATCATCCATAACCAGCTTTTCGGCCCGATCGGCGAACAGCGCTACGTCGACTACGCCAGGGATATCCATTCCTCCGGCACGCATCTCTTGCAGGTCATCAACGACATCCTCGACATTTCGAAGGCGGAAGCCGGCAAAGTCGAACTGCGCGAGATGCAGATCGACCTCAACGGCACGCTGGCGTCCTGCGCGCGATTGATCGATCCGCGCGCGCAAGCCGCCCAAGTGCGCGTCACCGTCGATGTCGCGCCGGACGTGCCGCTGCTGACCGCCGACGAGCAGCGCGTGCGTCAGATCGTGCTGAACCTGCTGTCGAACGCGGTGAAATTCACCCCGCCCGGCGGGCGCGTGCGAATCATCGCGACGATGGAAGCCGATGCGGGCGTGGCCGTCAGCATCGTCGATACCGGCATCGGGATGCGCCCGCAGGACATTCCGCGCGCGCTGGAACCGTTCGGGCAGATCGACAGCGTGCTGGCGCGCCGCTTCGAAGGCACGGGCCTCGGCCTGCCGCTCAGCCGCAAGCTTGTCGAGCTTCACGGCGGCACGTTGTCGATCGAAAGTGCCCCCAATCGCGGCACGACCGCGACGGTGCGCTTCCCCGCGTCGCGCTGCCGTTAGCTTATTCGGACTTCCAGGCGAGCAGCGCCTTCAGCGTGCGGCCGACGCGCTCAATCATCGCGGCCCCGCGCGAAGCGTCCCAGCGATAGGGCGGATCCTCGTCCATATAGGCGATCTGCGCTTTTTCAAGTTGCAGCGCATGGAAGCCTTCGGCCGGGCGGCCGTGGCGGCGGGTGATATAGCCGCCCTTGAAACGCCCGTTGAGCACGAGGCTCATACCCGGACCATCCAGTGCCGCGCGCGCGGCTTCGGTCAATCCCGCATCGGCCGAAGCGCCCGACGCGGTGCCGAGATTGAGATCGGGCAAGCGCCCTTCGAAGAAGCGCGGCACCAGCGACGGGATCGAATGCCCGTCCCACAAAATCGCGTAGCCGAATTTGGCTTTGAGGCGCGCAAGCTCGTTTTCCAGCGCGTCGTGATAGGGCTTCCAATCGCGCGCGACGCGTTCTTGGATTTCGGCCGCGTCGGGTTCCTGGCCCGGCTTGTAGACCGGGGCCTTGCCGAAGGAACTGAGCGGGCATAGCTCGGTATTGTCCGCCCCCGGATAAAGCGGCGTGCCGGTCGGATCGCGGTTCAAATCGATCACGTAGCGCGATTGGCGCGCGACGATCAGCCCCGCCCCCAGCGAAGGGGCGGCGGCGTAAAGTTTTTCGACATGCCAATCGGTGTCGGGCAGCGTCAGCGCATGATCGGTCATGCGCTTGGCCAGCGCTTCCGGGATATGCGTGCCGGCATGGGGCACGCTGACCAGCACGGGCGATTTGCCCGGCGTGAAGTCGAAAATCTCGCTCATTCTTCGCCGTTCCTGAACACGCGTTGCGGGCCGGGCCCGCCGATCCAATAGACCAGATCGGCCGGGCGTTCGATATCCCACACGCAGAAATCCGCGGCCTTGCCCGCTTCCAGCGTGCCGCATTCGTTTTGCAGACCCAGCGCCCGCGCCCCTTCGCGCGTATAGCCGGCGATCGCTTCCTCCGGCGTCATGCGGAACACGGTGCAGCCCATATTCAGCACCACGCGCGGATCGAAAGCGGGTGCTGTGCCGGGATTGCAATCGCTCGCGAGAGCCATCCGCACCCCGCCTTTGCGGATCGCGTCGATCGGCGGCAGCTTGGTGTCGCGCAGGAAGTAATAGGCGGCCGGCAGCAGCACGGCGACCGTGCCCGCCATCGCCATGGTCGCGATCCCAGCGTCGTCGAGATGTTCGAGATGATCGGCCGACAACCCGGCATAGGACGCGACCAACGCGGCACCATGCTGGTTGGTGAGCTGTTCGGCATGCAGTTTGACCGGCAGGCCGTGCGCTTTGGCCGCGTCGAACACGGCACGCGTTTCGTCGTTGGTGAAGCCGATCGATTCCGCGAACGCATCGACCGCATCGGCGAGGCCCGAACGCGCGATTTCCGGGATCATGCCGACGACTAGCTTCGCGTATTCGGCTTGTCGGCCGGCATATTCGGGCGGGACGGCATGCAATCCCAAAAACGTCGTGCGCACCCGCACGCCCAAACGTTCGCCCAGCGCCCGCGCGACGGCAAGCTGTTTCATCTCGTTTTCGAGATCGAGCCCGTAGCCCGATTTGATCTCGACGGTCGTGACGCCGCGATCGGCCATATAGTCGAGCCGGCGCGCGGCACTTTCGAACAACTCGTCGAAACTCGCGGCGCGCGTCTTGGCGACGGTCGAGCGGATACCGCCGCCCGCCCGCGCAATTTCCTCGTACGACACGCCGTTGAGGCGCTTCTCGAATTCGTCCGCGCGATCGCCGCCGAACACCAGATGCGTATGGCAATCGACGAAGCCCGGCAGCACCCAGCCGCCGCCCAAATCGACGCGCGTTTCGGCGTCGGGCGCCTCGTCGCGCTTGCCGATCCAGGCAATGCGGCCCTTCTCGACCAGCATCGCGCCATCGGAAATCGTGCCGTATTCGGGGCCCGCGAGTGTCGCGAAATTCGCGTTTTCGTAAAGTGTCGCCATGCCGCGTTTATGCTCCTATAAACGGCGCCAAGAATAGCCCCAGGAACGATGCCCATGCCGACATTTTTCGCCCCCCGCGCCCGCTTGCCCCAAGGCTGGGCCGACGACGTGGTTTTCGACGTCGACGAGGCCGGATACCTCACGAATGTTCAGGCGGGCATGAAGCGCGGCGATGCCGAATTGCTGAACGGCGCCGTCGTCGGCGGGATGGGCGATCTGCATTCGCACGCCTTCCAGCGCGCGATGGCGGGTTTGGGCGAAACCGCACGGCCGGGCGAGGACGATTTCTGGTCGTGGCGCGAGGTGATGTACGCCTTCCTCGCCAAGCTCGGGCCCCGCGAACTCGAAGCGGTCGCGACCCAACTTTACGTCGAACTCGCCAAGCATGGCTTCACCTCGATCGCCGAATTCCATTACGTCCACGCCGATCTGAAGGGTCAGCCTTACGAGACGGTGACGGAGATGTCCGACCGCCTGATCGCCTCGGCCGCGGCGGCCGGGATCGGGATCACGATTCTGCCGGTCGTCTATCGGACCAGCGGTTTCGGCGCCAAGCCGCCGACCGAAGGCCAGAAGCGCTTCACGATTCCCGAGGACACATTCAACGATCTCTACGAACGCCTCGCCCGCCGCCACCGCAACGATCCCAATGTGCGCGTGGGCATCGCGCCGCATTCGCTGCGCGCCGTGCCGCCGGCGGATTTGACGCGCGCGATCGAACTCGCGCGCAAATTCGACAAGACGGCGCCGATCCATATCCATATTTCCGAGCAGCCCAAGGAAGTCGCCGACTGCAAGGCGTGGTCGGGCACAACGCCGATCGATTGGCTCTACGCCAACGCCGCCGTGGACGAGAACTGGTGCCTCGTTCACGCGACGCATGCCACGCCGGGCGAAGTGACCCTCATCGCGAACAGCAAAGCCGTCGCCGGGATCTGCCCGACGACCGAAGCCAATCTCGGCGACGGAATTTTCCCGCTGCCCGAATTCTTCGCCCAAGGCGGGCGCATCGGTGTGGGCACGGATTCGAATGTCTGCACCAGCCCGGTCGAAGAATTGCGCTGGCTGGAATACGGGCTGCGTTTGACGCGCGGCCAACGCAACGTCGTGTCGCGCGCGGTGGGCGGCTCGACCGGCGGCTTCCTGCTCGACCAAGCCGTGATCGGCGGCGCGCAGGCCGGCGGGCGCAAGACCGGCCGTTTGGAAAAGGGCTGGCGCGCCGATTTCGTCGTGCTCGACCGCGACCATGCGGCGTTGACCGGTCGCGACGGCGAACATCTGATCGATTCCTGGCTGTTCGCCGGGAATTCCAATCCGGTGCGCGACGTGGTGATCGGCGGCGACTGGATCGTGCGCGAATTCCATCATCGCCACGAAGATCAGGCCAAGGCCGATTACCTCAAGGCGATGACGAAGCTGCGCGGTTAAGCGGGTACTTCTTCGGGCGCGCGCGGGGCGAGATCGACCGAGACGTCGAGTTCGTGCGCGCCGCCGCCCAGAATGACGCCCCGGATCGGCGAAATATCGGAATAGTCGCGGCCCCAGCCGACCACGACATGCTCGTCCTTCACGACCAGATCGTTGGTCGGATCGACGTCGACCCAGTCCGCACCCGGCACCCACACCGAAACCCAGGCGTGGCTCGCATCGGCGCCGATCCGCCGCTTCTGGCCCGGCGGCGGATAGGTGCGCACATAGCCCGACACGTAGCGCGCGGCGAGGCCCACCGCGCGCAAACACGCGATCATCACATGCGCGAAATCCTGGCACACGCCGCGGCGCAGGCGCATCACCTGCTCGACCGGCGTCGCCACACCCGTGGCGCGCGGATCGAACGCGAAGTCGCGCTTGATGCGCGAATTCAAATCGAGCACGCAGGCGAAGATCGGCCGGGCTTTCGGGAAAGACGGGGCGGCATATTGGCGGATCGTGTCGTCGATCAGCGCCATCGGGGATTCGCGCGTGAATTCCGACACCGCCCATTCGACCGGCAAACCGCCGCCGTCGAGCGCGTCGCGCACGCTTTCCCACGACGGCGTCTTCGCCGCGTCGGGCGGCGGCGGATAGGCGACATCGACCACCGAGCGCGCATCGACGACCAATTCGTCGTGCGGCTCCTCCAGCGAGATGTGGCTGACCTTGTTGCCGAACCAATCGACGCGATCGACGACCCGCAAAGGGGCGGGTGTCGCGATCACGGCGCTGCGCAACACGCGCTGATAGGGCAACTCGCGCGGGGAGAGCCGCAGCGTGTGATAGGACACGTCCACCGCCGAAGCGTAGCGATAGGTCGTCCGGTGCACGACGTCGTAGATCACGCCTGCCCCTCCGGCCCCGCCATTGATTCGTAGCCGATCGCGCGCAACGTCGTGACGTGGCTGAAATAGGCGCGCGTGATCGCCTCGGACAGATCCGACAGCCGCGTCGCCGTGGCGCCCGTCAATTCCTCGAGCGAGGCGACCGCGTCGCGATCGATGATCGACGCCAAGCGCTCGACGTCGAACAACTCGATCGCGGAGATGGCGCCGCGCGCG
Organism: Alphaproteobacteria bacterium; assembly: GCA_017308135.1. Taxonomy (NCBI): domain Bacteria; kingdom Pseudomonadati; phylum Pseudomonadota; class Alphaproteobacteria; species Alphaproteobacteria bacterium. The sequence continues at coordinate 239,542 of JAFKFM010000009.1, forward strand.
ATCTTCTGCTCGGGCAGCGACAAAGGCCGGCTGGCGCGCTGGGGCAACGCGTCGAGATGCTCGGCGACGGCGCGCAACTGGAACGCCACCGAGCGCGGGTTCGTTTCGTCGCACAGCACGAGATCGACGACGGGAGCGGGCTGGATCGCCGCCATATAGCGCGTGCGATAGGTGATCGAGCTGTCGGCGAGTTCGAGCAGCAAGCGCAGCCACGGCTCGCCGCCTTGGCTGCCCGCCGCCGCGAACACGTCGCGGATCATCGCCGTGCTGTAGACCGCGCGCTCGATGCGCCTTCCGAGATCGAGGAAACGCCAGCCCGAGCCGCGCGTCATGTTCTCGGCCGCCATGCCGTGGAACGCCGCGCACACGCCGATGACGTGATCCACCCCTTCGAATAGCCAATCGACGTCGCCCGTGCGGCTTTCGAGCCGCAGGCGCGCGTCCTTCAGCAGATCGTTGACGACTTTCCACATGTCGCCGGACAAGCGGTCGCGCACCGTCGGCGCGATGCGCTGGATCGCCTGGAACAGGTGCGACACGCCCTGATCGGGGCCGCAGGCATTGGCGATCGCTTCCATCATCGCCCGGCCGTCGGGCATGCCGCTGAAGCGAAGTTCGATCAAGCCGCGCGACGCCAGCATGCGCGCGAGCGCTTGGAATTCCGCGACTTCGCGCGCCGACACGCCGCCGGCGGGGGCGCGCATCAAGCACGCGCGCATCAGCCGCGCGGTGTCGTCCAGGCGTTCGGCGTAGCGGCCGAGCCAGAACAGATTGTCGGCCACGCGGCTTTGCAATTCGCCCGAGGACCGGCGCAGCGGCTCGCGTCCGCTACTGGCGCGCGGCCCCATGGAGAAGTTCTGCGGCTCGCGCACCACGACCCAGGTGTCTTTCGACGCCCCGCCGCGTTGCATGGAAATATCGACGCCGTTGTCGTCGGCGGCGACGCGCGTCATGCCGCCGGGCATCGGCACATAGCCGTCCTCGTGGCGCACGAGGAACGCGCGCAGCATCGTGGGCCGCGGCTGCAAGCCGTTTTGCGACCACACCGGCATCGCCGATTTCTGCAAACGCGTTTGCGCCACGTAGCGCCACGGCCGTTCGGCGATGCGCGCGATCAAGGCTTGGCGCTTGCGCGCGTCGAGCGTGGACGCGTCGGTCGCGGGTTCGGTTTCGCCGCCGAAAGCCGGGCGGATCACGTAATCCTCGATCCGCTTGGCGACATTCGCGAACACGTCGGGCTGGCCCAGCCACCAGGTCTCGATCGAGGCGATGTCGAGTTCCTCGCCCAGCAGCTTGCGCGAGAGGCCGGGCAGGAACGGCAGCAAGGCCGGCGTTTCGACCGCCCCCGCCCCCAGCGCGTTGGCGATCGTGACGTTGCCCGCGCGCACCGCGTCGAGCAGGCCCGCGACGCCGATCGCCGATTCCTGGCGCAGTTCCACCGGGTCGCAGTAATCGGCATCCATGCGGCGCAGGATGACATCGACCTGCTGCAAGCCGCCGAGAGTCTTCAGGTAGCACTTGCCTTCGCGCACGGTGAGATCGGCACCTTCGGCGAGCGTCAAGCCGAGCTGGCGCGCGAGATAGACATGCTCGAAATAGGTTTCGCTATAGGGGCCCGGCGTGAGCAGCACGATGCGCGGGTTCTCGCGATGGCGCGGGGCGAGATTGGCGAGCGCGGTCTGCCACATCTCGAAAAACGGCGCCAAGCGGCGCACATGCGCGGATTGGAACAGCTCGGGCACCGTGCGCATCAGCACGTTGCGGTTTTCGAGCGCGTAGCCCGCCCCCGACGGCGCGTTGATGCGATCGGCGCAGACGCGCCATTTGCCGTCGATCCCGCGCGCGAGATCGGCGGCGTAGAAATGGATGAAGGGCGCGCCGTTCGCCGGCACGATGCCGTGACATTGGCGCAGGAAGCTCGGGTTCGCATGCACCAACGCGGGCGGCAGCAAGCGTTCGGCGAGCAGCGTCTGCGGCCCGTAGAGATCGGCGAGAATTTTCTCGAGCAGCAAAGCGCGCTTGGCGAGCGCGCCTTCGATCTCGTCCCATTCGTCGGCCGGGATCGGCAGCGGGATCAGATCGAATTGCCACGGCCGCGCCGCGCCGTTCGCATCGGCGAAGACGTTATAGGTGACGCCGTTTTCGTCGTATTGCCGGCGCGCGCGTTCCATACGCTCGGCCAAGGCGCCGGGCGGCAAGGTGCGCAACGCGCCCATGATGGATTGCCAGTGGAAGCGGATTTGCCCGCCACCGGTGACCATCTCGTCGTACGGCGATACCGCTATCGCCGCCGGATCCTTGATTGCCGACGAATCGTCCATTCCGCCCCCGGTCGAAGGGCGGAGTGTCGGCGTCATGCCCGTCGAAGGTCAAGCGTCAGCGGGAATTCCGGGTTCGGTTTCGGCGCGCGCGGGGTCATCGGACCCGGCGTATGGCCGAAAGCGAAGAACCGGGCCCGGCGGCGCGCTTCGGCCTCGTTGGCGTTGACCGGGAACTTGTCGTAATTCCGCCCGCCCGGATGGGCCACATGATAGGTGCAGCCGCCCATCGAGCGATTCGACCAGCCATCGACCAGATCGAACACCAAGGGCGCATGCACGCCGATCGTCGGGTGCAGCGCCGAGGCCGGGTTCCACGCGCGGAAGCGCACGCCCGCGACGTACTCGCCCTCGATCCCCGTCGGGTGCAGCGGCACGGCGATGCCGTTGCAGGTCAGCACATGGCGGCTTTCGACCAGATTGCTGACCTTGACCTGCAGGCGTTCGAGCGAGGAGTCGACATAGCGCACCGTGCCGCCGCCGCCCGCTTCCTCGCCCAGCACATGCCAAGGCTCCAGCGCGTGGCGCAGTTCGATGCCCACGTTGCGATAGGCGGCCTCGCCCAGTTTCGGGAACCGGAATTCCCAATGCGGGTCGAACCACGAATCCTCGAAGCCGTAACCTTCGTCGCGCAGCAATTGCACGATGTCCGACAGATCGTCGCGCACGAAATGCGGCAGCAGGAATTTGTCGTGGATCGCGTTGCCCCAGCGGACCAGCTTGGCCGTGTAGGGCTCCTCCCAGAAATGCGCGACCAGCGAGCGCAGCAGCAATTGCTGCACGAGGCTCATGCGGCCATGCGGCGGCATTTCGAAACCGCGCAATTCCACGAGACCGCGCCGCCCGCCCGAATGATCGGGCGAGTAGAGCTTGTCGATGCAGAATTCCGTGCGATGCGTGTTGCCGGTCACGTCGACCAGGATGTTCCGCAGCACGCGGTCGACCATCCAGGGCGGAATGCCCGCCGTGTCCTTCGCGGGCAATTGCGCGAGTGCGAGTTCCAGCTCGTGCGTCTGATCCTGGCGCGCTTCGTCGGCGCGCGGATGCTGCGACGTCGGCCCGATGAAGAGCCCTGAGAACAGATACGACAGCGACGGATGATTGTGCCAGAAGCGCAACATCGAGCCGAGCAGATCGGGCCGGCGCAGCCACGGCGATTCCGGCGCCGAACGCCCGCCGAGCACGAAATGATTGCCCCCGCCCGTGCCGACATGGCGGCCGTCGAGCATGAATTTCTCGGTCGCGAGGCGGCTTTGGCGCGCTTCTTCGTAAAGCGTCGTCGTGCGCTCGACGAGCTCCGGCCAGCTTTCCGCCGGATGCACGTTCACTTCGATCACGCCCGGATCGGGGGTGACCGAGAAACTGTTGAGCCGCGGATCGGAGGGCGGCGAATAGCCTTCGATCAGGATCGGCTGGCCCAGATCGGCGGCCGTATCTTCGATCGCGGCGATGAGGTCGAGATAATCCTCGGTCGTGGGGACCGGCGGCATGAACACATGCAGCAATCCGCCGCGCGGCTCGACGCACAACGCCGTGCGGACCACCCCCGATGCCGAGACTTGCGGCTTCAGCTTTTGGCGATCGTTGCGGCGCAGTTCCTCGATCCGCTTGCGGTCGGGAATCGCTTCGCCGTGCGGGCCCGCCATCATCCCGCCTTGATGCGCGAAGCCTTCGCGGCTCGGCGCGCCGGAAACCAGCGTCGCGCGCTCGCGCGGATCGCGCTTGGGCAGCGGCGGATATTCGTCGAACGGATCGGTTTCCCAATGATAGGGATAATCGACCGGCGCCACCCAGGGCAGCGAATCAAGCGGCAGGCGATAGCCCATCGGCGAATCGCCGGGGATCAGGAACATGTGCTGCGGGCGCACGAACCAGAAGCCCGAGCTCCATTTCTGCCTGTTGCGCTGAACGGGCAGCACGACGCCGACCGGTTCGTCGAGACCCTTTTCGAAAATGCGCGCAAGCCGCGCGCGCTCCTCGGGATCCTTGAGATTCGATTTCAGCGGATCGACGTTGACCGGCAGACGCTGCTCGCGCCACAGGTAGTACCAAGAATCCTCGAACGCGCGATGCACGAACTCCTCGGGCACGCCCAAGCGCTTGCACAAGCGCCGCGCGAAGCGATCGGCATGCTCGAAATTCACGTTCGACTTCATGCCGTCATCGGCGAACAACGCGGGGTCGCGCCAAATCGGCTCGCCGTCGCGCCGCCACCAGCAGCCCAAGGCCCAGCGCGGCAGGCTTTCGCCCGGATACCATTTGCCCTGGCCGAAATGCAGCAACGCGCCCGGCGACCACAGCTTCTGCAAGCGCTTCAACAACGTGCCCGCGAGGCGACGCTTCGTCGGCCCCAAGGCACCGGTGTTCCATTCCTCGCCGTCCATGTCGTCGATCGACACGAAGGTCGGCTCGCCGCCCATGGTCAGGCGCACATCGCCCTTCGCCAAATGGCCGTCGACGACATGGCCGAGCTTTTCGATCTTCGCCCATTCTTCGTCGGTATAGGGCTTCGTCACACGCGCGCTTTCGGCGATGCGCGTCACGTACATCTCATGGCCGAATTTAACTTCGGCCTTTTCATGCGCGCCTTCGACCGGCGCGGCCGATTGCGGGGCCGGCGTGGCCGCCAGCGGAATATGGCCCTCGCCGGTCATCAAGCCGGATGTCGGATCGAAGCCGATCCAGCCGGCACCGGGCAGATAGACTTCCGTCCAGGCATGCAGATCGGTGAAATCATGCGTGGTGCCCGACGGACCGTCGAGCGCCTTCTGGTCCGCGACGAGCTGGATCAGATAGCCCGAGACGAAACGCGCGGCGAAGCCCAGATGACGCAGGATCTGGACGAACAGCCAGCCGGAATCGCGGCACGAACCCTTGGCGCTGCCCAGCGTCTGTTCGCAAGTCTGGACGCCCGGCTCCATGCGAATGATGTAGCCGATATCCTGTTGCAGGCGTTGGTTGAGCCCGACCAGGAAATCGATCGTGCGTTGTTCGGTCCGGTCGACCTTGGCCAGCCACGCTTTCAGCAGCGGGCCGGCGGGTTCGGGCTTACGGAACGGGGCCAGATCCTCCAGCAGCCCGTCCTCGTACGCGAAGGGCCATTTTTCCGCGTAGGGTTCGAGGAAGAAATCGAACGGATTGACCACCGCCATGTCGGCGACGAGATCGACCGACACGGTAAAACGGTCGGTCTTCTCGGGAAACACGAGCCGCGCCAGCCAATTGCCGTGCGGGTCCTGCTGCCAGTTGATGAAATGGGTCGACGGCTCGATCTTAAGCGAATAGGAAAGCACCGGCGTGCGGGAATGGGCCGCGGGCCGCAAACGCACGACCTGGGGCCCCAACGTGATCGGGCGGTCGTAGAAGTAAGACGTGCGATGGTGGAGCGCCACGTGGAGAGTCATGGAACCGGCCCTGGGATGCGCAGGTGTGAAAAGCGACGCGTTGTCGGCACGTTGGCCCGGAATCCGGGCGTGCGCAAGGCTCTGCAAGCCGCGTTCCAGGACGACGGCCAATTCCACCGGGGGACGATGACGAAATGACGTTGCGCCCCCCAATGTGGCTGCTGATCACGATCAGCGCCGTCGGCCCGTTTTCGCTGAACGCCTTCATCCCGTCGCTGCCGCGCCTGGCGGACGTGTTCGCCACCGATTACGGCACCGCCCAGCTCGCTTTGACGCTGTTCCTGGCCGGGATCGGGGTGGGCCAGCTGATCTACGGGCCGCTTTCCGATCGCTATGGCCGCCGGCCGGTGCTGTTGGCGGGGCTGGGCCTGGGCTTCGCGGGCAGCGTCGTGTGCCTGTTCGCCCCGACGATCGAAGTGCTGTTGGCGGGCCGCGTCGCGCAAGCGCTGGGCAGTTGCTCGGGTCTCGTGCTCGCGCGCGCGATGGTGCGCGATCTTTACAGCCGCGACCAATCGGCCAGCACGCTCGGCTACGTGACGATGGGCATGGCGATGATGCCGATGGTCGCCCCCGGCATCGGCGGCTTGCTCGACCAGACCTATGGCTGGCGCGCGAGTTTCGTGGCGATGATCGCGTTCGGCGGCTTCGCCTTTTTCGCCGCGCGCGCGCGCGGCTACGAAACCAACCATTCGCCGCTCTCGCATATCGATTTCACGACGCTGACGCGCGGCTGGATCGCGTTGATGCGGTCGCACGCTTTCCTCGGCTACACGCTGGCGATCAGCTTCAACTCGATCCAATTCTTCGGATTCCTCGCGACGGCCCCCTATCTGATGGTCGGCGTGCTCGGCCGCCCGCCCGCCGAATACGGGCTGTGGTTCGCGTTCTGCGCCATCTCCTATGCCTGCGGCAATTTCGTCGCCGGGCGCTGGTCGGCGAGGATCGGTCTCGACCGCCTCGCTTATTGGGGATTGCTGGCCGCGATGTTGCCCTGCGTGCTGCTCGTGGCGCTGCACGTCACGCAAGGCCTGACGCCGCTGGGCATTTTCGGGCCGTTCTTCCTGCTCGGCTTTTCCAACGGCGCCACGCAGCCCAATCTGATCGCGGGGGCCGTATCGGTGAACCCGGCCCTCGCGGGATCGGCCTCGGGCCTGCTCGGCTTCACCCAAATGGCGATGGGCGCCGTCGCCACGGTCGTGATGGGCCATTCGCAGGACGGCTCGCTGCTGCCGATGGCGATCCTGTTCTTCCTCTGCTCGATCGGCGCGCTCGCGTCGCATCGCTTGGCGATGCGACGGCACGCGGGTTGACGCGACATCATGGGCTGGCTCGCGGCGATCGGTGCGGCGGCTTGCCTCTACGCGGCGGCGGTCGCGTATATGTATTTCGGACAGCGCGGCTTTCTTTATCACCCGTCGTCCAAGCCCGCCGACGAAGCCGCCTTGCGCGCGGCGGGCTATTCGCCCTTCGCCGTGCCGAGCACGGAGGGGCTGACGCTGACCGCGTGGCGACGCCAAGGTGATGCGGACAAACCGGTGATCGTGCTGTTCCACGGCAATGCGGGCGACGCGAGCCACCGCATCGACATCGCCGAACAAGCCGCACGCCACGGCTACGGCATCGTACTTGCGACCTATCGCGGCTTCGGCGGCAATCCGGGCAAACCGACCGAGGAAGGGCTATACGCCGATGCGCGCGCCACGCTGGATGCCGCCGGTGCCGGCCCGTTCGTGCTGTGGGGCGAAAGTCTGGGCACCGGTGTCGCCACCAAGATGGCGAACGAGCGCCGCGTGCTCGGCGTGATCCTGCAATCGCCTTATATCTCCGTCGCCGAACGCGCGGGCGAGATGTTCTTTTGGCTGCCCGCACGGCGCTTGGTGACCGACCGTTTCGATTCCGCGTCGCGGGTCGCGACCATCGCCGCACCCTTGCTGGTCGTCCACGGCGCACGCGACACGCTTATTCCCATCGCGCATGGCCGGATCCTCTTCGACGCCGCCAAGCCCCCGAAAACCTTCGTAGAACTGCCCGATCGCGGCCATGGCGATATGGCCGGTCCGGAATTCGAAGCGGGCCTGGTCGAATTCCTGGGATCGCTTGCGCTTTCGCGCCCGGCGCCATAAACATCGGACATGGCCGACGCTCAACCCGCGAAACCCGCCGCCCCCGCACCCGCCGCCAAGTTGGACGAGCGGCGGAAGATGGAACTTCAGAACACGCTGAATCGCATCAGCATCATCGCGGGTATTTTCGACACGCGCATGGGCTCGGTGAACTGCAAGCCGTTCCACGCGATCCGCGAGCTGATGGACATCTATATCGCCGGCGCCATCCGCGCGCTGTCGGGCGGGCGCGATTATCTCGACAACGGGATCGAGCTGAAGGACGAAGAGCGCGCCAGCGTCGAAACGCTGATCCTCAAAATCTACGGCGACGTCGCCAAAAAGGAAGCGCCGGCCGAAAAGGCCTGACGCGCATCTATCGGGCGCGCACGCGCCACACGCGGCAATTCGTCATGCTCTGGTGTTCGAACACGTAGAGCGTGCCCGGCCGCGACACATTCCGGAAATCGGCGAGATCGTTCGAGCCCGCTTGCGCGGCGCCGTAAGTCTGGCCCGCGAGTACCACCGTCGCGCGATGCTGTTCGAACTGACCGAAATCGCGTTTGCGGCATTCGGCCGACGCGCGCGCGTCGAAAGTGCCGAGTTCGGAAAGCGGCTTGGGGCTGCGCAGCAGCACGGGGCGCGGGCGCGCTTGTTCGGGAATGCGCTGCGCTTCGATATTGGGCCGCACGCCGGTATCGAATGGCGGCACCAGATGCCCGTCGCGCGTGCGCGAAAGATCGGTCGCCGCCGCGGGCGGAGCGGCGGCGGCGAATACGAGGGCGGCAAGGATCGAAACGCGGCGCATCGCCCAACTCTATGCGATCGGCCGCCGATCTCCTAAAGTTGGGCCATGGACGGCATCGATATCCGCCCCGGCATGCGCTTCGCGAGCCAGCAGACCTATGAATGGGAAGTGGCCGAACTGGTCACCGACGGCGTGTCCGTGCCCCATGCGCGACTGCGCGCCCTTTACGATCCCGACGTGACGCGGCTGGTCGCCTGCGCCGTTCTGGCCAATCCCGCCCGATTCAAGCCTTTGAATTCCTGAGATTTTCAAGCCCGTTCCGGGAGGGGGATTGACTCCGGCCATTTACTACGTATTTTAATAAATATTGATTAGACTTGCGGAGAATCCCGTGTCTTTCGCCGCGGACAGCACATTTCAGCAGGGGGCCGAACTGGGCGAGCGCCGCTATTTGGTGGCGACGCTGCTGATCGATGCGTGGCTGCCGCGCGCGATGGAACGCGATCTCGCCGCCGCCGAACGCAAGGCGATGTATTGGAGCGAGATCTACGGGCCGCGCCGCACGCGCATTTCCGAAATCTTCGTGCCCGGGGCGACAAGCGGCCCGCGCGTGGCGACGGCACCGCCGCCCCCGCCGCCGCAACCCAAGCCGCGACCGCAAGCGATGCCGCGCGAAACGGTCGAACCCGAAAAACCGCGCCCGCGCGAAACGCGGCGCGGCGGCGTGCTGGCACTGCTCGATCGGCCGATCGATCCCGCCTATGCCAAGGCGATGTGCGATCTGTTCTTGCTCTATATCGCGAGCAAATTGCTGGAGCGGATGTTCGGCACGTTACCGATCTGAGGCGCGGCCGCAACCGCGCCCCAGACCGGTCGCGCTTACGCTTGCATCAACAAGCCGAGAAGCCGCTTCTGCAGATCGTCCGAATTCGACGACGTATCGTTCGAATTCGAGAACCACGACGCGAAATCCGGCTGCGTCAAGTTCTGCGCCTGGCTGTAGGCCTGCGACATGCGCTCGTGCACGCGATTCGCGAAATTCTCGCGCATCGTTTTGTCGAACGTCGCGAACTCCGCCGACGACAGCTTGCCGTCGCCGTCGGCGTCGGCGGAAGCGAAGGCTTCCTCGGCCTTCTCGGCGCCCTTGCCCGATTTCGGGCCATGCGCCTCGCCGAACGCCTTCAGCTCGTCCGCGCTGACCGCGCCGTCGCCGTCGGTATCCATCTCCGACATCATGTCGGCGGCGGATCTGCCTTCACCCGGCGGGCGCGGCGGCGGACCGAAAGCGCCTTGGGCGCCGCCGGATTCCTGCGCGCCCAGCAGCGCCGACTGCATTTGCGCCGACAGGCTGTCGGCGAAGGATTTGAGTTCGGTTTTGGACACCGAACCATCGCCGTCGGAATCGATCGACGAGAACAAATCCTCGAGGCTGGCACCCGCTTTCGACTCTTCGGTCGACGGGCTCGAAGACCGTGTTTGGAAATAGGACGAAACGCTCGAATAGCTGCTGTATCCGGAAATCGACGTCATTGAACAATCCTTCCCGTTGAAAAACGGCGCCACGAACGCGCCGCAAAGGAAGGAAATTCAATGCCCGTGCCCGGCAACGAAATGTACGGGCCGGAATTCCGCGAACGATTTCGGGAGAAGGCGTTACGTAGCGTTACGTCGCGCGCGGCAAGCGCGATGCTTGCGGCAAAACCTGCCGAGGGAAATCTGCCGCGTCAGATCAGCAGGTCGATACCTTTGATCTGAGTGATATCGCCGTCGAGGCCGCCGGTGCCCGCTTGCATCAGCTGCACGGCCACGTTCGTCGATCCGTCGCCGTTCTCCGCCGCGTCGGCGGCGGCCAGGAAACGCTGGATGTAGCGGTCGACGTATTTCTCGTCCTTGGCTTTCGACACGTCGAATTGCCGGCCGAAGACCTGGGCTTGCGTCTCCACGCTTTGCACCGCCGTCTCCAGCGGAATGTTGCCGACCTTGGTGACGACGGCGCGCAATGTGTTGTCGCCGAGCACGGAGTAGATGTCGCTGATCGAACCGATATTGTTTTTGAAATACTGCGCCTGGCGCAACGCGGTGTTCCGATTACCGAGATCGATCTCGTAGCTCGCCTTTTCGTAGCGCGCCTCGGTGCCGCTGATGAAGGAATCGCTTTGGATGCTGGAAAGGCCGCCGGCTTTGAAATTCAGCGCCTGCGCCAACTGCTGGAAGCGCGAATCCGACATGCGGTTGGCCAGCGAATTGGTGTCGGTCAAATCGGATTCGGCGACCTTGCGCAGCTTGCCGGTATTGCCGATTTCCGATTCCAACCCGTAGGCGGTCAGGATGTAGTTCAGCAGCTTGTAATTTTTCGGCTCGAACAGCTCGTCCGTGCTTTTCAGTTTCGCGACCGACGATTCGAAATTCGCGTTGGCCGCGTCGATCGTCTTCTGGTTCTGCTTCACATAGCGCGCGATACGTTCGTCCTGCGACGTCTTGGACATCTGATACCAGGACGTCAGCGCCGAACCGCTCGATGAAATGGAATAGGTCATGAAATACGCCCTTCTGGCCGGAACGATGTTCGATTGAAATTTACGCCCGCGCGCGGCCGCCCGAACGTGACGAAACGTAAACGCGAAAGCGCAATCGAATCGGACGGTTACGCTTCGTTACCCCGTGCGGCTTGGCACGCGGCGCGTTTGGTCGCCACATTCCGGCGATGATGACCCCCTCCGAACGCCACGTTTTGCTGGTCGACGACGATCCCGAAATTCGCCGCCTGACCGAGCAACTCCTTCTCGAAGCCGGCCTAAAAGTGACGTCTCTCGCCGGTTCCGCCGGTGCCGTGCGCCACGCCGCGTCCGGCCGCTTCGATCTCGTGCTGCTCGACGTGATGATGCCGGGCGAAGACGGCTTCTCCGTCTGCCGTAAGATCCGCGCGGTCTCGCGCATTCCGATCGTGATGCTGACCGCGCGCGCGGAAGAAACGGACCGCGTCGTGGGATTGGAGATCGGCGCCGACGACTACATCGTCAAACCGTTCTCGCCGCGCGAACTGGTCGCGCGCGTGCGCGCACGCCTGCGCCGCACGGGCGACGGCGAATTGGCGCAAGCCAAACCCAAGCACGACCGCCTGGGCTTCGACGGCTGGGTCGTCGATTTGGTGCGCCGCGAGTTGCGCGCACCCGATGCGTCGCTCGTTTCGTTGACGGCGGCGGAATTCGATCTGCTGGTGGCGCTGGCCGAGCGTGCGCGCCGCGTCGTTTCGCGCGACGAATTGTCGGAAATCCTGCACGGCCGCACGCCCCACCCGCTCGACCGATCGATCGACGTCGCGGTGAGCCGCCTGCGCCGCAAGATCGAGCATTCGCCCGACGAGCCGCGCTATGTGCGCACGGTGCGCAACGGCGGCTACGTCTTCGCGGTGGAGGTCGAGAACGGCGCCGCGCATCCAGCGGAACCGTCGGCTTGATCGGCCGCCTGATTCCGCGCGGCATCGTCCCGCAAACCGTGTTGTTCGCGGTCGGCTTGCTGGCCGTGGTCCAGGTCGGCTCGATTGCGATTTTCGAAGCCATGCGGCCGACGAATTTCACGCTGTTCGAAACCGGATGGCTGGAGGAGCATCTGCCCGAACTCGCCGCCGGTGCGCTGGCGCAGCCGCCCGGCGAACGCTTGGGCTGGCTGCGCGCGCGGCCGGAAGCGCAATGGCTCAACGCCGCGCGCGACGATGCGGCGCCGATCGACACCCAATCCGCGAGTTGCGCCGCGTTGCGCGATCTCGAAGCGCGGCTGGCGCGCGAGACCGGCACGCGAGCCATCCTCGATATCGGCCGGCCGCGCGGTCCCGGACGGCCGGGACCGGGACCGCTGCGCGTGCTGCGGGCCGGCGCGCTCGAACCCGACACGGCGCCGCCGGACGATTGCCGTCCCACGCCGTATTTCAGCCTGGTGTTGCGCGAACCCGAAGGCACGTGGCTGCGCATCGAGCCGCCGCGCCCGCTGATGTTGGGGCCGGGCCTGTCGTTTCTGATCGGCTGGCTTGCCATGCTGTTGATCGCGTCGATCGCCGTCGCGTGGCTGGGCTTCCGGCGCTTGGTGCTGCCGTTGACCGCACTCGCCGCAGCGGCCGAGCGCTTCGGGCGCGGGCCCGACGCGCCCGGCTTGCCGCGCCCCCCCGCCTTACCCCGTAGCGGCCCGCGCGAAATCGTCGCCATCTCCACGCGCTTCGATGCGATGCGCGAGCGCATTTCGCGCTTCATCGCCGAGCGTGCCGCGATGCTCGCCGCGATCGGCCACGATCTGCGCACGCCGCTCACCCGCATGCGCCTGCGCGTGGAGCGCGTCGCCGATCCGGAGCTACGCGCCCAGTTGTCGCGCGACGTGGACGAGTTGGAAACGCTCGCGCGCGAAACGCGCGACTTCTCCGCCGTCGCCCAAGCGCGCGGCGCCGACGACAAGGTCGATCTCGCCAGCCTCGCCCAGACCATCGCCGACGCCCATGCCGATCGCGGCGACGAGGTCGTCTATCACGGGCCGCGCCACGCGCCCGTGCGCGGCCGGCCCGATGCCTTACGCCGTGCGATCGAGAACCTCGTCGCCAACGCGCTGCGCTATGCAGGTCACGCCACATTGCGGCTTGCCGACGGCGACGGCGAACTGCGCTTGTCGATCGACGATTCCGGCCCCGGCGTGCCGGCGGCGGAGATCGAGCGCGTGTTCGAACCCTTCGTCCGGCTGGAGGAAAGCCGCAATCGCGACACCGGGGGCACCGGGCTTGGCCTTGCCATTGCGCGCGACCTTGTCCGCGGGCACGGCGGGGAAATAAAGCTGGAGAACCGGCGCGAAGGCGGGCTGCGCGCCACGATCGTGCTGCCGAAATCGGCTTGAACGCGCTTTTGCCAAAGCCGCGATAAGGGGTTAGGTTCGGCGCCCGTTGCGAGCAAGTCTCATTTGCGCCGATGACCGATACCGCCCTGCCCACTTCGAACGCGCCCGCCCGGCTATCACCCGTCAAACGGCTGAGCTGGCCCGGCACGGTCGCGTTGTTCGTCGCGGCGACGATCGCGTTGCCGATCGTCGTGGTGGCGCTGTCGGTGTTCCAGCCCGATCGCGGTGCGTGGGCGCATCTATGGTCGACGACGCTGCCGCGCATCCTCGCCAATACCGGCATGATGATGTTCTACGTGTCGGTCCTCACGGGCGTCGCCGGCGTCGCCACCGCGTGGTTCGTGACGATGTGCCGTTTTCCCGGCAGCCGCGTTCTGGAACTCGCGTTGCTGCTGCCCTTCGCGATGCCCGGCTACATCATCGGCTACGCCTATAACGATTTCCTGCAATTCGCCGGGCCGCTGCAATCGGCGATGCGTGCCGCGTTCGGCTGGTCGCGCGGCGAATACTGGTTCCCGGAATTCCAGAGCCCCGGCGGCGTGTCGTTCATGCTGGCGATCGTCTTCTATCCTTACGTCTATTTGCTGGCGCGCGCGGCATTCCTCGAACAATCGGTCTGCGTGCTGGAAGCCAGCCGCATGCTCGGCCGCAACGCCTGGGGCGCCTTTTTCCGCGTGGCATTGCCGCTGGCGCGTCCCGCGATCGCGGCGGGGGTGGCACTCGCGTTGATGGAAGCGCTCGCCGATTTCGGCACGGTCCAGTATTTCGGCGTCGAAACCTTCACGACCGCGATCTACCGGACTTGGATCGGCATGGACAACCGCATCGCGTCGCTGCAATTGGCGACGGCGCTGCTGGGCGTCGTGCTGGCGCTGCTGGTTTTCGAACGCGCCTCGCGCGGGGCCGCGCGCTATCACCACACGACGCGCCGCTATCGCCCGCTATCGCCGATCCGCCTGACCGGCTGGCGCGCCGTCGCGGCTTTCGCCGTGTGCGCGACGCCCGTTTTCCTCGGCTTCGTGCTGCCTTTCGTCATCCTGGCGCGCATGGCGATCCGGGTCGGCGATCCGTTCTGGGGCCCGCGCTATATCGACTATGTCGTGAACTCGCTGACGCTCGCGGCGATCGCGGTCGTGGCGATCGTCGGCACCGCCCTGGCACTCGCCTATGCGCAGCGCCGCGTGCGCGGCGCGTTCGTATCGGGTGCCGTGCGCATCGCCTCGCTCGGCTACGCGATCCCGGGCTCGGTCATCGCCGTGGGCGTGCTGGTCCCGCTCGCGGCGTTCGACAACACGCTCGACGCGTTCATGCGCGCGACGTTCGGCATTTCCACCGGCCTGTTGCTGTCGGGTACGGTGCTGGCGCTGATCTACGCCTATTCCGTGCGCTTCCTCGCAGTCGCGATGGGTACGGTCGAGGCGGGCATGGGCAAGATCGCGCGCACGATGGACGAAGCGGCGGCGACGCTGGGCGCCGGGCCCACGCGCATTCTCGCGCGCGTGCATGCCCCCCTGATGTGGGGCTCGACTTTGACGGCCGCCACGCTCGTCTTCGTCGACGTGCTCAAGGAATTGCCCGCGACGATGATCGTGCGGCCTTTCGGCTTCGAGACGCTGGCCGCGCGCGTCTACCAGCTCGCCTCGGACGAGCGCATCGAACAAGCCTCGACCGGCGCCATCGCCATCGTCGCGGTCGGATTGCTGCCGGTGGCGCTGCTATCCTGGATGATCGTCCGCGCCCGGCCGGGATCGACTAACGCGTGACGTCGACGACCTGGCGCGGATTGCCGATCGCCGGGTGCCACGACCAGCCGAGATCGGTCGAGTAATTGCGCTCCGCGCGCTCCAGGCAGAACCACAACGGCGGCGTGGCGATTTCGCGCCCGTCCTGCACCATGCGGCCTTCGGATTTGCAGCGCGTGACGATCGTATAGCCCTTGCAGCCGTGCTTCATCTGCAGGCCGGGGCAATCGTCCGACGGTTCGCCGACTTCGAAACTCTCCTCCACCGTCCAGCGCCCGAAACGCTGCGCCAAATTCGGCCGGTTGCCGGGGAAATACCAGCCTTCCTGAAGGATGTATTTGACCGTCAGCGTGTTGCCGGTCGTGAGCGGAAACAGCGAACCCTTGGCGCTTTCGAACCGCAGGATCCAGGTCGCGCGGTCGGAAAGCGCGGGCATTTGCGCCGTATCGGTGCGCGCGAGGAACAACAACCCGTCCAGCGCCACGGCGAATTGCCGCTCCGCCTTGCCCGCGACCGAACCCAGCGATTGCTCGATGCGCGTGATGCCCTTCTCGTGCCCGACCAGCGTCAAACGATTCTCGGACGAGCCGATGCGATCGTAGCTGATCGACGCGAAATTCGGCTTGGGCGCCTCGGCCAGCGGCGGCACTTGCTCGACGAATTCGCGCGCCATGCCGGTCAGGCCCGGCACGCCGAAGCTCGCGACGAAAGCTTGGGGCGATTGCCCTTGCGCCGCGACGGGCGCGGCGAGGATCGACAACAGCAAAGCGAGGCGAGCGCGCATCCCTAATGCTTGGCCGGTTCGGGCGGCGAAAGCAACTCGGGCTTCGCGATCTCGCGCACGGCGGTATCGAGGGGCTTCAATTCCTCGAATTTCGCATCCTCGGGGCCCGCCCCCAGCTCGTTGAGCTTGCGCGCCGCCGGGAACACACGGCTTTCGAGCGAGCCGACCGATTTGTTATAGGCGTCGACCGCGCGCTTGAGGCCCGAGCCCACATCGGCGACGTGGCCCGCCATATCGCTCATGCGCTTGAACAACTCGCGCCCTTGGTCGGAGATCGCGCGCGCATTCTCGGCGAGCTTCTCCTGCCGCCAGCCGCGCTCGACCGTCCAGAGCAGCGAGATCAGCGTCGTCGGCGTGGCGATCAACACGCGATCATTGGCCGCGTCGTCGAGCAAAGCGGGATCGGCCTGCACCGCCGCCGAGAAGAAGGATTCGCCCGGCACGAACATCACGACGAACTCGGGCGCGTCGGGGAATTGCTCCCAATACGACTTGGCCGATAGGCGCTTGAAGTGGTCGCGCACTT
Organism: Alphaproteobacteria bacterium; assembly: GCA_017308135.1. Lineage (NCBI taxonomy): Bacteria > Pseudomonadati > Pseudomonadota > Alphaproteobacteria > Alphaproteobacteria bacterium. The sequence goes on from JAFKFM010000009.1 coordinate 256,038, forward strand.
GGCGCGCGTGATCGGCCATGAATTTGGCACGAACGGTTTCGTCGGCCGCTTCGACCGCCGCGAGGAACGCCGCCGTCGGCGCCTTGGCGTCGACCACCACGACGCGGCCCGCGGGCATGCGCACGATCATGTCGGGGCGCAGGCGTCCGCCCTCACCCACACTCTCCTGCTCGGCGAAGTCGACATAATCCGACATGCCGGCGAGCGTGACCGTGTTGTGCAGCGTGCGTTCGCCCCAGCGGCCCTTCACATGCGGCGTCTTCAACGCTTGGACGAGCGCGCGCGTCTCGCGGCCCAATTCGCCGATCTGCTGGTTGAACAACCCGTCCTTTTCGGCGCGCGCCTTGTCCATCGCCTCGACGCGCTTGTCGAAGTTCTGCAGCGTTTCGCGCAAGGGCTGAACCAGACCGACGATCGCCTTCTCGCGCGCTTCTTGCTCGGCCTTCGCGCGCTCGCGATCGGCGTCGAGCGCGTCCTTGGCGATCGCCTTGAAATGCTCGGAAAGCTGTTCGCGCGCGACCTGGAACGCCTTGCGCTCGGATTCGAGTTCGGCTTCGAGCTTCGCCTTGGCGCGCCCGACTTCGATCGCGTCGCCCTGCACGCGGGCGAGATCGGCTTCGATCTGGGGCACGCGCTTGGCGAGTTCCTCGAACCGCAACGCGGCGTCGAGCCGTTCGCGTGTGCCGCGCAATTCGGCTTCGGCCCGTTCGGCGCGGGCGAGAGCTTCCCCGCCGCGCGCGCGCAGGGCGAAGAAAACGACGATGGCGCCAAGCGCCAGCCCGGCGGCGAAATAGAGAATATCCATAGGTTGGAGTGTAGCCCGATTCGGGGCTACACGGCGCGGCGCGCGCGCAAGGCCGCGACCAGCGTTCCGTCGTCGAGATAATCGAGCTCGCCGCCCACCGGGACACCGTGGGCGAGGCGCGTGATTTCCGCACCCGACGAACTCAAACGGTCGGCGACGTAATGCGCCGTCGTCTGGCCTTCGACCGTGGCGTTGAGCGCCAGCACCACTTCGCGCACGCGCCCGCCCGCGCAACGTTCGACCAGCGTGGCGAGGTTCAAATCCTGCGGCCCGCGCCCATCCAGCGCCGAGAGCGTGCCGCCGAGCACGTGATAGACGCCCTTGAACCCGGCCGTGCGTTCGATCGCCCAGAGATCGGCGACGTCCTCGACCACGCAGACCAATTGCCGGTCGCGCTTGTCGTCGGCACAGACCGAGCACGGATCGCGCGTGTCGAGATTGCCGCAGGTTTGGCAGGTCTTGATCGCCTCGGCGGCGGCGCTGAGCGCGTCGATCAGCGGCAGCAGCGTCGCTTCTTTCTTCTTTAGAAGCTGCAACGCCGCGCGGCGCGCCGAGCGCGGGCCCAAACCCGGCAGCTTCGACAGCAACCGGACCAGCGTGTCGATCTCGGGCCCGTTCATGCGCGGCTCAGAAGGGCAGCTTCATGCCCGGCGGCAACGACAGCCCGCCCGTGACTTCGCGCATCTGATCGGCGGCGGCGGCGTCGGCCTTGCCCTTGGCGTCGGCCATGGCGGCGACGATCAGATCCTCCAGCACTTCGACGTCGGCGGGGACGAGCAACGCCGGATCGATCTTCACCCGGCGCACATCGCCCTTGGCGGTCGTGGTCACTTCGACCATGCCGCCGCCCGCCCGGCCCTGCACTTCCAAGCTGCCGAGCTTTTCCTGCATCTCGGCCATCTTCGACTGCATCTGCTGGGCCTGCTTCATCAGGGCGCCGAGATTCTTCATGCGAACGGATCCTCGTCGAGTTCGTAGTTGTCCGGGATCATATAGGCTTCCTCGCCCTCGGGCGCATCGCCCGGATCGCCGGCTTCCACCGGGGCGGCGACGAAACCGGGCGCCGCGTCGTCCGCACCGCGCACGGATTCGACGTAAGCGCCGGGAAACGCCGCGAGCACGGCGGCGACCAGCGGGTCTTCCGTCGCCGCTTGTTTCTTGGCGTCGCGCGCTTGCGCGGCGCGCGTGGCCAGCGTGGGCTCGCCCTGCGCTTGGCCGTCGAACGACACGAGCCAAACGCGGCCGGTCCATTCCTGCAATTTCGCGGCGACTTGCGGCGCGAAATTCTTGTCGACCGACGGGATCGGCATCAATACGAGCTTGCCCGGCTCGAACGTCACGACACGCGCCGAGTTGTAGAGCACGCCGTAAAGCCGGCCTTCGCGCTTGTCTTGGAAAAGCTGCGCCAACTCGGCGAAGGTCGCGAGTTCGGTCGCCGCACTGGGCGCGGCGCGCGCCATCGTCACCGGCGCGGGATTGCTGGCGACCAAGGCGGCCGCGGCCATCGCGCGTGCCCCGCCCCCGCCCCCGCCGCCATTCGGGCGGCCGGCGGGCGCGTCGCCCGCTTTGGTCAGGCGATCGACGAGATCGGCGGGCGACGGCAAGTTGGCGGCGTAGCACAGCCGCACGATCAGCATTTCCAGCGCCGCGAAAGGCTGCGGCGCGTTCTGCACTTCGCCCACACCCTTCAGCAGCACCTGCCACGACCGCGCGAGCACCGGCACGGTCAGCGATTTCGCCATGGCGAGGCCGCGCACGCGCTCGGTTTCCGGCAGGCCCGATTCATTGGCAAGATCGGGCGCCACTTTGAACCGCGTCAGCGTGTGCGAGATTTCGAGCAAATCCTGCACGACGACCAGCGGCTCGGCCCCGCGCGCGTAGAGATCGGCGACGCGCACGAGGGCGGCGGACGCATCGCCCTTCATGATTTCTTCGAACAGGTCGAAGCCTTGCGCGCGATCGGCGAGGCCCAGCAGATTGCGCACCTGTTCTTCGGTCACCTCGCCGTCGGCCGACGCCAACGCACGGTCAAGCAGCGACAGGCCGTCGCGCGCCGAACCATCCGCCGCGCGGGCAAGCAGCGCCGCCGCCCCTTGCGCGACCGCGCGGTTTTCCTTCGCGGCGACGTTGGTGAGGTGCTTGGCGAGCGTGGCCTGATCGAAGCGGCGCAGATCGAAACGCTGGCAGCGCGACAGCACCGTGACCGGCACTTTGCGGATTTCGGTCGTCGCGAAAATGAACTTTGCGTGGGCGGGCGGCTCCTCCAGCGTTTTGAGGAGCGCGTTCCACGCCTGGTTCGAAAGCATGTGGACTTCGTCCACGATGTAGATCTTGTAGCGCGCCGAAACGGGGCGATAGCGCACCGCCTCGATCAACTCGCGCACGTTGCCGACACCGTTATTCGACGCGGCGTCGATCTCGATCACGTCGAGATGCTTGTCCTCCGCGATCGCCACGCAATGCTCGCACACGCCGCAGGGATCGATCGTCGGGCCGCCCTTGCCGTCCGGGCCGATGCAGTTCAGCGCGCGCGCCACGATGCGCGCCGTCGTGGTCTTGCCCACGCCGCGCACGCCGGTCAGCACGAACGCATGATGGATGCGGCCCGTTTCGATCGCGTTGGCGAGGGTACGCACCAGCGCTTCCTGCCCGACCAAGTCGGACAGGCGCGTCGGCCGGTATTTCCGGGCCAGCACCTGATATTGGGCGGTCTCGGATTCGGCCATCGTCACGCGCGGCTGGAGAAAAAGGGTGGGAGGCTGGACGTCGACCCGGGTGGAGACTCGTTACGGCTGCTTCCTTCCGGACCTGACCGGGTTGGCGAGGCACTCGTCCGCCGCCAACCTCCCGGGGGTTATATAGCGGGTTGGAACGCCGGTTGCCAGACTCCCTTGTTCCCGGCTTAAGGCCTTGATTTCACGTCAAGCGGGCGGCTGGCGGCGACTCGAACACCGCGCTAGTGTCGGCCTATGGAACGCCCGAATTTCTACGCTTCGCTCCCGCTCGACCGGAAATCCGAACTGCGCCGCGACGACGCGTTCGTGATTTCGCGCCTGGAACATCGCGAGGCGCGGTTCGTGCCGGTGTGGCGCACACGCAATCTGGTGCGCGAAGGCCAGGCCCCGCAAGCCGTGTGGCTCACCCGCACGCGCATCGAACAGATTTCGGTCTCGGCACCGGTCTATTTGGGCGATTGGGGCGACGTGCCTTATTTCGCCGCCGATATCAGCCATCTCGAGGAGACCGAGCTGACGATCCACGCGCCGGAAGGCGCCTTCGTCGATCTGCGCGGTGTCGGCGCGATGATGAACCGCGACGAAGGCGGCTTGCTCGCCTATGCGCGCGGCCTCGCCTGGTGGCACGCGCGCAATCGTTTTTGCGGCGTGTGCGGTGCGCCCAATCGCGCGGAAGCGGGCGGGCATGTTCTGCGCTGCACGAACCCGAATTGCGCGACCGAGCATTTCCCGCGCACCGATCCCGCCGTGATCATGCTGATCGTCAGCGGCGACAAATGCCTGCTGGGCCGCAACCGGCGCTTTCCGCTGCCGATGTATTCGACCCTCGCGGGCTTCGTCGAGCCGGGCGAAAGCCTCGAAGATTGCGTGCGCCGCGAGACGTTCGAGGAAGCAGGTATTCGCGTGGGCGATGTCGAATATCGCTCCTCGCAGCCTTGGCCGTTCCCGTCGTCGATCATGCTCGGCTTCTGGGGCGAAGCGCTGAACGAAGACATTGTGCGCGACGACGAGGAATTGATGGACGCGCGCTGGGTCACGCGCGAATTCCTGCGCCAAGACCACGACCCCGACCAGTTCCGCCTGCCGCGCGCCGATTCGATCGCGCGCCGCTTGATCGAAGAATGGATCGCGACGGGCTGACATGGCGCTGGATCGCAACGGCTACGCGCTGACGACGAACCGCGAGGCGACCGAGGCCTATAACGCTGGTCTCGATAAGCTGCTGTCGGCCAATGCGGGCGCCGCCGCCGATTTCGAACGCGCCATCGCGACCGATCCCGATTACGCGCCCGCTTATGCCGCCTTGGCGCGTTGCCACCAAGTATACGGCGATCGCGCGCGCGCCAAAGCCGCCATCGCCGCCGCGCGCGAGAAGGCGCCGAAATTTTCCGGTCGCGAGGCCGGGCTGGTCGCGTGTTTGGGCTTCGTGCTCGACGGCAAAGGGGCCGAGGCCCTCGCCGCCATCCAAGCGCATATGCGGGAATTCCCGCGCGACGCGCTGGCGCTGTCGCCGGTTTGCGGCGTGTTCGGCATTTACGGCTTCTCGGGCCGGACGGGCCGCGACAAGGATTTGCGCGACTATCTCGACACGCTGGAAGCGGGCTTCGGCGACGATTGGTGGTTCCTCGTCCAGCACGGTTTCGCGCGGATTGAAACCGGCGATGTCGCGCGCGGGGCCGCGAAGGTCGATCGCGCGATGGAATTATTCCCGCGCGAGGCGAATGGTGCCCATATCCGTGCGCATGCGCATTACGAGTTGGGCGAAGCCCGCGCGGGCTACGCCGCGCTGGCCGAGTGGATGAAGCCCTATCCGCGCGACGCGCTGATGTATTGCCATCTCGATTGGCATCGCGCGTTGTGGGCGCTCGATCTGGGCAAGGCCGACGACGCGTGGGCGATCTATCGCAGCTCTGTGGCGCCCGGCGCGCTTTGGGGCCCGTCGCTGAACGTGGCGACCGATGCGGCATCGTTCCTGTTACGCGCGGAATTCGCGGGATCGCCCCGCGACACGGGCGAATGGAAACGCGTCGCCGATTACACCCGCGCCGAGTTTCCGCGCGCGGGCATCGCCTTCGTCGATGTGCACACATTGCTCGCCGCAAGTATGGCGGGCGACGACGACGCGTTCATCGAACGCAAATCGGGCTTGCGCGGCCCCGCCGTCGATATGGTCGCTGGCTTGGGCGAAGCCTTCCGCGCCTATGCGAAGGGCGAATACGCAAGCGCGGCCGCATCCCTCGCCCCGCTGCTGCCCACGCATGAACGCATCGGCGGCAGCCGCGCCCAGCGCGACCTATTGGAGGTGCTTTACCTTCAGGCGCTGCGCCATGCCGGACGTGCCGCCGACGCCGCGGCTTACGCGAAAACGCGGCGGCGCTAACCGCGCCCGCGATAGGGCGCCACGCCCGTGTCGGGCAGCCAAAGCCCTTTCGGCGGCAAGCCGGTCTGCCAGAACACGTCGATCGGCATGCCGCCGCGCGGATACCAATAGCCGCCGATGCGCAGATATTTCGGCGACAGCAGCTTCACCAGCGTCTTGCCGATATCGACGGTGCAGGCTTCGTGGAACGCGCCGTGATTGCGGAAGCTTTGCAGGAACAGCTTGAGCGCCTTCGATTCCACCAGGAATTTGCGCGGCACGTAGTCGATCACGATATGCGCGAAATCGGGCTGGCCGGTGATCGGGCACAGCGACGTGAATTCGGGCGCGGTGAAGCGCACGAGATAATCCGTGCCCGGATGCGGATTGGGCACGCGCTCGAGCTTCGCCAGCGACGGGTCGGCGGGGATCGCCGTTTCGTTGCCGAGCTGCGTGAGCCCCGCATAGATCGATTTCGCTTTAGGCATCTTCTTTCGTCTCCAAACCGATCCGCGCTTCGAACATTTTGCGCCACGCGTCGAAACGGTTTTCGACGATGGCGCCGCGGATGTCGCGCATCAGATCCTGATAGTAATGCAGATTGTGCCAGGTGAGCAGCATCGGCCCGAGGATTTCGCCCGCCCGGATCAAATGGTGGATATAGGCGCGGCCGTAATTGCGGCAAGCGGGACAGCCGCAGGCCGCATCGATGGGCCGCGTATCCTCGGCGAATTTCGCGTTGCGTAGATTCATCGGGCCGTCGCAGGTGAAGGCCTGCCCCGTGCGGCCTGACCGCGTGGGCAGCACGCAATCGAACATGTCCACGCCGAGGCCGACGGCCGCGACGATATCCTGCGGCTTGCCCACGCCCATCATGTAGCGCGGTTTGTCGGCCGGCATGAAGGGCTCGACCGCCGCCAGCGTTTCCTCGCGGTCCTTCTTGGGCTCGCCCACCGCCAGCCCGCCGATCGCGTAGCCGTGGAAACCGATCTCGGCGAGCGCTTTCGCGCTTTCCTCGCGCAGATCGGCATAGGTCGAGCCCTGCACGATGCCGAAAATCGCGTAGCCCGGCCGCTCGACGAAGGCGTCGCGGCTGCGCTGGGCCCAGCGCATCGACAGGCGCATCGACTTCGCCGCATCTTCATGCGTCGCGGGCCAGTCGGTGCATTCGTCGAACGCCATGGTGATATCGGAATCCAGCTTGTGCTGGATCTGGATCGAGCGTTCGGGTGTGAGCTCGTGCGTCGAACCGTCGAGATGCGATTGGAACACGACGCCGTGCTCGTCCATCTTCTTGCGCAGACCCTTCAGCGAGAAAACCTGATAGCCGCCGGAATCGGTCAGGATCGGCTTCGACCAGTTCATGAACGGATGCAACCCGCCCAGTTTCTCGACGCGATCGGCGCCGGGGCGCAGCATCAGATGATAGGTGTTGCACAGCAGGATTTCCGCCCCCGTCGCGGCGACGCTGTCGGGAAGCATCGCCTTGACCGTCGCGGCCGTGCCCACCGGCATGAAGGCCGGCGTTTCGATCGTGCCGCGCGACGTGGTCACGCGCCCGCGCCGGGCACGGCCATCCTTGGCCAGAAGCTGGTATCCGAACTTCACGAATTCCTCTCGATCAGCGACGCATCGCCGTAGCTGAAGAAGCGATACCCCGATGCGACCGCATGCGCATAGGCCGATTTCATCCGGTCCGTGCCCGCGAAGGCGCAAACCAGCATGAACAACGTCGATTTCGGCAAATGGAAATTGGTGAACAACGCATCGGCCACGCGGAATTGGAAGCCCGGCAGGCAGAAAAGCCGCGTTTCCCCCGCCCAGGGCCGAACCTCGCCATGGATCGACGCGACGGTTTCGAGCACGCGCAGCGCCGTCGTGCCCAGCGCCACGACGCGGCGCCCTTCGGCCTTCGCCGCGCGGATGCGGGCGGCGGTCGCATCGCTCACCTCGCCCCATTCGGCGTGCATCTTGTGGTCTTCGACGTTCTCGACCTTTACCGGCAGGAACGTGCCCGCCCCGATATGCAGCGTGACCGAGGCGCGCTCGATCCCCGCCGCGTCGAGTGCTGCGAGCAAGTCGGGCGTGAAATGCAAACCGGCGGTCGAGGCGGCAACCGCGCCGTCCTTGGCCGCGAATACGGTTTGATAGTTGCGCTCGTCGTCGGCGTCCGGCGTCGCGCGCTTGATATAGGGCGGCAGCGGCATCGCGCCGTATTTCTCCAGTGCGGCCATCAGCGCAGGACCCGCGACCGAGAAGCGCAGCAGCACATCCTCGTCCTTCGCCTCGACGATCGCCGAAACGCCGGGCGCATAGTCGATCCGGTCGCCGATCTTCAGGCGCTTCGATCCCTTGGCGAAAGCGCGCCACAGATCGGGGCCTTCCATTTTGTGCAGCGTCGTCTCGACGCGCGCGGCGCCGCGCGATCCCGTCAAGCGCGCCTTCAGCACGCGCGTATCGTTGAAGATCAGCAGATCGCCCGTACGCAATAGCGCGGGCAAATCCCGGATCGTGCGATCGGCGAGCGTGGCGCCGACATGCAGCAGGCGCGCGGAATCGCGCGGGATCGCGGGGGTTTGCGCGATCCTGTCCGGCGGCAGGTCGAAATCGAAGTCGCTGAGCTTCAAACCAGATCCCATTCGGTCCTGACGGCGGCGTCGGTTTCGCAAGAACCGAGGCGCCGCGCAAGGGCCGAATGTTTCGCGGGATCGAGGCGTTTGAGCGCCCAGGCCGCCATCGCGCGGACCAGCGGCGACGGGTCTTCCGCCAATCGCTCGGCGGCCGGGACCAGCGACGCGGATCGAGAGTTCCCGATGGCGATCAGCACGTTGCGCACGAAGCGGTCGCGGCCCACGCGCTTGATCGGCGAGCCGGCGAATTTCGTGCGGAACGCGGGATCGTCCAGCGCCGCCAGCTCGGCCAAGGCGGGCGCTTCGAGGTCGGCCCGCGATTTGAATTCGGCGTGGCGCGTGGCGGCGGCGAATTTGTTCCACGGGCACACGGAAAGGCAATCGTCGCAGCCATAGATGCGATTGCCCATCGCCGCGCGGAACTCCTCGGCGATGTGGCCCTTATGCTCGATCGTCAGATACGAGATGCAACGCCGCGCATCCAACCGATAGGGCGCCGGAAACGCGTTGGTCGGGCAGATATCCAGGCAGCGCGAACAGCCGCCGCAATGATCGGTCTCGGCCGCGTCGGTCTCGAGTTCGAGCGTCGTCAGCACCGTGCCGAGGAACAGCCACGAGCCGAAGCCGCGCGAGACGAGATTGGTGTGCTTGCCCTGCCAACCCAATCCCGCCGCTTGCGCCAAAGGCTTTTCGAGCAGCGGGGCCGTATCGACGAAAACCCGCGCGTCGCCGCCTTGGGTTTCCACGAGCCAGCGGCCCAGCGCCTTCAAACGGCGCTTGATCAGATCGTGATAATCCTTGTTGCGGGCGTAGACGGAGATCGTACCCGTTTCGGCGCGGCCCAGATCGTCGAGCGGATCGTGGTCGGGCCCGTAATTGGCGCCGAGCACGATGGCCGAGCGTGCCGGTTCCCACATCGCCGTCGGGTCGGCGCGGCGCGTGGCCGTCTCCGCCATCCAGCCCATATCGCCGTGATGGCCCGCTTCCAAAAACCGTCGCAAGCCCTCGCGCGCTTGTTCGCTGGACGCCGCCCGCGCGAACCCGACCGCCTCGAACCCGAGTTCGAGCGCCTTGGCGCGGATTTGGGCCGTCGGTTTATCCTGCGATTCCATATCGGTATAAGGCGGCGGGGGATGCGTTCCGCCCGATTCTTGCATATTCTGGGGCGGTATTGACCCCCTTCTTGGGAGCCTTGTTTGACCGACCCGATCCGTTTCCTGCTCGGCCGCAAACCCGTGGAAGTGTCCGGCGTGGCGCCGACCACGACCGTGCTGGAATGGCTGCGCGGAGATGGCGGGCGTTGCGGCACCAAGGAAGGCTGCGCCGAAGGCGATTGCGGCGCCTGCACCGTGGTGCTGGTCGAACGCGGCACGGATGGCGCGCTTCAATCGCGCTCGGTCAATTCCTGCATTCAGTTTCTGCCTACGCTCGACGGCAAGCAGTTGCTGACCGTCGAGGATTTGAAGGCGGCGGACGGCGCGCTCCACCCCGTGCAGGCGGCGATGATCGAAACGCATGGCGCGCAATGCGGCTTCTGCACGCCCGGCTTCGTGATGACGCTTTATCATTTGCATCGCACCTATCAGGGCCCGCTGCCGCCGAGCCGTGAAACGCTCGACCGCGCCTTGGGCGGCAATCTGTGCCGCTGCACGGGCTATCGTCCGATCCTGGAAGCGGGCGTGAGAATGTTCGACACCGCCCCCGTCGCCGATCCGCGCGATGCGAATGTCGCCAATCTGCTCGCCGCATTCAAACACGATCACGGCTTCGTCTATGAAGCCGGCGGGCGGAGATTCTTCGCGCCCCGCAATCTCGCCGAGCTCGCCCTTGTGATGGCGGCGAACCCGGATGCGCGGCTTCTGTCCGGCGGCACCGATCTAGGCTTGGAAGTCACCAAGGCGCAGCGCGATTTTCCGGTGCTCGTGTCGCTCAACGAAATCGCCGAGTCGAAGCGTATTGCGCGCACGACCACGCATCTTGAACTGGGCGCTGGCTTGACGTGGACGCAAGCGATGGCGCCGTTGGTAACGACGTTCCCGGCACTCGACGAGTTGCTGGCCCGTTTCGCGGGGCCCCCGGTGCGCAATGCGGGCACGATCGGCGGCAATATCGCCAACGCCTCGCCCATCGGCGATTCGCCGCCGATGTTCTTGGCGCTCGATGCCGAAATCGAATTGTTCGGACCGCAGGGCAAACGGACTTTGCCGCTGGGCGATTTCTTCCTCGATTATCGCAAGACCGCGTTGGCGCCGGGCGAGATCGTCGCCGGCCTGCGCGTCCCTTTGCCGAGCGCGGCGACGAAGCTCGCGGCCTATAAGGTGTCGAAGCGTTTCGACGACGATATCTCGGCCGTGTGCGGCGTGTTCGCGCTCGATCTCGACGGCGATGTCGTGAAGGCCGCGCGGCTTGCCTATGGCGGCATGGCGGCGATCCCCAAACGCGCCGCGAAGGCCGAAGCCGCGTTGATCGGAAAGAAATGGACCCTCGAAACCGCCACCGCGGCGGGTGCGGCGATCGCGCAGGATTTCGCCCCGCTCAGCGATATGCGCGCTTCGGCCGACTATCGCGCCAAGGTCGCGGCGAATTTGATCGCGCGGTTCTGGCACGAAACCGCCGGCACGGCCGCGACGCGGGTGGTGCGCTATGGCTGAGCGTTACGCCCCCGCGATCGCCGAACCGACCTTCGACCCGATCGGTAAATCGGCGAAGCATGACAGTGCCAAGCTGCACGTGTCGGGCGAAGCCGTCTATGTCGACGACGTGCCGATGCCCAAAGGCGGGCTCGAAACCTATTGCCTGCTGTCGCCCAAAGCCCACGCGAAGATCGTGTCGATCGATCTGGGCGACGTGCTGAATTCGCCGGGCGTGCATGCGGCAATCTGCTGGAAGGACATTCCCGGCCGCAACGATGTCGGCCCGATCTTCCCGAACGAGCCAATCTTGGCTAACGGCGTGGTCGAATATATCGGCCAGCCCGTCGTCGCCATCGCGGCCGAGAACGTGAAGCTCGCGCGCGCGGCGGCGAAAAAGGCGAAGATCGTTTACGTGGATTTGCCCGCGATCTTGACCATCGACGACGCGATGGCGCAGAAAGCCTATGTCGCCCCGCCCTACAAAATGGGGCGCGGCGATGTGGCCGAAGCGCTCGCCAAAGCGCCGCATCGCCTGAAGGGCGAATTCGCCAACGGCGCCCAGGACCATTTCTATCTCGAAGGCCATATCGCGCTCGCCTATCCGCTCGAAGACGGGCAGATGCGCGTGCTCTCGTCGTCGCAGCACCCGTCGGAGGTGCAGAAGATGGTCGCGGGTTGTTTGAACCTGTCCGCAAACCAAGTGAGCGTCGAAATGCGCCGCATGGGCGGTGGCTTCGGCGGCAAGGAAACCCAGCCCGCGATCTTCGCCTGCATCGCATCGCTGTTGGCGCGGCGCACCGGTCACGCGGTCAAGTATCGCGTCGACCGCGACGACGATTTCATGATCTCGGGCAAACGCCACGATTTCCGCGTGCGCTACGAGGTGGGCTTCGACGACGCCGGCAATCTGTTGGCGCTGGATATCGAATACGCGGCGCGCGCGGGCCATGTCGCGGATCTGTCGACGTCGATCGTCGACCGCGCGCTGTTCCACACGACCAACACCTATTTCATCCCGGCCGTGCGCGCGACCGGCTATCCGTGCAAGACGCATACGCAATCCAACACGGCGTTTCGCGGCTTCGGCGGTCCGCAAGGCATTCTCGCGGCCGAACACATCATCGACCGCGTGGCGCGCCATCGCGGCCTCGATCCGCTGGCGGTGCGGCGGCGGAATTTCTACGGCCCTGCGCCGCGCGCGCAGACGCATTTCGGCCAAACGGTCGAGGATTTCGTCGCCGACAAGATCGTCGCCGATCTAGCGAAGGACGTGGATTACGATGCACGCCGCAAAGCAATCGACGCGTTCAACGCCGCGAACCCGATCCTGAAAAAGGGCATGGCGCTGTGCGCCATCCAGTTCGGCATTTCCTTCACCGCGATCCAATTCAACCAGGCCGGCGCCTTGGTGCATGTCTATAACGACGGCTCGATTTCGCTGAACCATGGCGGCACCGAAATGGGCCAGGGTCTCCACGTCAAGATCGCGCAGATCGTCGCCCATGAATTCGGCGTGGCGCTGGAACGCGTGCGCATCACCGCGACCGATACCGGCAAAGTGCCGAACACCTCGGCCACCGCCGCGTCGGCGGGCTCCGACCTCAACGGCCAAGCGGCCAAGCGCGCGGCGGCCGAGATCAAGCAGCGCCTCGCGCAATTCGTCGCCGGGCTCTACGGCGTGTCGGAAGCCGACGTGACCTTCGCCAACGGCATGGTCAGCGCCGCGGGCAAGTCGATGAAGTTCGAGGAAGCCGTGTGGCGCGCCTATAACACGCGCGTGTCGCTGTCGGCGACCGGCTTCTACGCCACGCCCAAGATCCATTGGGACCGCGCCAAGGCGTGGGGTCGCCCGTTCTTCTATTTCGCCTACGGCGCCGCCTATTGCGAGGCGACGATCGACACGTTGACCGGCGAATACAAGATCGATCGTGCGGAAATTCTGCACGACACCGGCCGGCCGCTGAACCCGGCGGTCGATCTGGGCCAGGTCGAAGGCGGCTTCATCCAAGGCATGGGCTGGGTGACGAGCGAGGAGATCTGGTTCGACAAGACCGGCCGCCTGCGCACCCATGCGCCCTCGACCTATAAAATTCCGATCGCGCGCGATATGCCGACGCAGTTCCGCGCGCGTTTGTGGGCGCCGGCCGAAAACGTCGAGGAAACCGTCCATAAATCCAAGGCCGTCGGCGAGCCGCCGCTCACGCTTGCCGCCGCCCCGTTCCTGGCGTTGCAGGATGCGTGTGCGGCCGCCGTCCCCGGCCGCTATCCGCTGCTGGTCGCCCCGGCGACACCCGAGCGCGTGTTGACCGCGATCGATGCGGCGAAGGCGGGCGCATGACCGGCGAATTCCTGCCGCTGCCGTCCGAAGATTGGCTGGGCGCGTTGACGCGCCACCGCCAAGCGGGCACGGCTTGCGCGCTGGTGACCGTGCTGAGTGTCGAAGGCTCGTCCCCACGCGAAGCGGGCACGAAGATGCTCGTCGATGGCCAAGGCGCCGTCGGCTCGATCGGTGGCGGTCATCTGGAGATGAAAGCGATCGAGATCGCGCGCGATCTGATCGAGAAGCGCGCGAGCGCCCCGCATGTCGAACGTTTCGCGCTCGGGCCGAAGCTCGGCCAATGTTGCGGCGGTGCCGTCACATTGTCGATCGAGCCATTCGCCGCGCGCGAATTCCAGGTCTGGATCTTCGGGGCGGGCCATGTCGGCAAGGCGTTGGTCCATCATTTGGCGGGACTACCCTGGCGGGTGACGCTGGTCGACGGGCGGCCCGAGCAGTTCCCCGCCTTGCTGCCCGCAAACGCGGCGCGCCGCGTCGAAGAATTCGCCGAAGACGCCACGAAGGACATGCCGCCGGGCGCCGCCGCATTGGTCATGACGCATAGCCACGATCTCGACCTCGCGATCGTGGAACGGCTGCTCAAGCGCGGCGATTTGAGGTTCGTGGGCTTGATCGGGTCGGCCAGCAAGCGCGCAAGGTTCGAAGCGCGGCTCGCAGCGAAGGGCATCGACACGTCGTCCCTCGTCTGCCCGATCGGCGACGCAGGAATCGCGGACAAACATCCGCACGCGATCGCGATCGCGGCGGCGGCGCAGTTGCTGCGCGTGCGCCAGACGGCGAAGGTCGAAAAAACTCTGGCTTAGGCCGCGACGCGGATTTTGCCGCGCGCCGCCTTGGCGTCGCGCACCGGCGGCAGGCCGAACATCCGCCCGTATTCGCGCGTGAATTGATGCACGCTTTCATAGCCGACGGCGAAGGCCGCGTTGCCGGCGTTCGCACCTTCGGCCTGCATCAGGCGCCGCGCCTCGATCAGCCGCAAGCGCTTCTGGAATTGCAGCGGCGACAGCGACGTGACCGCGCGGAAATGCTGGTGGAACGACGAAGCGCTCATGCCCGCGACGGATGCGAGATCGTCGACGCGCAACGGCTTGGCGAAGTCGCGGCGCAAAACGGCAACCGCGCGCGCCACGCGCGCCGCCTGCCCGTCCGGCCAGCCCAGACGGCGGATCGCCGGTCCCAGTTTTCCGGCCAGCAGCCAGTAATGGAACTCGCGCAGCAACGCGCCGTGCAGCATCGGCACCGCTTGCGGGCGATCCAGCAGCCGCAACAAGCGCAACGCCGCGTCGGCGGTTTCGCGATCGGTCGAATCGATACGCAACGGTGCCATCGCATCGGGTTTGCCGCCGCCCATTTGGGTGACCAGATCGGCGATCAAGGCCGCGTCGAGTTCGACGACCAGCGAATAATAGGGCGCCGCCCGGCTCGCGCGGGTGATCTGGCTGACCGTCGGCACGTCGGCCGTGATCAGCAGCGTGTCGCCCGCCGAGAAATCGAAATCGCGATCGCCCATCGTCACGCGCTTGGCGCCCTGGACGACCAGACACACGAGCGGACGCGGGATCGCGTGGACGAGGCCGCTTGGCGCCGTCGCGCGCACGGTCGTCAGGCCGGGGATCGGCGTCGGGCTGACGCCGTCGACCCCGGCATGGGCTTCGGCATGGAAACGGACGGCATCGCGCAATTCGTTCATGGCGCGAAGATACGCCAATTCGGAGGATTAGGCAAAGATCGCCGGGGATCCGGCAACAAGGATTTCCGGTTCGGGACGATCTTCCCATCACCGGACGACGCAATTTCGTCCCGAACCTCGAAAGGAAAATCCCATGTCCAAGATCACCCTCATCACAGGTGCAAGCCGCGGCTTGGGCCGCAACGCCGCCATCAGCGTCGCCCGCGCGGGCGGCGACGTGATCATCACCTATCTGCGCAACGAAACCGAAGCGCGCAAAGTCGTGGCCGAGATCGAAGCCCTGGGCCGCAAGGCGGCGGCGATCCAGCTCGACGCCGGAAATATTGCCGCTTTCGGCACGTTTGCGGCGCGGTTGGAAACGACCTTGCGCGACAAATGGGGCCGCGACCGCTTCGACCATCTGGTCAACAACGCGGGCCACGGCGACTACGCGCTGATCGGCACCATGACCGAGGCGCAGTTCGACGGCCTGGTGAACGTCCATTTCAAGGGCGTGTTCTTTCTGACCCAGACGCTGCTGCCGCTGCTCGCCGATGGCGGGCGGATCGTCAACCTGTCGTCGGGTCTGACGCGCCAATCCTTCCCCGGCTACGGCGTCTACGCCGCCGCGAAGGGTGCCGTGGAAGTGCTGACGGTCTATATGGCCAAGGAATTGGGCAAGCGCGGAATCGCGGTCAACACCGTGGCGCCCGGTGCCATCGAAACCGATTTCGGCGGCGGGGCGGTGCGCGACAATCCGGAGATCAACAAGATCTTCGCCGACATGACGGCGTTGGGCCGTGCGGGCGTGCCCGACGATATCGGGCCGATGATCGCAAGCCTGTTGTCGGACGCCAATCGCTGGGTCAACGCGCAGCGGATCGAGGTCTCGGGCGGCCAGGCGATCTAAAAAGAAAAAGCCGGGCGGGATTTGTCTCCCCGCCCGGCTTTATCGCGTCGTCGGTTCAGATCGCCGCGATCACGGCGATTTCGACCCAATATTGCGGCCCGGCGAGGCTCGCCTGCACGGTCGCGCGCGCGGGCGTGTTCCCGGCGCTGACCCAGCCGTCCCACACCGAGTTCATGTCGGCGAAGTGGCGGATATCCGGCAGCCAAATCGTCGCCGACAGCAGCTTGGTCTTGTCGGTGCCGGCGGCGGCGAGCAATTCGTCGATCTGCGCCAGGACCTGCTGGGTCTGCTTCTTCACGTCGGGCACGGGATCGGCGGCCACTTGGCCCGCGACATAGACGGTCGAGCCATGGACGACGGCCTGGCTCATACGCGGGCCCGGCTTGATGCGCTGGATGGTCATTCTTGGTTCTCCCAAACGGATTAGGGCCGCGACCTTCGCAAGTCGCGGCCCCGAAATCCAGCCTTTTGGAAGAAGGGACTTAGGTACCTTCCTGGCCGCGCGTCGCCCAGCCGGTGAAGTGCTGTTCGAGCGCCACGGTGACGCCGTACATGATGACGCCCATCACCGCGATGACCATCAGCCCGGCGAAGACCAGCGGCACGTCGAAGCGCGACGACGCGGCGATCATCAGGTAGCCGATGCCTTCGTTCGACGCGACCGTTTCGGCGACGACGGAGCCCACGAAAGCGAGCGTGATCGCGACCTTCAGCGAGGCGAAGAAATAGGGCAGCGAACGCGGGATACCGACCTTCCACAGAATTTGAAGTTTGCGCGCGCCCAAGGAGCGCATCACGTCGCGCATTTCGGGTTCGATCGTCGCAAGCCCCGTCGCGACGTTCACCGCGATCGGCAGAAAGGCGATCATGAACGCGGTCAGCACGGCGGGCACGGCGCCGATACCGAACCAAATCACCAGCACGGGCACGACCGCGACCTTCGGGATCGAGTTGAAGCCGATCAACACCGGATAGAGACCGGCATAGATCACGCGCGACGCGCCGATGGCCAGGCCCAGGAACAAGCCGACGACGACGGCCAGCGCGAAACCGCCCATCGTGGTGGCGAGGGTGAAGGCCGCATTGCTCCAGATCGGGCCCCAGCGCAGGATCAGCGTCGACCAGATCACCGACGGGCGCGGCAGGATGAAGGGCGGAATATTGAAGGCGACGCACGCCATTTCCCAGAACAGGAACAGCCCGACCACCGTGGCGATCGGCGTGACGTAGACGATCATTTTGTCGCGATTCATGAGGATCCGGACCTGCCTGGGTTGGTATCGTTACCCCTGGTCTTGCAACCGTCATTCCAGGAACTGAATACAATCAACCCATTGATTTTATTGAGGGTGAATATGCTTATGCCCATTTTTTGGGCTGTTTGCCCGGCGACGCCCAAGACTCTTGGAGGCGGCCGCCAAACGGGCTAGCAAGGCGTTATGAGCCCGAGTTTGATCGCGATTCTTCTGGCCGGCCTTGCCGGTTATGCCGGTGCCGAAGCGATGGCGCGCTATCGCGTGCTGGTCGACACGCCAAACGCGCGCTCGTCGCACAAGTTGCCCACGCCGCGCGGCGGCGGCATCGGGCTGGTGATCGGCGCCCTCGCCGGCGGGGCGATTGTCGTCGCCCCCACGCCGGAAACGATCGGGCTGGCGATCGGGGCGACGATCGCGGCGATCGCGGGCCTTGCCGATGATCGGCGCGCCCAAGGGCCCATCGTCAAATTCGGCGCGCAGTTTTTGGCGGCCTTCATCGCGATGGGATCGGGGCTCGTGTTCGATCGCGTCTCCTTGCCGGTGTTCGGCGTCGTCGAACTCGGCCTCGCGGGTACGGCGATCACGCTGCTGTGGTTCGTGGGCCTGACGAACGCCTACAACTTTATGGACGGACTCGACGGTCTGGCCGGGGCGACCGGCACCGTCGCGGCAATCTTCCTGGGCCTCGTCGCGTTGATGATGGGCTTGGACGGCACGGCGAAGCTCGCCTTCGTCTTGGCGGCCGCGTGTTTCGGCTTCCTGATCGTCAACAAGCCGCCCGCGCGCGTGTTCATGGGCGATGTCGGCTCGCAATTCCTGGGCTTCGCGTTCGCAGGCCTGGGCGTGCTGGCCGCGCGCGACGATTCCAGCGGCCTCGCCTTCTGGCTGGTGCCGCTGCTGCTGCTGCATTTCCTGTTCGATACGATCTTCACCGCCGCGCGCCGTGCGCTGGCGGGCGAGAACGTGCTCGAAGCGCATCGCACGCATCTCTATCAGCGCTTGAACCAAGCCGGGTTCGCGCATGGCCGCGTGGCGGTGTTCCTCGCGGCCATGGCGGCGATCCAGGGCAATGCGGCGCTGTGGCTCGGCCAAGCGCCGTGGCCCGCGTTGCTCGCCCCGTTCCTGCTGCAACTCGTCTACGCGCGCTGGGTACTCGCCCGATCAGGCGTGTGACGGCGCGAAGCCGATCGGGCGCATCTTCTCGACCTTCGCGGCCAAGGCGAGCATCTGTTCCTCGCGATGGCGGCGGGTGACGATCTGCAAACCGACCGGCAAGCGATTGGCGTCGAGACCGGCGGGCACCGAGATCGCGGGCAAGCCCGCCATCGTGACCAGGAACGTCGCCGCGACCCAATCGATATAGGTCGTCATCTTCTTGCCCGCGATAACTTCCGGGTAATTCTGTTCGACCGGGAACGGCGCCACCGGCGAGCACGGGCAGCACACCGCGTCGTATTTGGCGAACACCTTCGTCCATTCGTCGACGAGCTTCGAGCGCGTGACTTCGCCTTGCGCCACGTCCTTGGGCCCTTGCGCCAGACCGCGACGGATATTGCCCGCGAGATTGGGGCCGAACTTGTCGACCAAGCCGATGCGATCGAGATGCGCCGTCACCATCAATTGCCCGCGCAATTGCAGGAACGCCTCGCGCGCGAAGGAAAGATCGAGGTCGATCTCTTCGACCTTCGCCCCCCACGTGCCGATCTGATACGTCGCCGCGCGGCAAATCTCGTCGATCTCCGGCTCCACGCCGATCTTGGCGAAGTCGGAGATATAGGCGATGCGCAAACCTTCGACGCTTTTCGCCGGCGCGCCGGCGAAGTCGCGCCCGACGATCGGGAAGGTGCGCGGATCGCGCGGATCTTCGCCCGCCAAGGCTTGCAGCATCAGCGCCGTGTCGCCCACGTCACGCGCCATCGGGCCCGTGACCGGCAGCATGTCGAAATAGCGCGTGGTGGGATAGGACGGCACGAGCCCCGGCGTGGGGCGCAAGCCGACGACGCCGCAGAACGACGCGGGCGTGCGCAACGAACCGCCGAGATCCGAGCCGTCGGCCAGCGCGATCATGCGCGCGGCCAATGCCGCCGCCCCGCCGCCGGTCGAACCCGAAGCGCTTTTGGAAAGATCCCACGGGTTGCGCGTGGCGCCGAACACGTCGTTGAACGTGTTCGCCCCGGCGGCGTATTCGGGCGTGTTGGTCTTGCCGATGACGACGGCCCCCGCCGCCTTCACGCGCAGCACGGTGGCGGCGTCTTCCTCGGGCACGAAATCGGCCTTGGTCGGCGAACCCCAAGTCGTGCGGATGCCGGCGGTCGGGTGCACGTCCTTGATGCCGACGGGCACGCCCGCGAGCAAACCCGGGTCCTCGCCATTGGCGACCTTGGTGTCGATCTCCGCCGCCCAGAAGCGCGCCTTCTCCTCCGCCACGGTGCAGACCGCGTTGACCTTCGGGTTCTCGGCCGCGATCTGGGCCAGATGCGCTTCGAGCACTTGGGTCGCGGTGAGCTGCTTGCTGCGCACGCGATCGGCGATATCGCGAGCGGGAAGGCGGACGATCCAGGATTCGGTCATGTTGGGCTTTCTGGCTTGAAGCGGGCGACATGCTCCCCTACCGTCCGGGCATGCCCGATTCAAGTCCCCTCGCGAAAGATTGGCATTCCTCGGTTTGTCCGCATGATTGCCCCAGCGTTTGCGCGCTGGAAATCGAGAAACTGTCCGAGTCGCGGATCGGCAAGGTGCGCGGCGCCGCCGCCAACGACTACACGGCCGGCGTGATCTGCGCGAAGGTGGCGCGCTACGCCGAACGCCAGCACCATCCCGGCCGTTTGTCGGTACCGTTGCGCCGCATGGGGGCCAAGGGTTGCGGGCCGGAAGGTTTCACGCCGATTTCGTGGGACGAAGCGCTCGACGAAACCGCCGCGAAGCTGAAAGCGGCGGCGGCCAAATTCGGGCCCGAGACCGTGTGGCCCTATTTCTACGCCGGCACGATGGGCCTGGTGCAGCGCGACGGCATCGACCGCTTGCGCAACGTCATGGGTTATTCGCGCCAGTATTCGACGATCTGCATCACGCTGGCGGATGCCGGCTGGCTGGCGGGGGCCGGCGTCAAGCGCGGTGTCGATGCGCGCGAGATCGCCAAATCCGATCTGATCGTGATGTGGGGCGGCAATCCCGTCTCCACCCAGGTCAACGTCATGACGCATATCGCGCGCGCCAAGAAAACGCGCGGCGCGAAGCTGGTCGTCGTCGACCCCTATCGCACGGGAACCGCGCAACAAGCCGATCTGCATTTGATGGTGAAGCCGGGCACCGACGCCGCCTTGGCGCTGGGCGTCATGCATGTGCTGTTCGCCGAAGGCTTTGCCGACCGCGATTACATGGCCCAATACACGCGCGGTGCCGAAGCGCTCGAAACCCATATCGCCGACAAAACGCCCGAATGGGCCGAGAGCATTTGCGGCGTGCCGGCCGCGACGATCCGCGAATTCGCGCGTCTCTATGGCGGCACGAAGCGCGCCTATCTGCGCCTGGGCTACGGCTTCGCGCGCCATCGCAACGGTTCGTCGTCGATGCACGCGGCGTCGTGTCTGCCCGCGATCACGGGCGCATGGCGGCACGAAGGCGGCGGCGCCCTCTACGCGCAATCGTCGATCTATGCGCTCGACAAGACGCTGATCCAGGGCCTCGATAAGCTCGATACGCGCGTACGCGAGCTCGATCAAAGCCGCATCGGTCCGGTGCTGACCGGCGACAAGCGCGATCTGGGCGACGGGCCGCCGGTGACGGCGTTGTTCATCCAGAACACCAATCCGATGAACGTGGCGCCCGACCTGACCAAAGTGCGCGCAGGCTTCCTGCGCGACGATCTGTTCGTCTGCGTGCACGAGCAATTCCTGACCGAGACGGCGCGCATGGCCGATATCGTCCTGCCCGCGACGACGTTCCTGGAGCACGACGATATCTATCAAGCGGGCGGGCACACTTATCTGCAGGTCGCGCGCAAGGTGGTCGAGCCCTACGCCCAGGCCAAGTCCAATCACTGGGTCCATCGCGAACTCGCCAAGCGCCTGGGGGCAGAACATCGCGGCTTCGCGATGAGCGAATGGGACATCATCGATTGGACGTTAAAGGCGTCGGGCTATCCGTCGGCCGACGAAGTCCATGCCGGGCGCTGGCACGATCGCGCGCAATCGTTCGAGCGCGCGCATTTCCTCGACGGTTTCGGCCATGACGACGGCAAATTCCATTTCGACGCCGATTGGGCGAAGCTCGGCCCCGCGTGGGAAGCCATGCCGTCGCTGCCCACGCAGATGACGAATTACGACGCGGCGACGGACGACAAGCCGTTCCGGCTGGTCGCAGCACCCGCGCGCACGTTCCTGAACTCCACGTTCACCGAAACGCCGGGCAGCCAGGAACGCGAGCAACGCCCGACGGCGATGATCCACCCGGCGGCACTCGCCAAGCTCGGGATCGCGGATGGCGCGCGCGTGCGATTGGGCAACGAGAAAGGCTCGCTGGTCGTGCACGCCAAGGCGTTCGACGGCGTGTTGCCGGGCACGGTCGTGGTCGAAAGCATTTGGCCGAATGCGGCGTTCGAGGAAGGGATCGGCATCAATCTGCTGACCTCCGCCGATCCCGGTTTCCCCGCGGGCGGCGCCGTGTTCCACGACACCGCCATCTGGCTCAAGCCCGCTTAAGCGGCGACCACGCCGCCGTCGACGATGAAGTCGGATCCCGTGACGAACGAGGATTCGTCCGACGCCAGGAACACCGCCGCGTTGGCGATTTCGACCGGCTCGCCGAAGCGCTTCATCGGCACGGTCGATTGGATATGCGCCGCCATGCCGGCACGCTGATCGTCGGGCATATTGACCTTGCCGAAGATCGGCGTGGCGACCGGACCGGGGCTGATCGTGTTGACGCGGATGCCGCGCCCGACCAGATCGACGGCGAGTGCGCGGCTCATCGCCAGGATGGCGCCTTTGCTGGCCGAATAGGCTTCCGAATTGCCGAAGCCCACACTGGCGACGACCGACGCCGTATAGATGATCGACGCCTTGGCCGAGAAATGCGGCAGCAGCGCCTGCGTCAAGAAGAACGGTCCCTTCACGTTCACGTCGATCTGCTTGTCGTATTCGGCTTCAGTAAACGTGTCGAACGCGCCAATCGTCGCGATGCCGGCATTGGCGAACAGAATGTCGAGCTTGCCGAACTTCGCCACGATCTGCGCCGCGAGATCCTTCTGCGCCGCGACCGACGCGCTGTCGGCGCGGATCGCCAGAACGTTCCCGCCCAGATCCTTCGCGGCGGCGGCGAGGTTATCGGGGTTGTTGCCGGTGATCGCGACGCGGGCCCCTTCGGCCAGGAAGCGGCGCGCGGTTTCGAGACCGATACCGGTCGTGCCGCCGGTGACGAGGGCGGTCTTGCCATTCAAACGGGACATGGGTGGAAGCCTTTTGGGGAATGCGGTGCGGGATTGCACCGTTTCTTACTGTTTGGTACAAATAGGAGGCTCCCTTGTCCTTACAAGGGGGTTTTTTACTGAAAGGTATAAAAATGGGTCGGCCGCGCCGATTCGACGAAACCGCTGCCTTGGATGCCGCGATCGACGTGTTTTCGCGTTACGGCTTCGAAGGCGCGTCGCTGGACCAGCTGACCGAGGCGATGGGCATCAACCGGCCCAGCCTTTACGGCGCGTTCGGCGACAAGGCGGCTTTGTTCGAAAAGGCCGTCGCCCGCTATGCCGACGGCCCGGGCCGGGCGGGTGTGGCCGCGATCGAAGCGGCACCCGATCTGGATACCGCAATTCGCGGCTTTTTCGGTGTCGTCGAGACGAATAACTGCATGCGAAATCGCCCGCCGGGTTGCCTTGTCGCCTGCGTTTTAGGCGAAGCGGCCGGGATCGATACGCGCTGGCGCGATATGGCGCTTCGTCTCGCGCGCGAATCCGAACAGCGCTTGGCGGCGGCTTTCGCGCGATTTGTGCCGGCGGAAAAGGCCGCGACGCTGGCGAGTTTGGTCCTGACGTTAGGCATCGGCATCGCCGCCGCCGCGAAAGCGGGCCTGTCGGCGGACGAGTTGCAAACGCGGATCGACACCGCGCGCGACGCCGCACTGAAAGCCGCCGCCTGATTGGCACGCGATCTGCATTAATAAATTCATGTACGCGCCGGGATTGGGAACCTGCTTCCCGTTTCCCGTTGGCGGACAGGTTTCTCCCCAACTTGGGCCGCGCCCTCTGGCAGCGGCCCTTTTTCTTGGGCAAAAGTCTTCGCCCCACCCTCTCAAAAATGGAACCCGCCATGGCCGACACCGTCCCGCATTTGAAGCTGACCTATGAAGGCGCCAACAAGATTCTGGCGGGGGCGGTCGCCAAGGCGAACGCGATGGGGGCACCCCAATGCATCGTCGTCGCCGACGACGGCGGCCATATGCTCGCCTTCGCGCGCATGGACGGCGCCAAGGTGCTGTCGATCGATTCCGCGACGATGAAGGCGAAGACGGCGGCGTCGAGCCGCGTGCCCACCGGCGGCATTCCCGACGCGGCCCTCGAAGGCCGCTTGGTCGCCGCGACGCAAGGCAAGCTGACCAATTTGAAGGGCGGCTTCCCGATCGTCGTCGACGGCAAGGTCATCGGCGCGATCGGCGTGGGCTCGGGCACGGGCGAGCAGGATATCGAAGTGGCGCTGGCCGGCCTCGCCGCGCTGTCGGGTGCGAAGACGGCGTTCTAAGCGCGCGCGGGCGCGGCCGTCGTTTTCTGCGCGACGATGACGGCCGCCGCCAAGCCGAAGCCCAACAGATCGTATTGCCAGCCGGGGAAGATCAGCGCCAACGCGGCGCCGATCAACGCCGCGTTTTCCCACATCCGGCTGCGGCGCAGCAGATAGCCGTGCAAACCGGCGGCGAGCAGCACGCAGCCGATCGACGACGTGACCAACGCGTGCAGGATATCCGGCCATTCGCCGATCATCAGCACCGCGGGCTGGTAGACGAACATGAAGGGCACGATGAAGCCCGCCGCGCCGATGCGCACGGCGGCCCAGCCCGCCTTCCAGAGATCCGCCCCCGCCAAGCTCGCGGCGGCGAACACCGCCAGCGCCACCGGCGGCGTGATCGCCGACAGGATGGCGAAGTAGAACGCGAACATATGGGCGGCGGGCTGCACGACGCCCAGCTTCATGATCGCAGGCACGAGCAGCGACACCATGATGATGTAAGCGGGCGTGGTCGGCATGCCCATGCCCAGCACGATCCCCGCCATCGCGGTGACGACCAGCGCCAGGAACAGCGTGTTCTGCGCCAAGGCCAGCACGATCTGCGTGAAGGAAATGCCGATCCCGGTCAGCGCGATCACGCCGATGACGATGCCCGCACACGCGCAGGCCATCGCGACGGCGAGTGCGTTTTTCGCCCCGTCGATCAGCGCGTCCACGACCGTCCACCAGGTGATCCCTTGGCGAGTATTGGCGCGCATCAAGGCGACCGGCAAACACGCGATCGTGCCCGCGAGGGCCGCCAGCGGCGCCGAATAGCCCGCGAACATCCCGCCCAGCACGATGCCGACGGGAATGAACAAATGCCCGCGTTCGCGCAAGACCGTGCCGAGCTTCGGACATTCGTTGTCCGGCATGCCGCTGAGGCCCGCGCGCTTGGCTTCGAAATGCACCGCGCCGAAACAGGCGAGGTAGTAGAGCAGCGACGGGATCAGCGCCCAGATCGTAACCTGGAGATACGAGACGGCGAGATACTCGGCCATCACGAAAGCGGCGGCCCCCATGATCGGCGGCATGATCTGCCCGCCGGTCGAGGCGACGGATTCCACACCGGCGGCGAAATGCTTGGTGAAGCCCGTGCGCTTCATCAGCGGAATCGTGATCGGCCCGTCGACCATGACGTTGGCGACGGCCGAGCCCGAGATCGTGCCGAACAGCGACGACGACACGACCGCGACCTTGCCGGGCCCGCCCGCTTGGCGGCCGGTCAGCGCCAGCGCGAAATCCATGAACAACTGGCCCGTGCCCGAGCGTTCCATGAACGAGCCGAACAGCACGAAGACCAGCACGAACGCGGCGGAGACGCCCAGCGTCGAGCCGAAAATGCCTTCGGTCGTCAGGTAGATCTGATCGAGCGTCGAGGGCAGCGAGATGTTGGTGAAAAACAGCGCGTAGCCGAGAAATATGATCGCCGTGATCGGCAGCGCCCAGCCGATCACGCGGCGCGTCGCCTCCAGCACCAGCACGATGCAGGCGACCGCCATGATCTGATCGAGCGCCGTCGGATCGTCGATATAGGGAATGCGATTGATAAGGTATTTGTAATTGACGAACAGATAGAACACGACGACCAGCGAACCGGCGAGGCACAGCCAATCGATGATGCCCGGCGCGCCGCGCGTCTCGCCCCGGAACGGGTAGATCAAGAAGACGAGCACCATCGCGAACAGCAAATGCCCGCCGCGGAAGAACAGCGCCTCGGGCGGTGCGGCCGCGATCACCCACATATGCCAGAGCGACATGACGGCACCGATGATGCCGATCAGCCAAGCGATCGCGCGCGTATACGTCATGTCGTACGAAGCCCCGTCCCCGAAACGGAAAGGGCCGGCGATCTTGCGCCGCCGGCCCCGTCGCGTCTTACATCTTCACGCCGCGTTCGACATAGAACTTCTTGGCGCCCGGATGGAACGGCACGCCGATATCCTCGCCCATCGCGGCGGGGGTGATGCCGTCCATCGCTTTGTTCACCGCGACCAGATCGCGCATATTGTCCTGGATCGCGCGCATCATCGTGTAGACGCGGTCCTCGGGCAGTTTGCACGACACGATCAGATGCGCGGCATAACCGATCTTCGTCACCGCCGCCGGCTGGTTGGGATAGGTGTTGGCCGGCAGCGAGACCGCGACATAGCCCGAATTGATCTTCTTCATCGGGTCGACCGAGTCCTTGAGGTCGAGCACGCGGATGCGCCGCGACGTGGCGAGATCCATCACCGACGACGCGGGAATGGTCGTGCCGAGCGTAAAGGCCTGGGCGTGGCCGTCCTTCAGCAGCGACACCGCGTCGTTATAGGACGGCAGGAAATTGACCTTCATGTCGGTGTACGACATGCCGACCGTCTTCAGAATGTGCTGGGTGATGACTTCGGCCGTGTTGCCGCGCGTCTGCACCGCGATCGCCTTGCCCTTCAGATCGCGCACCGAATTGATGCCCGAATCCTCGTTCACGACGATCTGGAAATACTGCGGGTAGAGCGAGGCCATCTGGCAGACATTCGCCGCCTTGCGCGGGAACGGATCCACACCGTTGACGCCGTCGACGGTCGAGATCGAGTTGCCGAAGCCGATTTCGGCGCGGTCTTCGTCCACGCCGCGCACATTGGCGATGCCCGCGCCGGGCAATGTCTGCACCGACAGGCCCGGGATCGCCTTTTCCCAGATGTTCTTGAGCGCACCGCCCAGCGGCACCCAAACGCCGCCCTGCGGGCCGGTCATGAGGCGGTAGTTGTTGGCGCCTTGCGCGTGGGCCGGGGCGACGGCGGCCAAAACGGCCAAACCCACCACAGCCGGCAAAAGCCGACGGATCATGCTTACCTCCCATTTTATCGGAGCCCTCGGATCGGGGCTCTTCGACGGAGATTAGAGCATGATCCGCCGCTTTCCCTCTAGTGGATTTCCGGCTCCGGAATCGGGGCCGTCCCGCGCAGGAAGTCGAAGTCGCAGCCTTCGTTCGCCTGCGTGACATGCTTCAAATGGATCATGCCGAAGCCGCGCGGATAATGCGGTTTCGGCGCCTTCCATTCCGCCTTGCGCTTGGCCATCTCGGCGTCAGAAATCTCCAGCGTCAGCTTGCGGCCGGGCACATCCAGCGAAATGATATCGCCGTCGCGCACCAGCGCGAGCGGCCCGCCCAGCGCCGATTCAGGCGCCACGTGCAACACGCAAGCGCCGTAGCTGGTGCCCGACATACGCGCGTCGGAGATGCGCACCATGTCGCGCACGCCTTCCTGCAGCAGCTTCTTCGGAATCGGCAATTGGCCCCATTCGGGCATGCCGGGGGCGCCCAACGGGCCCGCCGAGCGCAGCACCAGCACCGAATCCTTCGTGACCTTCAAATTCGGATCGTCGATGCGCGCGGCCATGTCGTCGTAATTGTTGAACACGCAAGCCGGCCCGCGATGGACGAGAAGATGCGGCTCGGCCGCCGGCGGCTTGATGACCGCACCGTCGGGGCAGAGATTGCCGCGCAACACAGCGAGACCGCCCTCGCCCTTCACCGGGTTGTCGCGCTTGCGGATGACGTCGTCGTCGTAGACTTCCGCGCCCTTGATGTTCTCGCCCAGCGTCTTGCCGTTGACGGTGACGCAGTTCAAATGCAGATCGCCCGCGATGCGGTTGAGCAGGCCCGGCAAGCCGCCCGCGTAGAAGAAATCCTCCATCAGGTATTTGCCCGACGGGCGGATATTGCCGAGCATCGGCACCTTGCGCGACAGCGCGTCGAAACGATCGAGATCGAGCTTGGCGTCGAGACGCCCGGCCATCGCGATCAGATGGATGACCGCGTTGGTCGAACCCGCCAACGCCAGCACGGCAAGCACCGCGTTCTCGAACGCTTCGGTCGTCATCACGTCGCTGGGCTTCAAATCGTCCCACACCATATCGACGATGCGCCGGCCGCACGCGGCGGCCATGCGCACATGGCCCGAATCCGCCGCCGGAATCGACGACGCACCCGGCAGCGTCATGCCCAAGGCTTCGGCAGCCGACGCCATGGTCGAGGCCGTGCCCATCGTCATGCAGGTGCCGAAGCTGCGCGCGATCCCGTCTTCGATTTCGACCCAGGCCTTGTCGTCGATATTGCCCGCACGCTTCTCGGCCCAATATTTCCAAACGTCGGAGCCCGAGCCCAGCGTCTTGCCGTGCCAATGGCCGCGCAGCATCGGCCCCGCCGGCAGGAAGATCGCCGGAATGTTCATCGACGCGGCCCCCATCAGCATGGCGGGCACGGTCTTGTCGCAGCCGCCCATCAGGACGACGCCGTCGACCGGATTGGCGCGCAGCAATTCCTCGACGTCGATCGACAGCAGATTGCGGTAGATCATCGTCGTCGGCTTCATGAACGGCTCGCCCAGCGACATGGCGGGCATTTCCAGCGGGAAACCGCCCGCCTGGAGCACGCCGCGCTTCACGTCGTCGACGCGGCTTTTGAAATGGTGATGGCAGGGATTGGCGTCGCTGAACGTGTTGATGATCGCGATCACCGGCTTGCCCGCGTAATCCTCGGCGTCGAAGCCCATCTGCTTGGTCCGCGAGCGATGCCCGAAGGACCGCATATCCTGGACGCCGTACCAACGATGACTGCGCAGTTCTTCCGGCTTCTTGCGACTCATAACGCTCCCTCCGACTGTGGCCATGGCCACTTGCACGCTTGGCCGGGAGAATGCGACGTTTCGGGTTCGGCAATCAACTTTTCCGGCGAGATTCGATGGATAATTTGCGTATCGATGGAAGTCGCCTCTGGGCCGCGCTGATGGAAATGGGCGCGATCGGCGCCACGCCCAAAGGCGGTTGCGCGCGGCTGGCGCTGACCGATCTCGACCGCCAGGGCCGCGATCTGCTCGTTCGCTGGGCAAAGACAATCGGTTGCACGGCGACCGTGGATCGGGTCGGTAACATGTTCCTGCGCCGCGAAGGCGCGCGGCCCGAATTGCCCGCGATCGCGACCGGCAGCCATCTCGACACCCAGCCCACCGGCGGCAAGTTCGACGGCGTTTACGGCGTGCTCGCGGGTCTCGAAGTGCTGCGCACGCTGCACGACGCGAAGATCCAAACCGATCGCGCCATCGAAGTCGTCGTCTGGACGAACGAGGAAGGCTCGCGCTTCTCGCCCGCGATGATGGGCTCGGGCGCCTATGCGGGCGTGTTCGCAGTCGACGAGGTCGAAGCGAAGACCGACGTGGACGGCAAGCGCTTCGACGCGGAACTGGCCAAGATCGGCTATCGCGGCGACGCGGCCGTGGGCGGGCGCAATATCGGCGCCTATTTCGAAGCGCATATCGAGCAAGGCCCGATCCTGGAAGCCGAAGACAAAACCATCGGCGTCGTCACGGGTGCCCAAGGCCAACGCTGGTACGAAGTGACCGTCGTGGGCCAGGAAGCGCATGCCGGCCCCACGCCGATGCGCCGCCGGCGCGACGCGCTGGTGGGGGCGGCACGGATGATCGACGCCGTGAACAAGATCGGCCACGACCATCAGCCTTACGCCTGCGCGACCGTCGGCTTCATCCAAAGTTTCCCCAACAGCCGCAACACGATTCCGGGGCGCGTCTTCTTCACCGTCGATTTCCGCCACCCGGACGACGAACGCTTGTCGTCGATGGATGCGGCGTTGAAGGCGCAATGCGCTGTGATCGCCGATCAGACGGGTCTGGAATTGGAGATCAAGGATTTTTGGTATTTTCCGCCCACGCCCTTCGCCCCCCATTTGATCGAGCGCGTGCGCGACGGGGCCGCCGCGTTCGGCTATTCGGCGATGAACATCATCTCCGGTGCGGGCCACGACGCGGTCTATATGGCCAAGGTCTGCCCGACGACGATGATCTTCGTGCCGTGCAAGGACGGCATCAGCCATAACGAGATCGAGGACGCGAAGCCCGAACATCTCGAAGCGGGCTGCAACGTGTTGCTGCGCGCAATTCTGGAGGCAAGCAAAGCGTGACCGCCGACGCCTCCACGCTGCTGCGCGAGGGCGAGGCGCTGTTGCGCCGGCGCGCCTTCGTGGCTGCGCGCGACGCGCTGGCGCGCGCCGTGGATCTCGTGCCGGCGATGGGGCCCGCCCACGCGTTGTTGGGGCGTGCGGCGCATGCGACGGGCGATTTGGCGCAAGCCGCCGCCGCGTTCGAGGCGGCCAAGGCGCTGGGCGAGTCCGGCCCCGATTTCGAACGGCGGCGCGGCAATCTGTTGATGGATCTGCAACGCGCGAGCGATGCCGCCGACGCCTATCGCGCGGCGCTGACCCGATCGCCCTTCTCGGCCGGGTCGTGGTACGGGCTGGGCACGGCGCTGGCCGAGCTCGACGACGTATCGGGGGCGCGCGACGCCTTCGCCAAATGGGGCCAATGCCCCGGCCCGGCGGGGGCCGATGCGCATCTCAATATCAAGGCCATCGCGCGCCAGATCGCGTTGGACGACGATTTCTTCGCCGCCTTGCCGCCGCCGCCCGCGATGGCGCCCGAGGGCGACTATGCCGGGGGCGATGCGCCGTTGATCTTCGCCGCCGCCGATGCGGGCTACGCCGCGCGTTTCGCGGAATTGCTGTCGGGCAATCTCGCCGCACGCGCGCCCGGCATCGCGCTGCATCTGCATGTCGTCAATCCGACCGCGGAAAGCGAAGAACGCCTATCGCGCGTCAAGGATTTGACGCAAGGCCATCTCGATTTCGCGGTGACGCGCGAGACGACCGATCTCGCGCGTTTCGACGGGCCCGACGGGCATATGCCGGCGAAGACCTATTACACTTGCGCGCGGTTTCTGGCCCTGCCCGCTTTGCTCGCGCGCTATCGCCGGCCGATTTTGGTGTGCGACATCGATATGGCGCCGACGCGCGATCCGCGGCCTTGGCTCGACGAGCTGGCGGCGGCGGACGCGGGCGGCAACGTCAAAATCCGCTACGATTTCGCCAATCATCTGCTGGCGACGATGATCTATGTCGGCGATACGAAAACGGGCCGCGACTTCGCAACCAAAGTCGCGGGCTATTGCCGCCATTTTTTGGAATCGCGCCAAGCGGCCTGGACGCTCGATCAAGTCGCGTTGCGCGCCACGCAGCTTTATCTGCGCCGCCAAGGCGCATGGCGCGATTTCCGCGAATTCGCGCCGAACGTGATGAACTGGATGGACGACGATTACCCGATCGAGGAATCGCAGAAGCGTTTCCTGTTCGTCTCGCTCTATTCGAGCGTTCCGCGCGCCTAACGATCGAACGGGTGCGCGTGGTTGAGCGGCCCGTGACCGCCGCCGTAACCGGGGGCGGTTTCCATCGCACGGCGCACATAATCGCGTGCCCGGCCGACGGCGGTTTCGAGATCGAGATTTTGCGCAAGGCCGGTCGCGATGGCGGAAGCCAGCGTGCAGCCCGTCCCGTGCGTCGCCTTCGTCTTGATGCGCGCCGATTCGAAAACCTTCACGCCGCCCTGCGTGGCGAGGATATCGACGATCGCGTCTGAGTCGAGATGGCCGCCTTTGAGCAGCACGGCCTGGCAGCCCAACGTGATCATCGCTTGCGCCGCGTGGCGCATATCACGGGGGTCGCGGATCGTCATGCCCGACAAGGCTTCGGCTTCGGGCAGATTCGGCGTCAAAACCGTCGCCAGCACCATCATGCGGCGCTTCAGCGTCGTGACCGCTTCGGGCAGCAACAACGGATGGCCGCCTTTGGCGTACATCACCGGATCGACGACGAGTTTGATGCCCTTGGCTTCCGCTTCCAGCGTGTCCGCGACCGCGTCGATCGTGGCGCTGTCGTGCAGCATGCCGGTTTTGATCGCGTCCGCACCGATATCGCGCAGGCAGAGGCGCATCTGCTGGGCGATGAAATCGACCGGCACGACATGCACGCCGTGCACGCCATGCGTATCCTGCGCGGTGAGCGCCGTGATCGCCGTCATCGCGTAGCCGTTATTCGCGGTCACGGCCTTGATATCGGCCTGGATCCCCGCCCCGCCGCCGGAATCCGAACCGGCGACGATCAGTACCCGTCCGCGCATCGCCTACTCCGCCGCCCCGCGCTGCGGCTTGGCGCGCCGCCCGGGCCCGCCCGCCGCCGTCGCGTCGGCTTTGGGGGCGGGCTTCGCCGCCGGGGCCGAGGCTTTCGTGCCGCCGGCCTTGGTGCCGCCCGCGTCGATCAACGCCGACACGATGCCGCCGACCGCGTCGCGCACCGCGTCGTCGGTCGGCCCTTCGGCCATGACGCGCACCAGCGGCTCGGTACCCGATTTGCGGATCAGCACGCGGCCGTTGCGGCCGAGCTTCTTTTCCGCCGCCGCGATCGCGGCTTTGACCTTGGCGTCGTCGAGCGGCGGGGTGGCGGCGAAGCGCACGTTTTCCAGAAGTTGCGGCAGCGCTTCGAACACATGCGCCACGTCGCTCGTGTTTTTGCCCGACTGCACGATGGAAGCGAGCATTTGCAGACCGGCGATCAAACCGTCGCCGGTCGTCGCGTAATCCGACAGGATGACATGGCCCGATTGCTCGCCGCCGAGATTGGCGTCGAGCTCGCGCATCGTTTCCAGCACATAGCGGTCGCCGACTTTGGTGCGCGTCAGCGTCAGGCCTTCGCCTTCCAGCCAACGCTCCAAACCCAGATTGGACATGACGGTCGCGACGACCGTGCCTTTGCGCAATTTGCCGTCGGCCTTCCACGCGCGCGCGATGGCGGCGAGAACTTGGTCGCCGTCGATCAGGCGGCCTTTCTCGTCGACCAATTGCAAACGGTCGGCGTCGCCGTCGAGCGCCAGCCCGACTTGCGCACCGTGTGCGACGACGGCCTGTTGCAGCGTTTCGACATGCGTGGCGCCGCAATCCTTGTTGATGTTGAAGCCGTCGGGATCGATGGCGAGCGGCACGATCTCGGCGCCGAGTTCCCACAACACCGTCGGCGCCACGCGATAGGCGGCCCCGTTGGCGCAATCGACGACGACTTTGAGTCCGTCGAGGCTCAAGCCCTTCGGGAAGGTCGCCTTGGCGAATTCGATATAGCGGCCGGGCGCGTCGTCGATGCGGCGCGCGCGCCCGAGTTTTTCGGGCGCCACGCGGCCGGAATCGTCGCCGATATGGCGCTCGATCTCGGCCTCCAATTCGTCCGACAGCTTGTAGCCGTCGGCGCCGAACAATTTGATGCCGTTGTCGTGATGCGGATTGTGCGAGGCGGAGATCATCACGCCCAGATCGGCGCGCAAGGACCGCGTGAGCATCGCGACGGCGGGCGTGGGCATGGGCCCGAGCAGCAGCACGTCCATGCCGATCGACAGGAAGCCGGCGGTCAGCGCGTTCTCGAACATATAGCCCGAGAGGCGCGTGTCCTTGCCGATCAGCACGCGCGGGCGGTGATGGCTGCGGCGCAGCACCTTTCCCGCCGCGATGGCCACCGCCATGGCGGTTTCGGCCGTCATCGGCGCCACATTGGCGAGGCCGCGAATCCCGTCGGTTCCGAATAGCTTGCGCATGTCGGCGCTTATAGGCGGCGGAAGAGACCCCGTAAAGACACGGGTTATTGCGGTTTATTGCGCGGATTCGATGGCGCGCCAGACCTTCAAGGCCTGGATTGTCGGCGCCACGTCGTGGACGCGCAGGATATCCGCCCCGCGCGCGATGGCGGCGAGCCCCGCCGCCAGCGATCCCGGCAAACGATCCTTCGGCTTCTCGCCCTTCGACAAGGCGCCGAGAAAGCTTTTGCGCGACACGCCGATCAGCACGGCAACGTCCAACGCCCGCAGCACATCGATCCGCGCCAGGATTTGCGCGTTATGCGCGACCGATTTGCCGAAGCCGATTCCCGGATCGACGCTGAGCTTCGCGCGCGGGATTCCCGCTGCTTCGCAAGCGGCGATGCGGGCGGCCAGATAATCCGCGATCTCGCGCGGCGCGTTGTCGTAATGCGGGTTCGCCTGCATCGTCTTGGGCTCGCCCTGCATATGCATCAGCACCGCCGACACGCCGCGCGCGGCGACGAGGTCGAGAGAGCCGGGGCCGGTCAGCGCCGTGATGTCGTTGACGATCGATGCGCCCGCGTCGAGGGCGGCCTTCATCGTCTCGGCATGGCGCGTGTCGATCGACACGACCGCGCCGGCTTTCGCCAAAGCCTCGATCACGGGTACCACGCGGCGGCGTTCCTCAATCGGCGGCACGGGGGCCGAGCCGGGGCGCGTCGACTCGCCGCCGATATCGAGGATGTCAGCGCCGTCCGCCATCTGTTCGAGGCCGCGCGCGATCGCCGCGTCGCGGTCGAAATGGTCACCGCCGTCGGAGAACGAGTCCGGCGTCGTGTTGACGATGCCCATCACCAGCGGACGGTCGAGGACAAAACGGTCGAAGCGGCGTGTCATGGCGCGCGCAGAATTAGCATGTCCGCGCGCGACCCCAAACGAAAACGGCCCCGCTTTGGGGCGGGGCCGTTCGTCGCAACTTCGTCTTCTTGGGCGTTATGCGGGGGCCGCACCCGGATCCGTCGCGGGCTTGGAGCCGGAGGTCGGCACCGAGCCGCGACGCCCGCCGGTCTTGGCGGTCGGCGGGGGCGCATCGGCATCCGGCCGTTCGATCGTTTCGCCGCGCAGCAAGGTCTGCACCTCGTCGCCCGACAGGGTTTCGTATTCGAGCAGCCCCTTGGCGAGCTTGTGCAGATCGTCGATGCGGGTGTTGAGCACTTCGCGCGCCTTCACCTCGCCGCCTTCGACGATTCGGCGCACTTCGCTATCGATCAGGTTCGCGGTCTGCTCGGAAATGTTCTGCGTCTGCGTCACCGAATGGCCCAGGAACACTTCCTGTTCGTTGGCGTTGTAGCGCACGCGGCCGAGCTTATCGGACATGCCGAACTCGGTGACCATGCGCCGCGCCATCGCGGTCGCCATCTGGATGTCGCCCGCCGCACCCGTCGTCACGTTCTCCGGCCCGAAGATCAGTTCTTCGGCCACGCGGCCGCCGAACGCCATCGCGAGCTTCGCCTCCATCTCGTATTTCGAGATCGAGAGCTTGTCGCGCTCGGGCAGCATCATGGTGAGGCCCAGCGCGCGGCCGCGCGGGATGATCGTCACCTTATGCAAGGGATCGTTGCCGGGGACGGAGATCGAGACGAGCGCGTGACCGGCTTCATGATAGGCGGTCAGCTCCTTCTCCTTCTCGGTCATGACCATCGAGCGGCGCTCGGTGCCCATCATGACCTTGTCCTTGGCGTCTTCCAGTTCCGACATCGTCACGAAGCGCTTGGCGCGGCGTGCCGCCAGCAACGCGGCTTCGTTGACGAGATTGGCGAGATCGGCACCCGAGAAGCCCGGCGTGCCGCGCGCGATGACCTTGGCGTCCACGTCGGGCGACAACGGCACCTTGCGCAGATGGACCTTGAGGATCTTCTCGCGGCCCGCGACGTCGGGGTTCGGCACCACGACCTGACGGTCGAAGCGGCCGGGACGCAGCAAGGCGGGGTCGAGCACGTCGGGACGGTTGGTCGCGGCGATCAGGATGACGCCTTCGTTCGCTTCGAAGCCGTCCATCTCAACCAGCAACTGGTTGAGCGTCTGCTCGCGCTCGTCGTTGCCGCCGCCCAGGCCCGCACCGCGATGGCGGCCGACCGCGTCGATTTCGTCGATGAAGATCAAGCACGGCGCGTTCTTCTTGCCCTGCTCGAACATGTCGCGCACGCGCGAAGCGCCCACGCCGACGAACATTTCGACGAAGTCGGAGCCCGAGATCGTGAAGAACGGCACATTGGCTTCGCCCGCGATGGCGCGCGCCAGCAGAGTCTTACCCGTACCCGGCGGGCCGACGAGCAGCACGCCCTTGGGGATCTTGCCGCCCAAACGCTGGAATTTCTGCGGGTCGCGCAGGAATTCCACGATTTCCTCGAGCTCGCCCTTGGCTTCGTCGATGCCCGCGACGTCGTCGAAAGTCACGCGGCCGACCTTCTCGGTCAGCAGACGCGCGCGGCTTTTGCCGAAGCCCATGGCCCGGCCGCCGCCGCCCTGCATCTGGCGCATAAAGAAGATCCACAAGCCGATCATGATCAGGAACGGCGCGTAGGACAGCAGGATGGAGAGCAGCGGATGGATCTGCTCCTCGAGCGGCTGGGCCGAGAAATTGACGTTGTTGCGCTGAAGACGATCGACCAGCCCCGGGTCGCTGGGCGCATAGGTCGCGAATTGGCGCCCGTCGGTCAGCGAGCCGCGCAGATTGGGGCCTTGGATCGTCACGTCGCGCACCTGCTGGCGATCGACATTGGCGATGAATTCGGAATACGGCATCGGCTGCGCGTTGCCGCGCGGGCCCGAGCCCTGGAACATGTTGAACAGGGCGATCAGCAACAAGCCGATGATCACCCAAAGAACCAGGTTCTTGCCGAAATTGTTCAAGGCGCAGCCTTTCGAGACCGGAAAAAGCGTCACACGAATTCCGCCGGCGCCATAGCCAGGCGCGGACGGAACCGGACGTCCAACTTGGCCAGCGTATCAAGCGCTTGCGCGTTGCGTCCATACAAGAGGTGGGGAACGGCGAGCACCCCGTCAAGGTCCCGTAACGCCGGTAAAACAGCGCGTGCGATCAAGGGGATGCGCGCCCTTGCGGCGGCACGCTCGGGCTGCGGCAAAGCGGCCCAGCCTTCGTCGCCCAGAGCGCCCACGGTTAAACCGGGCGGACCGCCATGAAGTTGCAGCGCGAAACGCCCGTCCCAGGCGACGATTTCACCGGGCGGGATCGGAATTTCCGGCGGCGCGGGGGCGGCTTCGCGCGCCACGACGATGCGTCCATCGCGCGCGGGCGCGAAGCGACAACGCCCCAAGGTCGCAGCGCTTCCGCGCATCAACGCGGCGAACACGCCCGTCGCGCGCACGCGGCGCGGCGTGTATTCGCCGCCGCCGATCGCCCGCGCGATGCGGCCCAACGCCTCGACCGCCAATTCGCCCTCGCCCAACGCCGGCAAATTCAACCGCGCGAAGCCTTCCGGCGCCACCGACACGGCAAGCGCCAAGCGATGCGCGAGATCGCGTTCGCGCATCCGGCGCGCGTTCGCGGCTTGCGGATCGGGCTTGGGCAAATCGCTTTCACGCAAGCGCCCGCGTGCGGTCGCCGGATTGGCGTTGGACGGATCCTCGATCCACGTCACACCGTAAGCGCGGCATGTCGCGAGCAAGGTTTCGTGCGTGACGCCCAGCACCGGGCGAAGAATGCGGATCTGCGCGCGTTCGACGATCGCCGACATGCCGGCAAGGCCCACGGCGCCCGAATGCCGTTCGGTCCGTAAAGCGATCGTCTCGGCCTGATCGTCGGCGTTATGCGCGACCAACAGATGCAAGATCGCGCGCCGGGCGCATTCGGCTTCGAGCAACGCGTAGCGCGCCTCGCGCGCGGCCTCCAGAATGCCGGTGCGCGGCTTGGGCCCGTCCCAGCGCAAAGCGACGAAGTCGATGCCCCATTCGCTTGCGCGCGCTTCGAGCATCGCGGCTTCAGCCGCCGATTCCGCGCGCAAGCCGTGATCGACATGCAGGGCGACGACGCGCCCGCCGCGCATCCGCGCCCAGTCGCGCGCCAGCAGCAGCAAGGCGGTGGAATCCCCGCCGCCCGACCAGGCGACGGCAATCACGGGATGGGGTTCGAAAGGGCCGAGCCTTTCGATCGACGCGGCGAAGCCCTGCGGGCTTAGGCCCGGCACTGCAGACGCTGGCGCTCGCGGGTGGCCGCGATCTTTATCGTCTGCGAGGAGTTGGGATAACGGCGATCGAGTTCGGCGAGCGTGCCGCAAGCGTCGTCCTTGCGGTTGAGCTGGCCCAGCGACTGGCCCAGGCGCAACAGGCTGTCGGGCGCCTTGGCGTTTTGCGGATAGGTGCGGAACTGCGCGGCGAATTCGCGCGCGGCGGACGTCCAGTCGCGCCGGGCATAGAAGGTTTCGCCCAGCCAATATTGCGCGTCGCCCGCCAGACGATGCTGGCCATGCGCGCCGATGAATTGGCGCAAAGCGGTTTCCGCGCGGCCAAAATCGCCGCGATCCTGCACGGCTTGCTGATAGAGGCCGTAGGCGAATTCGTACTGCGTTTCGGGCGGGCCCGATGGCAGCGAAATCGCCGACTGGGCGGCGGCAGCGGCCGGGGCCGCCGCCGATTGCGGCGCGGCGGGCGGCGCGCCGGGAACCAGAAGCACGCGCGCTTCGCCGGGCGCCACGTTGGTGCCGGCGCGCGGGGCTTGCACGTTCGACGCGGTGGGTGCGACGGGTGCGGCGGTCGCCGGAGCGGCATCGCCGGTTTGCGCGGGCGCGGCACCGCCGCGTTCGAGCTGCGTCAGGCGGAAATCGACGTCGCCGACCAGCTTGTCCAGACGCTGCTGGATTTGGGCGGCGCGATAATTCGCTTCCTCCAGCTTCCCGGTCAGATCGCGCATCTGTTCTTCGAGACGCCCGACGCGCGTTTCGGTTTGCTCGACGAAGGCGGAGCTTGCCACGCCGGCGGGCGGCGGCGGGGCCGATGGCGTGACCGACGGCGCGACACTGCTGCCGCCCACGGTGCCGCGCGCGAGATTGCGCTGCATGACATCCATGTCGCGTTGCAGACGGTCCATGCGCTCCATCAAGGCGCGCGTGTCGGTTTGGGCGAGGGCCGGTTGGGCCGCGCCCGCGAGGCCCGCGGCAAGCGCCGCGGCAATGGCGAATCGGCGGATCATGGCGCCCAAGATACGGGGCCGAATGGGCAAAATAAAGGCGGGGCGCGCAAGCGCACCCCGCCTCGATTTTCGGTAATTTAACCGGAACTTAGGCTCAGTTGACGAGCAGCACGCCGCGGCGGTTCTGCGCCCAGGCCTGCTCGGTCGAGCCCAGCACCTGCGGGCGTTCCTTGCCGTAGGACACGGTCGACACGCGGCGCGGATCGATGCCCATCGAAATCAGCGCGTTGCGCGCGGCGGCGGCGCGCCGTTCGCCCAGCGCCAGGTTGTATTCGCGCGTCCCGCGTTCATCGGCATGGCCTTCGATCGTCGCCTGCACGCCGGGGTTCTGGCGCAGCCACTGCGCCCAGCCTTCGACGGTGCGGCGCGCTTCCGGGCTGATATCCGATCGGTCGGAGCCGTAGAAAATACGGTCGCCGACGCTTTGGTTCAGATCTTCCTGGCTGCCGGCGCGGACACCGCCCGCACCCAGCGCGCCCGAGTTCACGCCGCCCTGCCCCACGCCGGAACCCGGCGGATTGGCGAGAACGGGCGCGCTGCCCGACCCGGTGATACCGCCCGAGCCGGACGTGCCGGAATCGCAAGCGGCGAGGAGGACGAGAGCCGCGGCGGCGGCGAGGAACTTGACGCGCATTATTTTGGGGCTCCTGTAGATGGGCCGATATGGCAGGCCCTACGCGGGTTATTGCCGCGCGAATCGAGGCCAAATCAACCCTCCGCCTTATTCGTGAAGGCGGCAGGGCGAAGAAATGGAAAAATTAAGGCAGTGCGCGCGCGTTATTCGAGGCGCAGCACGACGCGCCGTTCGAGCGCTTCGGCGCCGAAAGCCGAACGCTCCGCCCCCAGCGCCACAACCGTCAGGCGATTGTCGGCGATGCCCCACGCGACCAAAAAGTCGCGCACCGTGGCGGCACGCTTGGCCGAGAGCGCGATATTCGCGGCCGCCGCGCCACGCGGATCGGCGTAGCCCTCGATCCGGCCGAGCAAACGCGGTTCGGCCTTCATGCGCTCGGCCGCGCGTTCCAACGCCGACGACGCGACCAGCGTCAGCTCGGCCGAGTCGGTGTCGAAAAACACCGAGACGGCGGCGATCGGTTCTGAAGACGGCGTCGTCGCGGGCCCTTGGGCGCAAGCGGCGAGCAGCGAAACGGCGAAAGCGAGGATCAGACGGCGCATGGCACTCGACATATAAAACGAACCCGCCGGAAAAGAAAACGCCCGCCGGTGAAAACCGGCGGGCGCTTCCGATCCAACAAATCCAGAAGGATTTATTAGTTGACCACCGCGACGCCGCGACGGTTCTGGCGCCACGCGCCCTCGTTCGAGCCGAGGACCGCCGGGCGTTCCTTGCCGTACGAGATCGTCGCGACGCGACGGGCGTCGATGCCCTGCGAGACGAGGTAGTTGCGGGCGGCCGTCGCACGACGTTCGCCCAGCGCGATGTTGTATTCGCGCGTGCCGCGCTCGTCGGCGTGACCTTCGATCGTGATCGTCACGTTGCCGTGCTGCTTCATCCAAGCGGCCCAACGCTCGATCGTGCGGCGCGCTTCGGGACGCAGTTCCGACTTGTCGAAGTCGTAGAACACGCGGTCGCCGACATTCTGGACCAGGTCTTCCTGCGAGCCGGGGCGGATGCCCGCAGCGGCGGGGGCCGGTGCGGCGGCCGGGGCCGGCGCGGCGGCGCCGGAACCGCCCGTGGCGGCCTGCTGGGTCGGGGCGGATTCGCAAGCGGCGAGCAGGGCAACCGCGGCGAGCGTGCTCAAGAGCTTGAAGCGCATAGAAGGAAACTCCTCTTTCTTCTCTTCTTTGACCTTACCGCGAAGTGTTGCCGCTGACTATTGCTCGGGCGCCACACTTACGCGGAATTTCTCCCGATCGAGAAGGCCCATCCCTCTCTCTCAGCCGCCGATCCCACATGGTCCGACGGAAAAAGCGGGACTAACCGCACTGCAGCGAGCCCCGCCTCGTCAAAATCGCGCGGAATATAAAGAGCGAATGTTGGGGAATCAAGTCAATCCAGCGAAATCAAGGCAGTAGCGGCGACCATGCCGGGTCCGATCCGTCCGCCGGCGTCAAAATTTCCCGCTCGTTATAGCCAGTCAAATCAATGCTATAGAGCCGTGGGTTGCCGCCGTTACCGCGACTATCGGACGCACCCTGGCGGAAATACATCAAAACGCGGCCGTTCGGCGCCCAGGTCGGGGCTTCCACGAGGA
This sequence comes from Alphaproteobacteria bacterium, assembly GCA_017308135.1. NCBI lineage: Bacteria > Pseudomonadati > Pseudomonadota > Alphaproteobacteria > Alphaproteobacteria bacterium. The sequence goes on from JAFKFM010000009.1 coordinate 297,002, forward strand.
AGGCGCGGGTCAGCAATCTTTCGCCCGAACCGTCCGGGCGCATCACGCCGATGAAGAATTCGCCCTCGGTCTGTTTGGTGAAGGCGATCAAATCGCCGCGCGGGCTCCACACGGGCGTGCCGTAAAGGCCGCGCGCGAAGGAAATCCGCTGCACGTTGTCGCCGCTCGCGCTCATCGTATAGATCTGCTGCGAGCCGCCGCGATCGGAATTGAACACGATCTGCCGCCCGTCGGGCGAATAGGACGGCGACGTATTGATCGAGTTGTGATTCGTGATGCGCGCTTGCTGACGCGTGCGCAGATCCATCGTGTAGACGTCGGTCGTGCCCGATTGCGCCATCGACATGATCACGCGATTGCCGTCGGGCGAGAATCGCGGCGCGAAGGTCATGCCGGGGAAATCGCCGACGACTTCGCGCTGGCCCGTATCGATGTTCAAAAGATAAACGCGCGGACGCAGCATGTTGGGATTGTTGCCGGTCTGCACATAGGCGAGATACGTGATCTCCTGCGCGGTCGGCGAGAAGCGCGGCGTGAGCACGAGTTCGCGCCCGTCGGTCAGGAAGCGGTGATTGGCGCCGTCCTGATCCATCAGCGCCAGGCGCTTGATGCGCCGCTGCCCCGGCCCCGATTCCGACACGTAGACGACGCGCGTATCGAAATAACCGTCTTCGCCGGTGACGCGCTTATAGACTTGGTCCGATACGATATGCGCGATGCGCCGCCAGTTGGACGCCGCCGTCGTGTAGACGCGGCCTTCCATCTGCGCTTCGCCGAACACGTCCCACAACCGGAATTCGACGCGCAAACGGCCGTCCGGCAGCGTCGCCACGTTGCCGTGGATCAGCACGGCGGCGTTGATCTGGCGCCAGGTCGTGAATTGCGGGGCGGCGGCGGCGAGCTGCGCCGGGGTGTTCGTGAAGGCGCGCGGATCGATCGGCCGGAACAGGCCCGAGCGTTCGAGATTGTTGGAGATGACCTTCGCGATCTCGGCCCCGGTCGCGGCATCGCGCCCGTCGCCGTGGAACGGGGACACGGCCGTGGGCAGCGGATCGACGCGCCCGCGCGTGATGTCGATGCGAACCTGGGATTGCGCGACCGAGGGCAGCGCCAGGGATGCGGCGGCGCCGGCGAGCAACGCGCGGCGCTTCAGGGGGAATGAATCATGGATCATAGGTCGATCTCCCTAACCGGATTTGGCGCTAACGTCTCGCACCCAGCATCTCGCGGGCATTGAAGGCGAGAATCAAGTTGCCGTCGAGCATCTGCGAAGATTTGTCGGCGGGCATCGGCAAGGGCGATGCGCGCAGCACCGCGCGGCGCGCGCCATCGGCGAAGGCGTCGCGGAAGCCGCCCGCCTCGCCCTGCACGTTCACCACGCGCACGTCGCGCACCGTGCCGTCGCGGTCCACCCACACGCGCAATTCGACCGCGAAGGTTTCCACGCCGCGGGCACCCGGATCGATATTCCAGAATTGCGAGACGCGCTGACGGATCGCGTCCATCTCGGTCATCGACAGCGGCAGATTGGGATTGCTGGGCGCGTTCGACGGGCGTGCGGCCGCCGCTTGCGGGGCGGGCTGGGCCGCCGCTTGTTGTTGCGGCTGGGGCTGCGCTTGCGGGCGCGGGCGCGTCAAATCGCGCAGCACGTTGTCGAGATCGAAATTCTGCGCGCGCGGACGCGGTGCGGGCGGTGCGGGCGGCGCGGGTGCGGCGACCGGCGGTGCCGGACGCGGGGCCGGTGCGGGCGGTGCCGGTGTCGGCGCAGGCGCAGGCTCCGGGCGCGGTGCGGGCGTTGGCGCCGGCGGCGGCGGGGCTGGCGGCGTGGGTGCCGGCGGTGCGGGTGCGGGCGGCGGCGGTGCCGGCGGCGGCGGGGGCGGCGGCGGTGCGGGCGGGGCCGGTTGCGGCGGCGGCGTGGGTGCCGGGGCCGGCGTTTCGACCGGCTTGGGCGCTTGCGCCTGCGGGGCGGGTGTCGGCGGTTCGGGACGCGGCGGCGGCACGTTGGTGATCGCCGAAATCGGCAGCACCTCGAACACCAGCGGTGATTCTTCGGTCTTGATCTCGCGCGAGAAGAAGTCGAACGGCAGGAACGGAATCGCCAACACGGCAACATGCAGCACGGCGGAGACGACCATACCGGCCGCCATCCGCTCGCTGGGCATATCTTCCGTATCGGCGATCGCGTTCATCGGTTCAGCGTCGCTGCGGCGCCGGACGGCCGCCGGCGGGCACTTCGGCCACCAGCGCCACCTTGTTGAAGCCGGCCGCCGAGATGGCGCCCATCACTTCCAACACGCGGCCGTAATTGATGGCCTTGTCGCCGCGCACGAAGATGCGCGCGTCGTTGTTGTTGTTGGTGATGGCGCGCAAGCGTTCGACCAGCGCGTCGAGCTCCAGCTCGGTATCCTGCAGATAGACCTTGCCGCCGTTATTGACCGAGACGACCAGCGGTTCGTCCTGGCCCGTGGCGCGCGCGGCTTGGGTTTGGGGCAGATCGACCGGCACGGTCGAGGTGAGCAGCGGGGCGGTGATCATGAAGATCACCAGCAGCACGAGCATCACGTCCACAAAAGGCGTGACGTTGATCTCGGCGACCATGCCGGCCCCGCGGCGGCGTCCGCCGCCCGCACCGCGCCGCCCGCGATTGACGAGGGGGCCCGCCATTATTGCTTCTCTTCGAGCTGACGCGACAGGATCGCGCCGAATTCGGAGGAGAAGGTTTCGAGGCGGCCCGCGTAGCGGTTCAGCTCCGACGAGATCTTGTTATAGGCGATGACCGCCGGGATCGCGGCGATCAGGCCGAGCGCCGTCGCGAACAACGCTTCGGCGAGGCCGGGGGCGACCGACGCGATCGAGGTGTTCTTGGTGATGCCGATCGTGTGGAAGGACCGCATGATGCCCCACACCGTGCCGAACAGCCCGATGAACGGCGCCGTCGAGCCGACCGAGGCGAGGAACGTCATCTGCTTTTCCAGGCGATCCATCTCGCGCGACAGCGTGACCTGCATCACGCGCTCGATCCGCGCTTGCAGCGAGGCGCGCATCTGACCGGCGGCGACGAGGCCCTTGGCGGCCGAACGACGCCATTCGCGCATCGCCGCGCCGAACATCGCGGTCATCGGATCGGCGGGCTGGGCGCCGACGCGATCGTAAAGATCTTCGAGCGAACCGCCCGACCAGAACTGGTCTTCGAACTGGTTCGCGGCGTTCTGCAGCTTGCGCAAGCGCAGCAGCTTGTCGATGACGATCGCCCAGGTCCAGAACGAGGCGATCACGAGAACGAGGACGACGAACTTACCGACCAGATCGGCGTGCAGGAACAACGCCCACGGTGTGAAGTCGGGAATGCCCGAACTGGCGGCCGAAAGCGTATCGACGGTGTTGTCCATGTCTTCTATTCCCGTTGCGGAATGGGGTTTGTCTCAGGGTTTCGTGACCAGAATGTGGCGCGACAGGGCCGCTTTCACGGGGGCCGGCCAGCGGGTCGGTTTACCGTCCGCCAAGCCCACACAGGCCAAACGGACGTCGAGCACGGCGAGAACGGCCCCGTCGGCGGCGCGTTTGACGGTCTGGCGCGCCTCGGCGGAAACCCCGCCCAGCGCAACCAATTCGCTTTCGACCGTCAATACGTCGTCCAGCCGCGCGGGCCGCAAATACTCGACCGACACGGCGCGCACGGGAAACGCGATACCGTCATCGGCGGCGATTTTCTGTTGGGAGATGCCGGCCTCGCGCAGGATCTCGGTGCGCGCCCGCTCGGCGAATTTCAGGTAATTGGCGTAATAGACGATACCGGCGGCGTCGGTATCCTCGTAGTAAACCTTCATATCGAGACGATGGACGGTCATTCGGACTCGTCCTCGCGCGGCAGGTCGAGCGCCGCTTGCGAACCCGCCGGCGCCCGCAAGCCCAGATGCGCCCAGCCCTTGTCGCCCAACACGCGGCCGCGCGGCGTGCGCAGCAACAGACCTTCCTGAATAAGATAAGGCTCGATCACGTCTTCGATGGTGTCGCGCTGTTCGGCCAGTGCCGCCGCGAGCGTTTCCACGCCGACCGGCCCGCCGCCGTAATTCTCGGCGATACACGTCATATAGCGTCGGTCCATCGCGTCGAGTCCGATCGCATCGACTTCGAGACGGCGCAGCGCCGCGTCCGCCGCCTTGCGATCGATGACCGAGGTTCCCGCGACCGACGCGAAATCGCGCACGCGGCGCAGCAGCCGCCCGGCAATGCGCGGCGTGCCCCGGCAGCGGCGCGCGATTTCCTTGGCCCCGTCGGCGGCGATTGCAAAACCCAGCACGCGCGCGGCGCGCAAGACGATCATTTCCAATTCGGCGGGCGAATAGAAAATCAGCCGCAGCGGAATGCCGAAGCGGTCGCGCAGCGGCGTTGTGACAAGGCCCGAGCGCGTGGTGGCGCCGACCAGCGTGAAGGGCGGCAGATCGATGCGCACCGAGCGCGCGGCCGGGCCTTCGCCGATGATGAGGTCGAGCTGGAAATCCTCCATCGCGGGATAAAGGATTTCCTCGACCGCCGGCGACAAGCGATGGATTTCGTCGATGAACAGCACGTCGCGCGGCTGCAAATTCGTCAGCAGTGCGGCCAGATCGCCGGCCTTGGCGATGACCGGGCCCGATGTCGCGCGAAAGCCGACGCCGAGTTCCTTGGCGACGATTTGCGCGAGCGTGGTTTTGCCCAGCCCCGGCGGCCCGTGCAGCAGCACGTGATCGAGCGCTTCGCCGCGCGCGCGCGCCGCTTCGACGAAGACGCGTAAGTTTTCCCGGATCTGTTTCTGGCCGACGAATTCGTCGAGTGCGAGCGGCCTGATATGCCGGTCCGGCCCGTCGTCGGGCAGCGCCTCGCGCGACACGTCGCGCAGCGGTTTATCTTCGGCGGCGGCGGTCACGCGAGCTCACGCAACGCTTCGGGGATCAGCGCTTGCACGCCCGCATCTTCGCCCAGGCGCTTCACCGCCTTGTTGGTCGCGGCGACCGCTTCGGCGCGCTTGTAGCCGAGATTGACCAGCGCCGAGACCGCATCCGCCGCTTGATCGGTGGCCGGGGCCGCCCCCGGCAAGGCGGCAGGTGCGGCGGAAGGCTTGCCCGTCGCGAGGGCGATGCCCAGTGCCGCGACCTTGTCTTTGAGTTCGGACGCAATGCGTTGCGCGAGCTTGGGGCCCACGCCATCGGCGCGCGTCAGCATCGATTTGTCTTCCGCCAAAATGGCGGCGGCGATTTCGCCCGGCGCCAAGGCCGACAGCAAGGCGAGGCCCGCTTTCGGCCCCACGCCCTGCACGCTCGTCAGCAGGCGGAAGCAATCGCGCTCCTCGCGCGTCGCGAAGCCGAACAATTCGATCGCGTCTTCGCGCACGACGGTTTCGACATGGACGGCGCACACCTCCCCTTCCCCGCCGATCGCGGCGAGGGTGCGCGCCGACGCGCGCACGAGATAGCCGACCCCGTTCACGTCGATCGTCGCGGAATCCTTGCCGCGCTCGTCGACCTTGCCTTTGAGCTTGGAGATCAAGACGCCGCCCCCGCCATGACCGTGCCGCGCGACCAGGCGGCACGCGACTGCATATGATGCGCATGGCAGATCGCGACGGCGAGCGCGTCGGCCGCGTCGGGGCTTTCGAATTTCACGCCGGGCAACAGGCGCTGCACCATCATCTGGATCTGCGCCTTGTCGGCATGGCCCGCCCCCACGACCGATTTCTTGATCGCGTTGGCGGCGTATTCGGCGACGGGCAGATTGGCGCGCGCGGGTGCGAGCATCGCGACACCGCGCGCTTGGCCCAGCTTCAATGTCGAAGCCGGATTCTGGTTGACGAAGGTTTCTTCGATCGCGGCCTCCAGCGGCGCCCAGGCTTCGATCGCGCGCATCAAGCCGTCATGCAGCTGCGTCAGGCGCTCGGCGGTCGTCAAATCGCCATCGCTGGAAATACGTCCGTTCGCGACATGGGTCAGGCGGTTGCCGGCCATCTCGATCACGCCCCAGCCGGTATGGCGAAGCCCCGGATCGATGCCGAGCACGCGCATCAGGCGGCCGACAGCTTGGCCATGACCGCGTCGGATACTTCGAAATTCGCGGTGACGGTCTGGACGTCGTCGTTGTCCTCCAGCGCTTCGACCAAATCGAGCGTGGCGCGCGCGGCTTCTTCGTCGAGCGGCACGGTGACGCTGGGGCGGAACACCAACGCGGCCTGCACGGGCTCGCCGAATTTCGCTTCCAGCGCCGCGCGCACAGCCCCGAAATCGTCGGGCGCGCAAGTGATCTCGTGGCGCTCGGCATTGCTCTCGCAATTATCGGCCCCCGCTTCGATCGCGGCTTCGAGCATCGCGTCGGCCGAGGCTTTGTCCGCCTTGAAGGCGATCAGGCCCAAACGCTGAAAATTGAACGCGACGGAATTCGTTTCGCCCAAGGCGCCGCCGTTCTTGGTCAAGATCGAGCGCACATCCGATGCCGTGCGATTGCGATTATCGGTCAGCGCTTCGATGATCAACGCGACACCGCCCGGGCCGTAGCCTTCATAACGGACTTCGTCGTAGATCACGCCGTCTTCCTGGCCCGCACCGCGGCGGATGGCCTTGTCGACCGTGTCCTTGGGCATATTGGCTTCGCGCGCGGCGATCACGGCGGCGCGCAAGCGCGGATTGGCGGCGGGATCGGGCAGGCCGGTTTTGGCCGAAACGGTGATCTCGCGGATGATTTTGGTGAACAGCTTGCCCCGCTTGGCGTCCTGCTTGCCTTTGCGGTGCATGATGTTTTTGAACTGGGAATGGCCGGCCATCGTCCTCAAATCCGGAAAGTTCGGTCGCGAATCGGCTAGATATACGGGAATCCCCGAAAAACCTATACCAAACCTAGCCGAACGTCACGTTTTGTTCCCGGTAGGTCAATGGGGGATTTCCAACGAAGCACACACAAGCCGACCTTGCCTACAACTTCATTCACCAAAAAAGTAAGTTAAATTGATAATATTTTGAATGTACACTGAAGTAGATAATAGAAATCGGCAGATTCGCGGCGCGAAAAAGACGGCTTACCTAATGAAGGATAGATCAACGGGAGGACGGTATGCCTGACGCAAACTCGGATTTTGATATTGCAAAGAACATTTCATCATTGCTCGAAAAAATTGATGATGCCCGGCGCACGCGCATCCTCCGCTGGGTAGCAGAAAGTTTAGAACTCCCTCCTTCGCAGCTAGATCTCCAAGTGACTTCGACCACTACGGCAGTGGATCAGCAACATATTGCACCAACGCATCAAGCGGCTCGGTCTGCTAGCAGCACAAACATCCGGTCTTTCGTTGAGTCAAAAGCTCCAAAATCGGACATTCAGTTTGCTACGGTCGTAGCGTACTTCTACCAATTTGAAGCGATCATGAGTGATCGTAAGAACGCAATTACTCCTACTCTGCTTCAAGAGGCGACGCGACTCTGCGGCAGAGAGCGTCTAAAAAGTCCGAAGCAAACTCTCAACAATGCAAAAAAACAGGGCTATCTAGATTCTGTGTCTCGCGGTGAGTTCAAAATCAACACCGTTGGAGAGAACCTAGTTGCCATGACACTGCCAAACTCTGCCGACCGTACTCCAAAAAGGAATACAAAACCCAAGCCCCGAAGCAAAAAGAATTAGATTTGTCGGGAGCTGAATGTGTCACCGGAATTCGCTGCCGCAGACAAAGCATTTTCTCTTGTCAGCGCAGGAAAACGACGGACTTCTGCCGCAAAGTCTCCTCAAGTACGAAATACGGACGAGATCGATTATTTGATGTCTCTTTGTCACGCTTGGCATAGGACGTTTCGGCCGGAAATTGAGGAAGCATTAACGGATAAATCATTACTGGCCAAAGTTGATGATTCATTCGCAAAAATTACACGCGCCACTGCACGATCATCGTCAAGAAACACATATGTATCAGCTTTAGAAGAAGCAAAAAACGCCCTAGCGGAGATCAGAACCGCCACTTTAGGTGTTCGGCCTAAAGCGCTTGCGTCAACGGATGCAGCTCCAAATTTTATGGCGCTCGCGCCATCTGATCAAATGCAGGCCATCTTGCAAAAAAGATGGAATGAGTGCCAGAAGTGCATCTCGGCAGAAGCCTACTTAGCCGCCACGGTGATGATGGGCGGCTTTTTGGAAACACTATTCCTAGCCAAGGTAAATCAGCTTCAAGACAAAAAGCTGATTTTCACTGCAAGCAAAGCCCCGAAGGATGCGGCGAAAGGCAGCACATTGCCTTTATGGCAATGGACGCTTAGGGATTATATCGAAGTCGCTGGAGAGATCGGATGGATATCGAAGCCCGGTAAAGATGTCGCTTCAGTCCTACGTGACTACAGAAATTATATTCATCCAGAGAAAGAACTAAGCCACGGGGTATCGATCAATGTAGACGATGTTGGCTTATTCTGGGATTTAACAAAAAGAATTACTTTTCAACTAATAAAATAATTTACTGCTATTGTTAGCTCGGCAGCGCCGGAATGAGCCGGCCGCCCGCGCGCACGGGATGGATGCGCGTGCACAGGCCGTTCGCGCCGATTTCGGCGTAGATGCCGCACATCGTGCCCTCGCCCTCGGCCGGGGTCAGGCGCTCGCCCGGCATTTTGCGCACGAAGCGCGCGATCGCCGGTTCCTTCTTCATGCCGATGACGGAATCGTAATCGCCGCACATCCCCGCATCGGTCTGATAGCCGGTCCCGCCGGGGAAAATCTGCGCGTCGGCCGTCGGCACATGGGAATGCGAGCCGACGATCAGCGACGCGCGCCCATCCGACAAATGGCCCAGCGCCATTTTCTCGCTGGTCGCTTCGCCGTGCAGATCGATCAGGATTGCAGCCGTCCCACCGCCCAAGCGATGCTGGCCGAGCAACGTTTCGAGGGCCGCAAACGGATCGTCGAGCGGGTCCATGAACAAGCGCGTCATCAGATTGGCGACGACGATATTCGCACCGTTCTTCAGGCGATAGACGCCCACGCCTTTGCCGGGCGTGCCCTTGGGGAAGTTGAGCGGCCGCAGCAATTTGGGATCGCGATCGATGGTCAGGATCAGTTCGCGCTGATCCCAAACGTGATTGCCGGTGGTGATGCAATCGACGCCCGCCGCGTAAAGCTCGGCGGCGATCTTGTCGGTGATGCCGAAACCGCCGGCCGCGTTCTCGCCGTTCGCGACGACGAAATCGAGCCCCAGCGAGGAGCGCAAACCCGGCAGATGTTTTTGAACCGCTTCCCGGCCCGACCGGCCGATGATGTCGCCCAAGAACAACAACTTCACCACGGCCACCACCAGTTCTTCTTGGCGCCCGTGCGCGTTTCCAATGCCATCGCTTCGGTCACGATCCAGTCGAGCTTTTGGTCGTGGATATCGACCGGAATGCGTTCCACGCGTTGCACCTCGTAGGCCACGCCCACCGCGAGCGTCTTCTTGATCTTGCGCTGGACGGTCAGCGTGCGGTCGTAGAACCCGCCGCCATAGCCCAGGCGGTTGCCTTGCCCGTCGAACGCGATCAACGGAATCAGCATCACGTCGGGATCGACGCGCGGACTGTCGTTCAACGGCTCCGACATGCCGAAGCGATGCTGCGACATTTGATCGCCCGGCTTCCAGCGGCGGAAGATGAGCGGCGTGCCGCGCCGCTCGGCGACCGGCAACGCCAAAGAATGGCCGCGCCGATGCAACGCCTCCATCAGCGGGCGCGGGTCGAGTTCGGCGCCGAACGGCCAATAGGCCGAGACGATGGCGTGCGGGGCGATGGGCACACGCGCCAAGAAACGGTCGCGCACGCGCAACGCCGCACCGATGCCTTCGCGGGCATGGAATTCCTCGCGCCGTTCGCGCGCGATCACGCGCAACGCGGTCTTTTCCTCGTCGATTTCCTCGTGGGAGGGCGATACGGCCATCACGCGTCCATATTGGAGAGGGTGGACGGAGCCGCAGAAGCCGTTGGCTTTGCTTTCCTCCAGGACCCGCTTACAGCAGGTGGGCACCGTGTACTGATGCCAGGGCACCAATAGGGACAGTTCCCAAGGAGTGAGTATCGGCCCCGGGGATAATGCTACCTGACCTGCCCCGCAGCTCCGTCCGAGGGGCAATGTAGGCGCTTCAACCCGTCACGGCAACCCGAGGGACGAGAATTCTACGCCGCGTGGTTGGCGTGTTCGGCGAGGCGTTCGATGCGCGCGAGCAGCGGCGAGAGCAATTCGCGCTGGCGATATTCCTCGTCCGAGCGCGTGCGGAACTCGTCCAGGCGCCGGCCGAGTTCGCCCGCACGCACGGTCGACGCCGTCGCTTGCGCTTCGGCTTCGAGTGCACGGCGTTCGGCCTTCACGAGCTTGGGCTCGAGATCGGCAAGCCGCGCCTTCGACGCGGCGAGTTCGGCTTCGAGCTTTTCGATGCGCGCCAGCGCATCGGCCGCTTTGGAATCGGACGCAGCGGCTTCTTGCGTCGCCGCATCGGTTTCCGCCTGCAACGCGGTCGCGCGCTGATTGGCCAGCGCCGTTTCGCTTTGCGCGGCCCCGGCGATCGCCTCGAACTCGGCGAGGCGCTTGGCGAGTTCCTCGCATTTGCTGATCCAGGCTTGCGCCGCCGCTTCCGAACGCGCGCGCGCGTTGTCGGCGAGCTTGGCGTCGCGCCGTGCGACTTCCGCCGCTTCCATCTCGCGCGCGGCCAAGGCTTGCGCTTCCGCCTTGTCGCGCAACGCCGCTTCGTTGGCGGCGACCAAGGCGGGATCGATCACTTCGCGCGGCGGTGCCGCGCGCATGCGCTCGATCTCGTCATAGGCGTTGGCGAGTTCGTCGCCGAGATTGAGCGCGGCGAGCAGCATCAGGCGCGCATCGCCCGCTTGGCCCACCATACCCACCATCTCGCGCACTTTCTCGTCGACATAGGCGCCGATCGCGCGCACGCGATCTTCGCCGCCGTCATCGCAAGCGATGGGATAGTCGCGGCCGTTGACCTTGACGAGGATCTGACCCATGCGTGGCGTTCCTTCGCTCGTTAGACCGCGCTCTTGAGGCGTTCGATCGCCTTGTCGAGACGCTTTTCGACTTGGTCGGCGATCGCCGAGAGCGCGGCGTAGTCGGTTTTCAGGGTCGCGAGTTCGGCTTCCGCCTTCTCCGCCCGCTTCACGGCCGCGTCGATTTCGCCCTTCAGGACGGTTTCGGTCTTGTCGCGCGCCTCCAAGGCGGCTTCGAGACGCTGGACGGCGGCGTTCAGGCGTTCAACGGGTGTTGGAGTCGACATCTTGTGGCGGTACTCGCGAGCGGGTGAAATGGATTGACGAATCGTAAACGACTCGGGCGAGTCGTGCCAAGGCCCTTGTGAATCAAGGACGATTCCGTTCCGTTCCCCAGGGTTGACCGGGGGCGGATCGGGCGTCATGTTCCGCGCGTTTTCGCGATTTCGCGCGCAACCGAGTCTTCAGAAGCCGTAGGGATATGAGCGCCGTCACCGAACCCCTTCCCGTCTCCGCCCCCAAGCCCCTCTCGGACAAGCAGTCGCCCGAGCATCGGCGCCTCGCCAATGCGATCCGCGCGCTGTCGATGGACGCGGTGGAAAAGGCCAAGTCCGGCCATCCCGGCATGCCGATGGGCATGGCCGATGTGGCGACGGTGCTTTACGCCAACCATCTGAAATTCGATCCGAGCGCGCCGGAATGGCCCGATCGCGACCGCTTCGTGCTGTCGGCCGGCCACGGCTCGATGCTGCTCTATTCGCTGCTCTATCTGACCGGCTATCCGGAAATGACGATCGAGCAGATCAAGAATTTCCGCCAGCTCGGCTCGATCACCGCGGGCCATCCCGAATACGGCCACGCCCCGGGTGTGGAAACGACCACCGGTCCGCTGGGCCAGGGCCTGGCCACCGCCGTCGGCATGGCGCTGGCCGAGCGCATGCTCGCCGCGCGCTATGGCGACAATGTCGTCGATCACTACACCTATGTGATCGCCGGCGACGGCTGCTTGATGGAAGGTGTCAGCCACGAGGCGATCTCGATGGCGGGGCATCTCAAGCTCGCCAAGTTGATCGTGCTGTGGGACGACAACGAAATCTCGATCGACGGCCCGACCAATCTGTCGGTCGGCGACGATCAAGTCGCGCGCTTCCAAGCCTGCGGCTGGAACGCCATCGCGATCGACGGGCACGATCCCGCCGCGATCGACGCCGCGATCACGCAGGCGAAGTCGTCGGACAAGCCCACGCTGATCGCCTGCAAGACGACGATCGGCTACGGCGCGCCGACGAAGGCGGGTACGGCCGCGAGCCACGGTTCGCCGCTGGGGGCTGGCGAAATCGCCGAGACGCGCAAGCGTCTGGGCTGGGAACATGCGCCCTTCGAAATTCCGGCCGACATCCTCGACACGTGGCGCGGCTACGGCGCCAAGGGGGCGGCCACGCGCGCCGCGTGGGAACGCCGCCTGGGCAAGCTCGACGCCGAGAAGCGCGCGGAATTCCGCCGCACGTCGGAAGGCAAGCTGCCCAAGGGCTGGCTCGACGCTTGCGCCGCATACAAGGCGAAGCTGTCGTCCGACAAGCCGTCGATCGCCACGCGCGTCGCGTCGCAGAACGCGCTGGACGTTCTGTTCGCCGCCGTGCCCGAACTCGCGGGCGGTTCCGCCGACCTCACCGGTTCGAACAACACCAAGGCGAAGGCGCAAGCCCCGGTGAAGCCGGGCGCGTTCGGCGGTGCTTATATCCATTACGGCGTGCGCGAGCACGGCATGGCCGCGGCGATGAACGGCATCGCGCTGCATAAGGGTTTGATCCCTTACGGCGGCACGTTCCTGGTCTTCGCGGATTACTGCCGCCCGTCGATCCGCCTGTCGGCGCTGATGCAGCAGCGCGTGGTCTACGTCTTCACCCATGACTCGATCGGCTTGGGCGAAGATGGGCCGACGCACCAGCCGGTGGAAACGCTCGCCTCGCTGCGCGCGATCCCCAATCTGTGGACGCTGCGCCCGGCCGATGCGGTCGAAACGCTGGAAGCCTGGCAGATGGCGCTCGCGCGCACCGACGGACCCAGCGTGCTGGCGCTCACCCGCCAGAATCTGCCGACATTGCGCACCGAGAATTTCCCCGAGAACCTGTCCGCCAAGGGCGGCTATGTGCTGCTCGAAGCCGAAGGCGGGGAACGCCAAGCCACGTTGATCGCCACCGGCTCCGAAGTCGCCATCGCGGTCGAGGCGCGCAAGCTGCTCGCCGCCGAAGGGATCCGCGCCGCCGTCGTCTCGATGCCGTGCTCGCAAGCCTTCGACATGCAAACGGCCAAGTACCGCAAAACGGTGATGGGCCCGTCGCGGGTACCCCGCATCGTCGTGGAAGCGGCGATCGAATTCGGCTGGGAGAAGTACATCGACGGCAAGGGCGCCTTCGTGGGCATGAAGGGCTTCGGCGCTTCGGCCCCGGCCCCCGACCTCTACAAGCATTTCGGTATCACCGCCGAAGCCGTCGCCGAAGCCGCGAAAAAAGCGCTGTAAGGCAGATGCGCGACGTCCTGCTGTTCGATATCGACGGCACGCTCGCCGACACCGATGCGCTTCACTTCGAAGCGTATCGGCGCCTGCTCGCCGGGCACGGCAAGACGATCGATCACGCGACCTATATGTCGCGCGTGATGGGCCATACGAACGAGAACATCATGGCCTGGATGATGCCGGAAGCGGATATCCCGGCACGCCGCGCGTTTTCCGACGCGAAGGAAGCGTTGTTCCGCGAATTGGCGGCGACGTCGATCGTGCCGGCGACCGGTTTGATGGCACTGATCGATTGGGCCGAAGCCAAGCGCATCAAATTCGCCGCCGTCACCAACGCGCCGCGCGCGAATGCCGAGATGACGCTGAAGGCGCTGAAGCTCGACAGGCGCATGGCGTTCGTCGTGATCGGTGATGAACTTCCGCGCGGCAAGCCCGATCCCTTGCCCTACGCGACCGCGCTGGAACGCTTTGGTGCAGCGCCCGGCCAAGCGATGGCGTTCGAGGATTCGCGCTCCGGCGTCAAATCCGCGGCCGCCGCCGGCATCGACACGGTCGGCATGACGACCGGGCTTTCCAAGGACGTGCTGATGGCGGAAGGTGCCGTCGGTGCGGTTCCCCATTTCGCCGATCCCTGGCTGATCGCGCGTCTCCAGGCCGAGTACGGCTCGGCCCCAACAACGAAAGCAGCGTGAAGGAGAAACGACACATGGCCGCCAAAGTCGCGATCAACGGTTTCGGGCGCATCGGGCGCCTCGTCCTGCGCGCCCTCGCCGAAGCGGGGCGCAGCGATCTTCAGGTCGTGGGCATCAACGATCTGGGCCCCGTGAAGTCGAACGCCCATCTGCTGAAGCACGATTCGGTGCATGGCTTGTTCCCCAAGCCCGTCTCGACCGGCGACGATTGGATGGATATCGGTTCGGGCAAGATCAAGGTCACGGCCGAGCGCGATCCCGCCAAGCTCCCCTGGAAGGAACTGGGTGTGGACATCGTGATGGAATGCACCGGAATCTTCACGAAGCGCGAACAGGCGGCCAAGCACCTCGAAGCGGGCGCCAAGCGCGTGCTCGTCTCCGCCCCCGCCGACGGCGTCGACCTGACGGTCGTCTACGGCGTCAACCACGCGAAGCTGACGAAGGATCATATCGTCGTCTCGAACGCGAGCTGCACGACCAACTGCCTCGCGCCCGTCGCCAAGGTCGCCCACGAAGCCGTCGGCATCGAGAAGGGCTATATGACGACGATCCACGCCTATACGGGCGACCAGTCGACCGTCGATACGCTGCACAAGGATTTGCGCCGGGCGCGCGCGGCCGCTTTGTCGATGATCCCGACCTCGACGGGAGCCGCCAAGGCCGTGGGCCTGGTGCTGCCCGAACTCGCCGGCAAGCTCGACGGCACGTCGATCCGCGTGCCCACGCCGAACGTGTCGATGATCGACTTCAAATTCGTCGCCAAGCGCAACACGACGGTCGACGAAATCAACAAGGCGATGCTCGCCGCCGCCGCGTCCGGTTCGCTCAAAGGCATTCTGGAGACGACCGACGAAGAACTCGTGTCGAGCGACTTCAACCACAACCCGGCAAGCTCGACGATCGACCTCAAGCAGACGCAGGTGATCGACGGCAATCTCGTGCGCGTGCTCAGCTGGTACGACAACGAGTGGGGCTTCTCGAATCGCATGTCGGACACGGCCGCGTTGATGGCCAAGCTGATCTGATAACGCGAAACATTCGCGGGATCGAACGGGGCCGGTATCGCAAGAGATCGGCCCTTTTCGTTACGCGGCGTTTCGTCGCCTTGTTGACGCCCCGCTTCGCGCGCATATCGCGCGGGAGAGAGGGGCTCGACATGAATATTCGCAACTCGACCGAAAGCTACGGCGCGCTCGCGCGCTTCGTGCATTGGGCGAGTGCCGCCGCCGTCATCATCGCGTGGAGCGGCGGCCAAATGGACGACGCATTCGGCAAATCGGCCGAAGCGGCGGTCGTCTTCGCCCATATCGAAGCGGGGCTCGCCGCACTGGCGCTGCTGGCCGTGCGCCTGGCGTGGCGTTATCTCGACCCGCCGCCGCCGGCCGAGCCTTCCGCGTTCGATCCGTGGCTCGGCTACGCCGCCAAGGCCGGCCATATCGCACTGTACGCGCTGCTGGTCGCGGCCCCCGTCGCCGGGATCGTCACGCTGTTCGCGCGCGGTGAGACGCTCAGCCTGTTCGGGCTGTGGGACATCGCATCGCCCTGGCTTCGTGATCGGGCCTTTTCGCGCTCGACCAAGGAAGTGCACGAGCTGTTCGCCAACGCACTGCTGATTTTGGCGGCGTTGCACGCGGCAGCGGCCCTGCTGCACCACTACGTACTGCGCGACAACACCTTGCGCCGGATGCTCGCCGGCGCCTGATTGCTCCCACGGGAAATCCGGAATAGGTTCCGGCCATGGAACCGATCCGGATCGAAGGCCTGGACGACGCGCGCCGCGCCCTGACCGCCGCGAAAGCGGCCGGCGCGCGTGCCGTGCTGGAAGCCGAGATCGGCGGCGGCGGCCCGGCCTGGCTTGCCGAGATCGCGCGAATCCTGAAAGACGAATTTCCCGAAACGCTCGACCATATGCGCGCCGATTGCGGCAATTCCGCCGGCCTCGCGCTCGCCGCGCAGCGCATGGGGCTCGCCGATATCGGCTTCGACGGCACGCAAGAACAGCGCGCCAAGCTCGAAGCCTTGGGATTGCGGATCGCCCATGGCTGACGGGTTGCCGCCCGTCGCCGCCATTCCCTGGTGGCGGCCCGATCGCTTCGCGCGCAAACGCGAAAATCTCGCCGTGCGGCAGAAGGCGCTGCGCGCGACGCGCGCGTTTTTCGAAGCGGCCGAGTTCGACGAGGTCGAAACGCCTGCCTTGCAGGTCTCGCCCGGCTTGGAGCCGCATCTGATGGCGTTCCAAACCGTGCTGCGCGATCCCGGTGTGCGGCTCGCGCGACGGCTTTACCTGCACACCAGCCCCGAATTCGCGATGAAGAAGCTGCTGGCGGCGGGCGTGCCGAAAATCTGGCAGCTCGCACGCTGCTATCGCAATTCCGAACGCTCGGCGACGCATCATCCCGAATTCTCGATGCTGGAATGGTATCGCGTGGGGGCGAGCTACACCGATTTGATGGCCGATTGCGAAAAGCTGATTCGCGGTGTGGCGCAAGCGTGCAACGTGGAGCGCGTCGCCTGGGGCGGCAAGTTCTGCAACCCGACGAGCCCGTTCGAGCGCTTGAGCGTCGCCGAAGCCTTCGCGCGCTATTGCGGCTTCGATCTTCTGGCCTGCACGCCCGACGCTTCCGATCCCGCCGGCGAAGCCAAGGCGCTGGATCGCCTCGCCGCCGCCGCACGGCCCTTGAAGTTGGTGCCGCATACGGGCGACCGCTGGGACGACTTCTTCTTCCGGCTGTTCTTCGAACATATCGAAGGGCGCCTGGGCAGCGACCGGCCGACGATCCTTTACGATTACCCCGTTCACATGGCCGCGTTGTCGCGGCCCAAACCGGGCGATCCGCGGCTTGCCGAACGCTTCGAGCTTTATATCTGCGGCTTGGAACTCGCCAATGCGTTCGGGGAACTCACCGACGCCGCCGAACAGCGCGCGCGTTTCGAAGCCGATCAGGCGTTGAAGATGCAGCTCTATCGCGAGCGCTATCCGATCGACGAAGAATTCATGGCGGCGTTGACGCATGGCTTGCCGGAATCGGCGGGCATCGCGCTCGGCTTCGATCGCCTCGTCATGTTGATGGCGGGGGCCACGCATATCGAAGACGTGATCTGGGCGCCGGTCGCCCTCGCCGGCTTCGAAGATCCGGGGGCGCCGTAATGGACGGCAATCGCCGCCCGGTTTTGCGCGACGCCGCCGCCCTGGCGGCCGAGAAACTGATCGCGCCCGAAGCGCGCGCCGATATCGAACGCGTCGCCGAACGCTACGCGATCGCCATCACGCCGGACGTGATGGATTTGATCGACCGCGCGGACGTCGCCGATCCCATCGCGCGCCAATACGTGCCCGATGCACGCGAGACGATCACGACCGACGAAGAGCGCGTCGATCCCATCGGCGACGAGACGCATTCGCCGGTCAAAGGCATCGTCCATCGCTATCCCGATCGCGTGCTGCTGAAGCCCACGCATGCTTGCGCGGTCTATTGCCGCTTCTGCTTCCGCCGCGAAATGGTCGGGCCCGGCGGTGCCGCGCTGGACAAGGAAGAGCTCGACGCCGCCGTCGCCTATATCGCGGCCACGCCCGCGATCCGCGAAGCGATCCTGACCGGCGGCGATCCGCTGGTGCTGTCGGCGCGCCGCCTGCGCGATCTGGTCGAACGGCTTTCCGCCATCGATCATCTCGATTGGCTGCGCGTGCATACGCGCATCCCCGTCGCCGATCCGTCGCGCGTCACCAACGATCTCGTCGCCGCGTTGAAAGCGGGCAAGACGCTATGGGTCGCCGTTCATGTGAATCACGCGCGTGAGCTGACGCCGGAGGCGCTGACGGCTTGCGCGAGGCTTGCCGATGCAGGGATTCCGCTGATCGGCCAAACCGTGCTGCTGAAGGGCGTCAACGACAGCGCCGACACGCTGGACGAACTTTTTCGCGCGCTGACCAAAAACCGGATCAAGCCTTACTACCTGCACCAGGGCGATCTCGCGCCGGGCACGTCGCATTTCCGCACCACACTCGCGGAAGGCCAAAGCCTGATGCGGGAATTGCGCGGGCGCCTGTCGGGTCTCGCGCAACCGACTTACGTGCTCGATATCCCCGGCGGTGCGGGGAAAATTCCGGTCGGCCCCGACTGGTTCGACGAAACGGGCGCGCCGATCAGCCCGCTCAAGCCTTCGGCGTAAACTCCGCCGCCGCATTCGTGTGCGACAGCGTGTAGAGCCCGCGCAGCGCGCCCGGCTTGGCGCCCGAAGCGATCAACGCGGCCTCGCCGAGTTCATTCCGCGCCAAGTCTTCCAGCGCGTCGCGGTCATAGCCCGCACTAAGGAAAATCCAATCGGCGGCCGCATCGCCGCCGCGGATTTTCTGCTCGGTCGTCTGCGCAAGCGCGGGCGTCTCGGTGCGCAGCAAATGTCCCGACGCGATGCCGCGCCTATTCGCGATCGTCGCGGCGAAATCGCGCAACGCTGGCCGCAGCGCGCTTTCGTCGGCGGGCGACAAACGGACCGTCAGCATGAAGCGCGACAAGGCGCCGCCCACGCTCTCCAGCACATGGCATTGGCTGCGCACCATGTTGCGGTGATGCGGCATCATCTTCGTGGACCACGGCGTGGGCGCGTTGAGATGGGCGCGATATTCGGGCGATGTCAGCGTGGCGTAGCTTTCCATTTCGTAGAGAATAAAGAAACCTTCGCCGCCATCGGCATCGGCCCAGCGCGACCCGCGCCGGAAGCCGGGGACACACATCCGCTCGGGAAAATGCTCGTGCGTGTGCCAATCCTCGAATTCGGCGCGCATCTCCGGCGCGATGTCCCACCACATCGCCAGCGCACCGGACCCGAGCAACGCCATCGTTGCTACGCCTTCAGCTTCACGAAGGAAGCGAGGTCTTCGGCGAGGTCGGCAACCGCCGCATCCCACAAACGCTGGCCCGCTTCGATCGAGGCGAGATCGGGGTTGGAGCCGATGCGCCCGTCGGGGAAGTTGCGCCGGTAATCGGCCGCGTCGGTGAACGTGCCGCGCGGCGCCACTTTCGGCTCCATCTTCATGTGCTTCACCGTTTGCGGATAGACCGCCCAGGTGAGCGACACTTCCGACGGTGTGGCGTGGCTGCCTTCCTGATCCGCGTAAAGCTCGCGCGAAATCGCTTTCACCTTCGGCGTTTCGTACCAGTTGCGCAGCACGCAGCGGATCGGCGGCCGATTGCCCGGCCGCGACAGCGAGGATTCGGCATAGAGCTCCGAAAACGCCGAGGAGAACGGCGCCACATTCCCGCCATGGCCGTTGACGAAATAGAAATGGGTGAAGCCATGGCGCGCGAGGCTTTCGACATTGTCCTTCACCACGGCGATCAGCGTCGAGGGACGCAACGTCATCGAGCCGGGAAACGCGAGATGATGCTGCGCCATGCCCACGGCGATGGTGGGGGCGACCAGCGTGCCCGTCGTCTCGCCCAGTTTGCGGCCCACGGCTTCGCCGCAGATCGCGTCGGTGCCGATCAGGCCGTTGGGGCCGTGCTGCTCGGTCGAGCCGATGGGAATGATGATCGCCGTGGATTTGGCGAGATAGGCTTCGACTTCTTGCCAAGTTTGAAGATGCAACAGCATGGGGAATTCCTTCGTGGTTTCCGCATGTTATGGACCCGCCGCCGGGGTCTCGACAAGGGGGCGTCGGGCGGCTAGAAGCACCCCGTTTTCCGCCCCTTCAGCGAATCCAGGAGCGTCGATCCGTGAAAGTCACCCAGAAGGTCAAAAAGATCCTCGCCAATTACGAAAGCGACAATCCCGGCACGAAGGCGAATCTCGCCCGCATCCTGATGCACGGCAAGCTGGGCGGGACCGGCAAAATGGTGATCCTGCCGGTCGATCAGGGTTTCGAGCACGGCCCCGCGCGGTCCTTCGCGCCGAACCCGCCGGCCTACGATCCGCATTATCATTTCCAGCTGGCGATCGACGCGGGCTGCAACGCCTACGCCGCCCCGCTCGGCATGATCGAAGCGGGTGCCGACACGTTCGCGGGCGCCATCCCGACCATTCTGAAGGTCAACTCGGCGAACTCGCTGTCGACCAACAAGGACCAGGCGGTCCATGGCTCGGTCAAGGACGCGCTGCGCCTGGGCTGCTCGGCCATCGGCTTCACGATCTATCCGGGCTCGGAAGATCAATACGAGATGATCGAGGAAATCCGCGAATTGACGGCCGAAGCCAAGTCGGTCGGCCTCGCGGTTGTGCTGTGGAGCTATCCGCGCGGCGGCAAGCTCGACAAGGCGGGCGAAACGGCGTTCGACGTGTGCGCCTATGCCTGCCATCTCGCGGCCCTCGCCGGTGCGCACATCATCAAGGTGAAGCCGCCGTCGGCCGTGCTATGGCAAGAGGAAGCCAAGAAGGTCTACGAGGCGCGCAAGATCGACGGCTCGACCCTCGACAAGCGCATCGCCCATATCATGCAGACGGCGTTCGATGGCCGCCGCTTGGTCGTGTTCTCGGGCGGCGAAGCGAAGGATGAAGCTTCGCTGCTGGCCGAGATCAAGGGCCTGCGCGACGGCGGCGCCTCGGGCTCGATCGTCGGGCGCAACGCGTTCCAGCGCCCGCGCGAGGAAGCGCTCGCACTCCTCGAAAAGATCATCGCGATCTACAAGAGCAACGACTGAACGACATGGCGCGCCCGAAACTCAAATCGCGCCTTTATCTGATCACGCCGCCGGATCTCGATCCGGCGGCGTTTTCGCCTGTGCTCGACAAAACGCTCGCTGCCGGCGCCAAATCGGGCATCGTCGCCAGCCTGCAATTGCGCTTGAAGGATGTCGACGATTCCAAGATCGGTGCGGCGATCGAAACGCTGATGCCGGTCGCGCATCGATACGACGTCGCCTTCATCCTCAACGACCGGCCCGACCTCGCCGCGAAATACGATTGCGACGGCGTGCATGTCGGCCAAGAGGACACGCCCTATGCCGAGGCCCGCGCGCTTGTCGGCGCCGACCGCATCGTCGGCGTGACCTGCCATGACTCGAAAGATTTGGCGTTCGATGCGGCCGAAGCCGGGGCCGACTACGTCGCCTTCGGCGCCTTCTTCCCCTCGACGACCAAGACGGCGCCCAAATCCCACGCGGATGTCGCGTTGATCGAGGCATGGGCGAGCTTCGTGACCGTGCCGTGCGTGGCCATCGGCGGCATCACGCCCGAGAATTGCGGGCCCCTGGTCGCGGCGGGCGCCGATTTCCTCGCCGTCGCCGGCGCGGTGTGGAATCACAAAGACGGGCCCGAAGCCGCCCTCGCGGCGTTCGAAAACGCGGTCAAATCCGCCGCTTAGCTTCGATTGCCAGGGGCGGCCCGGGCTGCTAGGTTCCCGCGCGATTTTACGGGGCGGCCGACGGGGCCGCCCTTTCGTTCTCGGGATTCGGGATTTCGGCTCATGAAGATCATCGGCAGCGCCATCCGCCAAGGCAACGTCATCGAAGTGGACGGCCGCATCTGGCGCGTCATCAAGCACAACATCGTGTCGCCCGGTAAGGGCGGCGCGTTCAACCAGATCGAAATCCGCGACATCAAGACCGGCACCAAGTCGAACATGAAGTTCCGGTCGGACGAGACCTGCGAGCTGCTGCGCGTCGAGGAAAAGGTGATGCAGTTCCTGTTCCGCGACGGCGACCAGTTCACGCTGATGGACAAGGAAAGCTACGACCAGATGATCGTCGGCGGCGATCTGTTCGGCGAGCAGGCCGATTTCCTGGCCGACAACATGGACGTCTCGGTCGAGTTCGTCGACGGCTCGCCCGTCGGCGTCGAATTGCCGACCACCACGATCTGCACGATCGTCGAGGCCGACGCGGTGGTGAAGGGCCAGACGGCCGCTTCGTCCTACAAGCCCGCGGTCCTGGACAACGGCGTGAAGATCGGCGTGCCGCCCTTCATCGCCAACGGCGAACGCGTGGTCGTGAACATCAAGGAGCGCGCCTACGTCGAGCGCGCCAAGGACTAAACCACAGTGCCCCAAGCCTACAGGTCAGCGCTCTATACGGTGATGGAGCGCGCGGTGCGCAAAGCGGGCAAGCAGCTCGTCCGCGATTTCGGCGAAGTCGAACATCTCCAGGTCTCGGTCAAGGGGCCGAGCGATTTCGTCTCCACCGCCGATCACGCGTCCGAGCGCACGCTGAAGGCCGAGCTCGAGAAGGCGCGCCCGGGCTATTCCTTCCTGATGGAGGAATCGGGTTCGACGCGCGGCACCGATCGCGACCATGTCTGGATCGTCGATCCGCTCGACGGGACGACGAATTTCCTGCACGGGATTCCGCATTTCGCGATCTCGGTGGCGCTCGAGCATAAGGGCGAATTGCTCGCGGGCATGATCTACAACCCCGCGGTCGACGAGCTTTACTGGGCCGAAAAGGGCAAGGGCGCCTATCTCAACGACCGGCGCCTGCGCGTGTCGGGCCGGCGCGATCTGGGCGAGTCCCTGATCGGCACGGGCATTCCGTTCCGCGGGCGCGGCACGGAAGAAGACCATCAGCATTATCTGAAACTGCTCGGCGCCACGATGGCGCGCACCGCCGGTTTGCGCCGGCCGGGTGCGGCGGCGCTGGATCTCGCTTACGTCGCGGCGGGCCGATTCGACGGGTTCTTCGAAATCGGCCTGAACAAATGGGATATCGCCGCAGGTATTCTGATGATCCGCGAGGCCGGCGGCTTCGTCGGCGACATGGACGGCGCGGCCGATCCGATGCAAACCGGCAATATCGTGACCGGAAACGCCAAACTTTTCGATCCGTTGCGCGGATTCCTGCGCGAACTGGGCGGCTCGGGAAAAACCGCTTGAAGCGGTTGCTTGGGCGGGTGGCGTAAGGTTAAGGTCGGACTCGATATGACGCGTCCGCTCCTCACCGCCGTTTCGGCTTTCGCACTCTTCGCGAGCACGCAAGTGTTCGCGCAGCAGCAACTGCGCCAGGCGCGCCCCAGCGTCGAAGTCGATTGGACGGTGCTGGACGAGCTGGGCGGCCCCGCCCCCGCCGGCCCGGTCACGCTGCGCCCGCCGCGCGGGCTTACCCAAAATACACCGGCGCAAGTGGCACCGCCGCCCGCACGCGCCGCCGCGACCAGCCAGCCCGTGCCGCCCGCTTCCGTCGCGCGCCAAGCCGGCACGCCGACAGGTACACGTTTGGGCCAGCAGGCCGGCAGCTTCACGGCCCCGCCGCCCCCGCCCGCTTTCGTGCCGCCGCCGGTTCCGCCGTCGCCGGTCGCCTCGGCCCCGCTGACGCCGCCCCCGCCGCCCAGTCCTGTGGCGCCCAGCGCCGTGGCTTCGACGGCACCAGTTCCCGTGGCACCGGCCCCGGCCGCCGCCCCGACTCCCGTGACGCCGCCGGCCCCGGCCGCCCCCGCAGCGGCGGTCGCCCCGCCGCCGCCCCCGCCGCCCCCGGCGGCGGTCGCCACACCCGCCCCGCCGCCGCCCGCCCCTGTCGCGGCGCCGGCGCCCGCCCCTGTCGCGGCGCCGGCGCCCGCACCGGCACCGCCCGTCACGGCCGCGCAAGCCCCGGCGGCGGCGCCCGCGCAAACCGCCGCCGTTCCTGCGGCACGCGCCACCGGCGGCGCGTTGGCGACGATCGCCTTCGCGGCCGGTTCGCCCGAACTCAACGACCAAGGCAAGGCGGCCCTGGGTCCCGTGATCGAAACGCTGAAATCGGATAGCGCGGCACGTCTGCAAATTCAGGCCTTCGCCTCGGGCGGCGACGACCAGGGCGGTCAAGCGCGGCGCTTGTCGCTGTCGCGCGCGTTGGCCGTGCGCGGCCAATTGATCGAGCAGGGAATCGCGGCCACGCGCATGGATGTGCGCGCCTTGGGCCGCACCAATGACGGTCCGCCGGACCGCGTCGATATCCTGCTCGTCCGCCGCTAAGCCTTAAGCCGCAGCCGAAGGAGGTCGTGGGGATGGACGGATCGATGTCACGGCCCACGCGGTTCCTGATCCGCACGCTGATCTTCCTGATCGCGGTCGGCGGCGTGGTATGGGCGCTGTTCGACGGCATCGTCGAAGCCTTCTCGCACCATATGGCGCTCAACGGCCTGATCATGGGCGTGCTGGCGCTGGGCATCGTTTTCAACCTGCGCCAGATCTTCGGCCTGAACCGCGAAATCGACTGGATCGAGAGTTTCCGCGCCGGGCGCCAAGCGTTGTCGGGCGCCACGCCGCGCCTGCTGGCGCCGATGGTGAAGATGCTGGGCGAACGCACGGGCCGCTTCAGCCTGTCGCCGATCGCCACGCGCTCGCTGCTCGATTCCGTCGCCTCGCGCCTCGACGAAAGCCGCGACCTGTCGCGCTATCTCGTGGGCTTGCTGATCTTCTTGGGCCTGCTCGGCACGTTCTGGGGGCTGTTGCAGACCGTCGCGGCCGTGGGCGGCGTGATCGGCACGCTGTCGGCGGCGACCGACACGAGCTCGCTGTTCAAGGAACTCCAGGCCGGGCTGCAAGCGCCGTTGGGCGGCATGGGCACCGCCTTCGGCACGTCGCTGTTCGGCCTCGCCAGCTCCATCGTGCTCGGCTTCTGCGATCTGCAAGCGGGCCAAGCGCAGAACCGTTTCTATAACGAGCTCGAGGAAATGCTGGCGTCGCAAACGCGCGTGTCCTCGGGCGCGCTCGGTTCGGGCGACGGCGGCGACGCGACCGTGCCCGCCTATATCCAAGCGCTGCTCGAAACCACGGCCGACAATCTCGAAGCCTTGCAGCGCACGATGGCGCGCGGCGAGGAAGGCCGCGCCACGGCCGCGCAAGGCAACGCCCTGCTCGCCGAACGTTTGGGCCAGCTCGCCGACCAGATGAAGGCCGAGCAGCAATTGCTGCTGAAGCTCGCCGAAGGCCAGGTCGAATTGCGCGCCGTCCTCACGCGCTTGGCCGATGCGCCCCGCAACGCGGGCGGCGGCGGCGTGGACGACGCGACGCGCGGCCATATCCGCAACATGGATATCGCGCTCAATCGCCTGATCGAGGACGCGTCCACCGGCCGCGCCCAGATGACCCAGGATCTGCGCAACGAGATCCGCCTGCTGGCGCGCACGATCGCGGCGCTGGCCGAAGAGCCGCGCAACTGATGCGCGGGTCCGGCCGCCGCACGACCCGCACGGTCGACGTTTGGCCCGGCTTCGTCGACGCGCTGGCGACGCTGGTCATCTCGATCGTGTTCGTCGTGATGGTGTTCACCGTCTTCCAGTTCCATCTGAAGGACATCATCGCCGGGCGCGACGATCAGTTGAGCCGCGCTTCCGCCCAGCTCGCCCAATTGGCCGAGACGCTGGCGCTGGAAAAACGCGCGACCGACGATCTGCGTTCGCGCCTGCAAAGCCTGCAGAACGAACTTTCGGCGTCGTTGGGCGAGCGCGACAATCTGCGCAATCTCAGCCGCGCCCAGGCCGAGCAGATCGAACTCGCCAACCAATCGATGGCGGCCGATCGCGAAAAGATCGAGATGCAATTGCGCGAACTCGAAGCTTTGGCCGCGATGCGCGAAGCGTTGGAGAGGCGCGCGGCGTCGGCCGAAGCGCAGGCGCGAACCGCCGAAACGCAGTCGACCGAGGATCGGCGCCTGTCGGCGGAAGCCCAGGCGCAGGTCGCGTCGCTCAACCGCCAGACCGCCGAATTGCGCGAACAATTGCGCCGCTTGGAAGCGCTGCTGTCGGATTCGGAGCGCAAAACCTCCGAGCAGCAGGCGCAGATCGTCGATCTCGGAAGGCGGTTGAATTTGGCGCTCGCCAGCCGCGTGGACGAATTGGTGCGTTTCCGCTCCGAATTCTACGGCCGCTTGCGCGCCGTGCTGGGCGACCGCGCCGACATGCGCGTGGTCGGCGATCGTTTCGTGTTCCAGTCGGAAATCCTGTTCGCGCCCGGCTCGGCGACGATCGAAAGCGAAGGCGGCCGTCAGCTCATGCAGCTCGGCAACGTCATCAAGGAGATCGCCCCGCGCATCCCCAAGGAAGTCGATTGGGTGGTGCAGATCACCGGCCACACCGATCGCCGGCCGATTTCGACCCGCGAATTCCCGTCGAATTGGGAACTCTCCACCGCGCGGTCGATCTCGGTCGTGCGCCTGTTGATGGCCAACGGCGTGCCGTCGGACCGCTTGCAAGCGGCGGGCATGGCCGAATTCCAGCCGATCGACGACCGCGACGACGAAGTCGGCTGGCGGCGCAACCGGCGCATCGAGATCCGCTTCACCAACCGCTAATGCGCGCGCTGCTCGCCGCGCTGATCGTCGCGGCGTTTCCCGTCCTGGCGTTTGCCGACGAACGCGCGGCCGAAGCGGCGATGGCGCAAGCGCGTATCGCGGCGGGCTTGCCCGCGACGTCGCCCGACGCGCTGCTGACGCAGATCGCGGCGCAGATCGCGCAAGACAACGCCGCGCGCCGCGTCCTCGACCATCGCGATGGGCAAGGCAACGATCTACGCGCGCGCCTGGGGCTTTATCCTTTTCGCGCGGCGGCGGAGAATTTGGCGATGGGCACACAAGACGGCGCCATCGTGGTGAAGCTCTGGCTCGACAGCCCGCCCCACCGCGCCAATCTCCTGAACGCCGAGGTCACGCGTCACGGCCTTGCGCGTATTCGCAGCCCCGACGGGCAGGATTATTGGGCGCTGGTGCTAGCGGCCCCGCGTTGAATGCTCAGCACTTATCCGCACCCGACAGCGCGGCGCGCCCGCAGGGGCTCGCATAAAGCGCCACGGGATCGTTGCCCACACCGGGGGCCGCGAAGCGGCGATGGGTTTCGGCCGGCGCGCCATTGAGCTTGGCGAGATAGCGCAGATAATTGGTCAAGCGCTCGGCCCGGTCGCGGCCTTGCGCGCGCGCTTCGCAGCCGCGCTCGCCCGTTTCGGAATCGCGTTCGCCGATCAGGTAGACGACATCGCGCTGCGCATAGACCCGCGCTTGATCGCGCGGCAACGTGCCGCTCGCCGACGCGTAAGGGGCGGGCAGCACGAAGCCATAGGGCCAGTAGTTGAAGGCGTTGCATTGGCGGCGGTCGAATTCGGCGAAGCCGGTCGCATCGTCGCGCGACGGCCGCTCCTCGTCGAAATAGACATAGGTGTCGGCGGCGGCCACGACGAAGCGCACGGCGATGCCCGCCCGCTGGGGGGCCGCCAGACCTTGCGCGGTCGCGGCGTAAAGCTGCACGAAGCGCGCGGTCTGGCCGAAACCGACCAGCGCCACCTGCTTCAGATCGGGAAAGCTTTGCCGGTCGGCGAGGAACAGCAGCAGCGCGTCGATCGCTTCGAACGACGAGGCAAGCGCGCCTTGATCGGCGAAGGCCGCGGGGCGCGAATTGCCGCCGTCCTTCCAGCCGTCGAGCGTCCAGCGCGCGAAATCGGGACCGAGGCGATGGCGGTCGGTGTCTTGCGCCGCCAGGAATTGCGGCACGATCGTCATCGTCGACGACGAATCCGCGAACAGGCGCGTCAGCCGATCGAATTCGAGACCCGCGTTGCGCGCCGGGTCTTGTACGCCGATCACGACGCGCTCGATGCCCGGATGCGGGTCGATCAATTTCTTGTCGGCGAAGACCGGCATCAACAACGCCTGGCCGCCCGGCACGGGGACGGCGAAATCCTGGTCCGACAAACGCTCGACCGCGCGCAATTGGGCGGGCGACGGCCCGCGCAAAACCGGATCGCCGCCGCCGCAAGCGGCGAGCGTGCCCAGACAGGCGGCGAGAAGGATGAACTTGCGGATCATGCGCGCTTATTCTCCACATCGGGCGCGTCGGGCGCCTTGAACTGCAAGGCGGCGAGGCGCGCGTAAAGCCCGCCTTCGGCGATCAGTTTGGCATGGGAACCGGCCGCGACCAACCGTCCGCGATCGAGCACCAGCAAGCGGTCGGCGCGCGCCACGGTCGCCAGGCGATGCGCGATCACGAGCACGGTGCGGCCTTTGCCGAGCGATTCGAACGCGGCTTGCACGTAGCGTTCGCTTTCGGCGTCGAGCGCGCTGGTCGCTTCGTCGAGCAACAGCACGGCGGGATCGCGCACAAGCGCGCGCGCGATGGCGATACGCTGGCGCTGGCCGCCGGACAAACGCACGCCGCGCTCGCCCAGATAGGTTTTCCAGCCGTCGGGCAAACGCTCGGCGAATTCGTCGACATGGGCGGCGCGCGCGGCCTTCATCACCGCTTCGTCGGACGCGGCCCCGTTGCCGTAGCGGATATTCTCCAGCACGTCGGCGGCGAAGATCGTCGGCTCCTGCGCCACCAAGCCGATACGCGCGCGCAAATCGGCGGGATCGGCGTCGGCGAGCTTCACGCCGTCGATCGTGATGGCACCGCTTTGCGGATCGTAGAAACGCAGCAGCAATTGGAACACGGTCGTCTTGCCCGCCCCCGACGGGCCGACGATGGCGACCGTTTCGCCCGGCTCCACCTTGAACGACAAATCCGCCAGCGCCGTACGGTCCGGTGCCGCCGGGTAGCGGAAGGTCACGTCGCGGAATTCGACGCGGCCTTGGGCGGGCTTGGGCATCGCCACGGGCGACGAAGGTGCGCGGATTTCCGGGATCGCGTCGGCGAGTTCGAACAGCCGTTCGCACGCCCCGGCCGCGCGTTGCAGATCGGCCGCGAATTCGCTGATGGCGCCGACCGACGCCGCGACGACGACGGCGTAGAACACGAAGGCCGACAATTGGCCGGCGGTGATCTGGCCCGCGATCGCGTCGCGCCCGCCGATCCACAGCACGAAACCGACCGCGCCGAACACGCACAGCATCACCATCGCGATCAGCGCGGAGCGCGCTTTGGCGCGGCGCACATTGGCGCCGAACGCGTCCTCGACGCGGGCACCGAAGCGTTCGCCGTCGGCGCGTTCGCGGTTGAAGGCCTGCACGGTGCGGATCGCGGCGAGCGATTCTTCGATATCCGCACCGACATCGCCCAAACGATCCTGGCTTTCGCGGCTCAGCGCGCGGACCTTACGGCCGAAGAAGATCAGCGGGCCGACGACTAGCGGCACCACCAGCAGCGCCACGGCCGTGAGCTTGGGCGAAGCGATCGCCATCATCGCGACACCGCCCGCAAACAGCAGCACGTTGCGCAGCGCCATCGACGCGGAGGAGCCGACGATCGTTTGCACCGTCGCGGTATCGGCGGTCAGGCGCGAGACGACCTCGCCCGTGCGCGTCGTTTCGTAATAGGCGGGCGACAGCGTCAATGCGCGTTCGAACACCAGGCGGCGGATATCGGCGGTGACGCGCTCGCCCAGCCACGTGACGAGATAGGAACGCGCATAGGTCGCCCCCGCCAGCAGCAGCACGAAGGCGAACAGCCCGAGCAGCGCATGGTCGAGCAGATCGGCGTTGCCCGCCGCGAAGCCCGCATCGACCAGCCAGCGCAAGGCGGTGCCAAGCCCCAGCACCGCGCCGGCCGCGAGGGTGAGCGAAATACCCGCGAGCGCCACGCACCCGCGATAGGGTTTGAGCAAACCGAACAGGCGGCGCAGCACGCGCAAATCGCGCGACGGGGCCCGGTCGTTCTTCGAATCCACCATGATCAGAAAGCGACCTTCAGGCCGCTCGCCTCGGCCAAATCCTTGGCGAGGGCGGCTTCGAGCGTGGCGTCGGAACGCGTCGAGCGCCAAACCTTGGCGCCTTCGTCCCAGGCGTAATGCGCCGCCCCGGTCAGCGGCGAGGACACCCAGATCTGTTTCGTGGGGCCGTGTTTGTTGATGACGAACTGGCGCCCGTCGTCGAATTCGACCGTCAGGATGCCGCCGCGCAGCTCCGCGTCGATATCGGCGTCGGCAAGGTCGCTCTCGATCCGGGTCTGCAATCGGGCCAGCAAGGTATCGGCGGCCGTATCGAAGTCGTTGGCGTCCATCGACAATATCCGGAAAATGCTTTTCGGCCCGAGGGTTTAGCACGGGCCGGACCCAAGGTCGAGGATAGCGCATGCGACTTCTTGCGCCCCCCGGCCGTTTCCTCTATAAACCGCGCCTCGCGAAGGGGCGCCCTTGATTGCGGCGCCCTTTTATTCGACAGGATTACGGAGCTGGCCATGAAGCCCGGCGTGCACCCCGAATACCACGAAATCAACGTGATCATGACCGACGGGTCCACGTTCAAGACGCGCTCGACCTACGGCAAGCCCGGCGAGACGCTGCGTCTGGACATCGATCCGAAGACGCATCCGGCCTGGACGGGCCAGCAGCGCATCATGGACCAGGGCGGTCAGGTCGCGAAGTTCAACAAGCGCTTCGCCGGCATCGGCGCGGTCAAGGCCAAGCCCATGGGCGACGCCCCGCCGCCCAAGCCGAAGAAGGAAGCGGCCCCGGCCGCCGCCGCTGCGGCCCCCAAGGCCGAAGCGAAGAAGAAGAAGTAAGCTTCTTCCCGTCGCAACGAATTCACGGGCGCCCGCCACAAACGGGCGCCCGTTTCGTTTGGGGCCCGATTAGGCGTGCGCGTCGAATTGGGAATCGAGCCGCGCGATGCGCTCGAACAGGGTCAAGCTGCGCGCCATCAGATCGGCCAGACGCGGCGACAATTCGTTCACTTGCGCCGTCGTGTCGGCCAGACAGATTTCGTGCGCGCCCAAGCGATAATCGGACGTGCGCGCTTTCTCGGCCGACAATTCGCCCTCGGCGACCGCACGCTGGGCCAAGAGCCACGCCATGACCTGGGCGAGGCGCGTGGTCAGGCGCATCGCTTCGCAATTCAAATGCAGACGGTCGTTGGGATCGCTGGGGGCGGCCTCGCGCGGCTGGACGGCCGCGCAGTAATGCCGTGCCGAGAGCAGCAGCCCCATCGTCTCGTCATAGGCGCGGCAAAGGAACGGGCTGGGGCCCGGCACCGCATGCGGCAGCGTCGTCATGCCAATAGTCTCGGAGCCCGCGCGGTAAAACGCAAACGCGTTTTCGGGGGGCTTGAACCCGATTTTCGGACGCCTAAATGGCATGGCGTCCGCGGCGCCCATTCGGGGTCGCGAACTCAACCCCGGGCCCGGCCGAGATCGGCGGGTCCACGATCGTCCGATCGCTCAATGGAGGATAGGATCATGAATCAGTTCGACTTTTCGCCCCTTTTCCGCTCGACCATCGGCTTCGACCGTCTGTCGCGCCTGATCGATGAAGGCCTGCGCGGCGTCGAGGCGCCCGCCTACCCGCCCTACAATATCGAGAAGACCGGCAACGACTCCTACCGCATCGCCATGGCGGTCGCGGGCTTCGCCGAGTCCGAGCTCGAACTTACCCAGCAGGAAAACGTGCTGATCATCGCCGGCCGCAAAGCCGAGAGCGACCAGAACGTCAACTTCCTGCATCGCGGCATCGCCGCGCGCGCGTTCGAGCGCCGCTTCAACCTCGCGGATTTCATCCGCGTGACCGGCGCCAAGCTCGAGAACGGTCTGCTCTATGTCGATCTCGTGCGCGAAGTGCCCGAGGCGATGAAGCCGCGCCGCATCCCGGTCGCCAACGCGACGACCGGCGCCACCGCGATCGAGGCGCCCGGCTTCGGATCCAAGGCCGCCTAACTTTCGCGATAGCGCGAAGCCCCGCCCGCCGGAACCCCTCCGGCGGGCGGTTTCGTTTTCGCGTCTCAATGCCCGGCGAAATGCGCCTTGATGCGCATGCGCGCATTGGGATCGAGGCAGGTGTAGCGCGCGCCGATCAACCCGCCGTCGCCCACGCGCACGATATGCAGTTCGGCGTCGAAGACGAGATTGAGAAAGGCGTTGCGCAAAATGATCGTGCCGTTGAGGCGCTGATCCTGGCGCAGATTGGACGCCGGGCCGAACAACAGCCCCGTCTCGCTCCAATTGCGCAGCTGCGCGCGCTGGCCCATGACTTGAACCTTGTCCTCCGGCCCTGCGACCATGCGCGGCGAAATGCGCCGGTCGCTACCGCCGGCCTGTACCGACGGGAAATTGACCGCGACGACTTCTTTGAAGCGCTGCTTCAAATTCGGGTCGATCAGGGCGGCGTTCATCGCTTTGGCGGCCTCGGCGAGCAGCGCCGCCTTCTCGTCCGTGGCGAGGCCCACGCCGAAGAATTCGTCCTTCAAATCGCGATAATGCAGCCAATTGCCGATGGCGCCTTCCAGGCTGCGGCGCGCATGCGCGTCGTCGAACTCGGTATGCAGCTGCAACAGCAGCAGCAATTTGCGGGCGACACCCGATTCGCGTTGCAGCAGCGGGTCGAGGCTTTCGGGCGCCACCATGCGCCCGAAGCGGCGCGAAAGTTCGTTCGCGATCTCCGCGTCGCCCGCCAACACCGGCAGATTGGCGATGCTGACGCGAAGGCCGCGCGCCATTTTCATCTCGCCGCTCGGGTCGCGCTTGGCCAGCGACGCGGGCGAGGCCAAGGCCGCGCGCAGACGGTCGCGCGCGACTTGTTCGAGCGCCGCGGATTGCCGTTCGCCCTTGGCGCCGACGACCGCGCGCACGACCGAAACGCTTTCCTGCAACGCGGCCCGGTCGCCCGCGAAAGCCAGCGCCATGCGCACCGTGGCGGGCGCGTTGTCGAAACCCACGCCCAGTGCCGCGGCCGCCGGCTCCATCGACAGCAATTCGGCGAGCGTGCGCTCGAGCAGTGCTTGCGCGTTCGCATCGCGCGCCTGGGCCAGCAGGCGCACGCAGATTTCCGCCTTGGCCGGCCATTCGCGCGCCGCCGACAGCCAATGCGCCAGCAGCGCACCGGCAAAAACCGGATCGCCCGCCGCGTCGAGCGCGTGGGCGTCGGGCGTCGAGCCTTCGGGGATTTTCTTGGCGGCGGCGTCGACGAGTTTCGAAGCGCCATCGACGATCGCCAGCAGATCGCGCACGCGTTCCGTCACCGGCGTTTTCAACGTCCGGCCTTGCAGGATCGCGACGCGCTGGACGAATTCCTGGAAATTCGTGCCGGCGTTCAGCAGACGCTTCTGCTCGCGCGGATCGAAGACAAGCTCGGTGACCGTGATGCGCGCACCTTCGCAATAGCTGCGCGCGACCTGGAACAGCAAGGCGCGGGCGGCGTCCGACAGCGCTTCGGTGGGGGTAATACAATGCATCGCCCGATGCTATAGGACCGGGCGCGTTACGTGGAGGTTAACGTCGGATCGATTCCAGCGCCGCACGGATTGCGGCCGGAATAGGTACGGCTTTTTGCACGCCGCGCTCGACGAAAACATGAACGAAATGGCCTTCGGCGGCGGCTTCGTCCTTGCCTTCGCGGAACAGTCCGATTTCATACCGAACCGAGGAATTCCCCAGATGCCCGGCGCGGAGTCCCGCGTCGATCGTTTCGGGATAGGCGAAGGATTCGCGGAAACGGCAGCCCGATTCCGCCGCCACGCCGATGATCGCGGCTTCGTGGATATCCAGCCCCCCGCGTTCGATCAGGAAGCGGTTAATTACCGTATCGAAATAGCTGTAATAGACGACGTTGTTGACGTGACCGTAGATGTCGTTGTCCATCCAGCGCGTGGGGATGGCGAGGAAATGCCGATAATCGGATCGGCGTCCGGGCGGTTCGCGTGTCATAGAACTCCGGCAAGTGCGTCGAGCGTAGCGTCGGGCTTCTCGACCATCATCATATGGCCCGAGCCGGCGATGTCGACCGTTCTCGCACCCGGAATTTTCGCGGCGAGCGCACGCGCGCCCGATGGCGGCGTCATGCGATCGGCCGTGCCGATGACGATCAGCGCCGGGCATTTCACTTTCGCCGCCGCTTCCGGCGCCCCCTTATATGCGTCGCAAGCCGCCAGATCGTCGCCCAGCGCCGGGCCCTTCGCGGTTTCGAGCAAACGCACGCCGCCGCCGACCACCCACGTCCCCGGGCTTTGCGCCCCGCCGAGTTGCGCGCCGCGCCCGAATCCCCAATCGGCGATCATGTCGATCGCGGCGTGATCGCCGCCCCGCGCCGCACCCAGCAGCTTGGGATGAACGGGCATCGATTCGGCCGCGCCCAATAGAGCAAGAGCGCGCGCAGCGCCGCGCGATGCGAATTCCAGCGCCACTAACGCGCCCATCGAATGCCCGGCGAGGGCGGCGTCCGGTGCGCCCGCGACCTTCAACGCCGCCGCGACGAAATCGGCCATCGCTTCGATCGAGGTAAGGCCGGGGCCTTGCGAACGGCCATGGCCCGGCAGATCGAAGGCCAGCACGTTGCGCCCGTGATGGGCGAACCAGCGCGCCTGGAGCATCCAGACCGTATGGTCCATGCCCGCCCCGTGCAGGAATGCGACGCTGGGCTTCGCAGGATCGAAATCCTTGCCGCCCGTCGCGGCGAAGATCTCGCGGCCTTCGACGTTGAGCTTCATCGCGTCAGCCCTTCGCCGCCGCGCGCAAACCGGCGGCGAGATCGTCGAGAATATCGGCGGGATCTTCCAGGCCCACCGACAGGCGCACCATCTCCTCGCCGATTCCCGCCTTCTTCAGCGACTCGCCATCCATCTGCTGGTGCGTGGTCGAGGCGGGATGGATGACCAGCGATTTCGCGTCGCCGACATTGGCGAGGTGGCTGAACAGCTTCAGCGCTTCGATGAAGCGCCGCCCGGCCGCGCGCCCGCCTTTCACGCCGAACGAAATGATCGAGCCCGGCCCCTTGGGCAGCAGCTTCGCCGCCAACGCCTTATCGTGGTGGCTGTCGAGTTCCGGGTAATTCACCCAGGCGACCGCGTCGTGCCCCGCCAGGAACGCCGCCACTTTGCGCGCGTTGGCCACATGGCGTTCCATGCGCAGCGGCAGCGTTTCCAAGCCTTGCAGCAAATGGAACGCGTTGGTCGGCGACATCGAGGCGCCGAAATCGCGCAAGCCTTCGGCGCGCGCGCGCATGGCAAACGCAGCAGGGCCGAATTCCTCGGCGAAGTCCAGGCCGTGATAGCCGGCATAGGGCTCGGTCAGCGTCGGGAACTTGGCCGACGCTTCCCAATCGAACTTGCCCGAATCGACCAGCACGCCGCCGATCGCCACGCCATGCCCGCCGATCCATTTGGTCGCGGAGTGCATGACCAGATCGGCGCCGTGGTCGAAGCCCCGGAACAAATAGGGCGTGCAGAAAGTCGCATCGAGCATCAGCGGCAGGCCGTGTTTATGGGCGACGGCGGCGACCGCCGGCACATCCATGACTTCGAGGCCGGGATTGCCGACGACCTCGCCGAACACCAATCGCGTTTCGGGGCGGATCGCGGCCGCGAACGCGGCGGGGTCGCGCACATCGACGAAACTGGTCGTGATGCCGAAGCGCGGCAGCGTATGCGTGAACAGATTATGCGAGCCGCCATAGATCGAGGCGGACGAGACGATATGCCCGCCCGCCCCCATCAGCGTGGCGATGGCAAGGTGCAACGCGGCCTGGCCCGAGGCGGTGGCGATGGCCGCGACCCCGCCTTCCAGGGCGGCGACGCGCTCTTCGAACACCGCGACGGTCGGGTTGGAGATGCGGCTGTAGATATGCCCGGCGCGTTCCAGGTTGAACAGCGACGCGGCGTGGTCGACGTCGCGGAACACGTAGGACGTGGTCTGATAGATGGGTACAGCGCGGGCACCCGTCGCCGGGTCCGGTTGTTGGCCGCCATGCAGCGACAGCGTATCGAATCTCGGAAAGCGATCGTCGGCCATAAGCGGGAACAGCCCCCCGAAATGAAGAACCGCCCGGAACGCGTCTTCGGCGTTTCACGGGCGGTTCAAGACTTAGCAGCGCGTCCCTGTTCAACTCGCAGCTTGGCGTGATTCTTAGCCAGCCCGGCGGGACGCCGTCAATCGCCAATTGGTAATCGTTCGTGGGCGAATGGATTTGGGTTAATTCAGCAATCCGAGGATCATCCGAGGCTCCGTATTGGCCATGGAGAACGCATTGATCGCCAATTGCTGGCGGACCGACTGGGCCTGGGATGCGGCCGCCGCCTTGCCGATATCGGCGTCGACCAGCGCACCCAAACCTTGTGAATTCGCGTCCACCAAATCGCCGACATAGGCCGATTGCAGGCGCAATTGCCGCGACTGGGACGCGATCGTCGCCAAGGCGGAGGTAACCGCCGCCCCCAGCGTATCGATGACCGACAGCGATCCCGTGGCCAGGGCCGAGTCGCCGACATTGACGTTGGCCTGGAAGGTCGTCCACGCGGTCCAGACGGCGGATTGGCTGCTCAGCTGCAACTGGCCCAGTTCGGTATCCGCGATGAAGGTGCGCGTCGCCGAACCCGACGACAGCAAATTGACGCCGTTGAAATTCGCCTGGCCGATATAGCGCTGGATCTGGTCCGCGACTTGGCCGAAATCGTTGAAATAGGTTGTGCGGGCGGTGCCGGTGACCGACCCGTCGGCGAGTTGGATCGCCTTGGTGCGGATCTGATTGACCACGTCGGTCATCAATTCGAGCGCGGTGCGCGTGACATCGGCCAAGCCCAACCCGTTGGCGAGCGACGATTGAACCGCGCGAAACGCCTGAAGGTTGCCGCGGATTCCTTGCGCGACCGAAAACGTCGAGGCGTTGTCCATCGCGTCGGCGACACGATAGCCGGTCTGCAGGAGCTTCGAGCTGACGGCGATATGCGCTTGCGTGGCGCGCAGCGACGCCAGGGCGGTTACCGCCCCAAGATTGGTGTTCACGGAGTTGGACATGATTCTCGGGTCCTACGCGCAGCCATTCTGGCTACACCCGCAGATTGCCACGCCGCGTCCGATCCGGCAACAGTTGCGGCGGCGGTATCGCCGGGCGGCGGTCCGACTCGCCGGATCGGCCTTAAGTTGCGGATCGGCCATGCGAATTCGGGACTTGGCAAAGCCAAGGTCGGTTGGCATTGTCGCCCCCTCTTCCGTACCCCCCTCCCCCCGGGGGAATTAACACGACACAAAGGGGCAGGAATGCCCACGGAGCCCGTCATGCCCCGGAGCCGGAAATGAAAGTCGCGATCCCGAAAGAGCGCCGCGCCTACGAAGCGCGCGTCGCCACGACCCCCGATGCGATCAAACGCATGAAACCGCTGGGCCTGACCTTTCTGGTCGAGGCCGGCGCGGGCTTGACGGCCGCGATCCCCGATCAGGCTTTCGTCGATGCGGGCGCCGAGATCGTATCGGACAACGCCGCCCTGCTGGCCCAGGCCGATATCGTGCTGAAAGTCGCGCGGCCGCTGACGGCCGCCGAAGGCACGGACGAACTCGCCGCGATGAAGTCCGGCACGGTGCTGATCTCGCAGCTCGACCCCTATCGCAATCGCGAGCAGGTCGCCGATTACGCCAAGCGCGGCATCGTCGCCGTGGCGATGGAATTGGTGCCGCGCATCACCCGCGCGCAGTCGATGGACGTGTTGTCGAGCCAAGCGAACCTCGCCGGCTACAAGGCCGTGATCGATGCCGCCGAGCAATTCGGCCGCGCCTTCCCGATGATGATGACCGCCGCGGGCACGGTCGCCCCGGCCAAGGTCATGGTCATGGGCGCGGGTGTGGCGGGCTTGCAAGCCATCGCGACCGCGCGCCGCCTCGGCGCCGTCGTCTCCGCGACCGACGTTCGCTTGGCCGCCAAGGAACAGGTCGAAAGCTTGGGCGCCACTTTCGTCTTCGTCGACGACGAGGAAGCGCGCCAGGCCGAAACCTCGGGCGGCTACGCCAAGGAAATGTCGGACGCGTATAAAGCCAAGCAGGCGGCCTTGATCGCCGAAACGATCAAGAAGATGGACGTCGTGATCTGCACCGCGCAGATCCCCGGCCGTCCTGCCCCGCGCCTCGTAACCGACGCGATGGTCGCATCGATGAAGCCGGGCTCGATCGTCGTCGACCTCGCGGTCGAAACCGGCGGCAATTGCGAAGGCTCGGAAGTCGCGAAGATCGTCGTCAAGCACGGCGTGAAGATCGTCGGCTACGCCAACGTGCCCTCGCGCCTCGCCGTCGACGCTTCGTCGCTCTATGCGCGCAATCTCGCGGAGTATCTCAAGCTGATCGTCCAAAAGGACGGCACGCTGAAGCTCGACCGCGAGGACGAGATCGTCAAAGGCAGCCTGCTGACCCAGGACGGCCAGATCGTTCACGCCGCTTTCGCGCCGGCACCCGCGGCCGCGCAGTAATCCAACGGGAGACAGAAACATGTCCGA
Source organism: Alphaproteobacteria bacterium (assembly GCA_017308135.1). Taxonomy (NCBI): domain Bacteria; kingdom Pseudomonadati; phylum Pseudomonadota; class Alphaproteobacteria; species Alphaproteobacteria bacterium. Next base: position 335,181 of record JAFKFM010000009.1, read on the forward strand.
TCCCGCGACCCTCGCCAACCAGCTCGCCAACGACGCAGCCGCTCTGGCGCTGCGCGCCAAGGAGCTGGCCTTCACCGCCGCCACGCAAGCCCAGCCGCAAGCGGCCGGCGTCGATGCGCTGACGATGGGCTTGACCGTCCTCGTCCTCGCGACTTTCGTCGGCTACTACGTCGTCTGGCGCGTGACCCCCGCCTTGCACTCGCCGCTGATGGCGGTGACCAACGCGATCTCCTCCGTCATCATCGTCGGCGCCTTGCTCGCCGCCGGCGCTTCGGCCGTCGGGTTCAGCCAGACGATGGGTTTCCTCGCGGTCGTGCTCGCCTCGGTCAACATCTTCGGCGGGTTCGTCGTGTCCCAGCGTATGCTGGGCAAGTTCAAGAAGAAGCAGAAGTGAGCGGAAGGAAACAGCCATGACCGCCACACTCTCCTCGCTTCTTTATCTCGCCGCGTCGATCTGCTTCATCATGAGCTTGCGCGGCCTCGCCAGCCCCGAGACCGCGCGCGGCGGTAACCTTTGGGGCATCGTCGGCATGGCCATCGCCATCGCCACGACCCTCGCCGCCCCCGGCATGGGCAACTACGCCGTCATCGGGGCGGGCATCCTGATCGGCGGCGCCATCGGCACCTTCGTGGCGATGCGTATCCAGATGACCGCCCTGCCCCAGCTCGTGGCCGCGTTCCACTCGCTGGTCGGTCTCGCGGCCGTGTTCGTGGCCGCCGCCACCCTCTATTCGCCGCAAAGCTTCGGCATCGGCGTGCCGGGTGCCATCAAAGCCGCGTCGCTGATCGAAATGGCGCTGGGCACAGCGATCGGTGCCATCACCTTCACGGGTTCGATCGTCGCCTTCGCGAAGCTTCAGGGTCTCGTTTCGGGCGCGCCGCTCCAGTTCCCGATGCAGCACCAGTTCAACGCGCTGCTCGGCATCCTGATCGTCGCCAATATCGTGTGGCTGTCGATGACCGGCAGCCCGGTCGCGTTCTGGACGCTGGTGGCCTTGTCGCTGGCGCTGGGCTTCCTGTTGATCCTGCCGATCGGCGGTGCGGACATGCCCGTCGTCGTCTCGATGCTCAACTCCTATTCGGGCTGGGCGGCGTGCGGCATCGGCTTCACGCTGCAGAACTCGCTGTTGATCGTCACGGGCGCGCTGGTCGGCTCGTCCGGCGCCATCCTCTCCTACGTCATGTGCAAGGGGATGAACCGCTCGATCTTCAACGTGATCCTCGGCGGCTTCGGCACCGACGCGGCCAGCACTTCCGCCGGCGGCGGGGCGGTCAAGGAACAGCGTCCGGTCAAGCAGGGCTCGGCCGACGACGCCGTGTTCATCATGAAGAACGCGAGCTCGGTCATCATCGTCCCCGGCTACGGCATGGCGGTCGCGCAGGCGCAGCACGCGCTGCGCGAAATGGCCGACACGCTGAAGAAGGAAGGCGTGTCCGTCCGCTACGCGATCCATCCCGTCGCGGGCCGTATGCCCGGCCATATGAACGTGCTGCTGGCCGAAGCCAACGTGCCTTATGACGAGGTGTTCGAACTGGACGACATCAACCGCGATTTCGCGCAAGCCGACGTCGCGTTCGTCATCGGCGCCAACGACGTGACCAACCCGGCGGCCAAGACCGATCCGAAAAGCCCGATCTACGGCATGCCGATCCTGGACGTCGAAAAGGCGAAGACGGTGCTGTTCATCAAGCGCTCGATGGCCTCGGGCTATGCGGGCGTGGAGAACGAGCTGTTCTTCCGCGACAACACGATGATGCTGTTCGGCGACGCCAAAAAGGTGGTCGAGGACATCGTCAAAGCGGCGGGCGGCGGATCGCACTAAGCGCCGCAAATCGCTGACGAATATAGCCGCCGCCGGGGTCTCTCCGGCGGCGGTTTTCATTTTTAGATCAGGGGCTTGAAAGTGATATCATTTTTGATATCATAAAGTGATATCACCGAAAGGGAACGCCATGGCCAATCTTCATATTCGGGGCGTTTCGGAAGAAACGATCGCCGCGTTCAAGCACCAGGCCGAAAAGACCGGCAAGTCGCTGAACGAAACCGTGCGCGACGCGCTGGACGATCAAGCGCGCGCCGAACGCAAGCGCAAGGCCTTGGCCGAACTCGCCGAGATCCGCAAGTCGATCGGCAAGTGGGAAGGCCCCTCCACCCTGCAGATGATCCGCGAAGACCGCGATTCGCGATGATCGCCTACGTCGCCGACGCGAGCGCCCTGATCAAAGTCGTGATCGAAGAACCCGAAAGCGCGATCGTCATTAGGTTTTTCTCGAGCACGACAACCGGCGCGCCGGCCTTGTTGCGTGTCGAAGCGGCAAACGTGTTGCGCCGTGTCGTGAAATCCAAGAAGGCGACGCATGCCGAAGCGCGTCGCGCCCTGACGCGAATACTTGATCTCGTCGAGATCCTCCCTGAGACCGAAGCGGAAGCGCATCTCACGCTCGATCTGGCGATCGCGCTGGATCATTCGGCGCAAGATTGCCGCTATCTCGCCGCCGCGATGGCCGCGAAAGTGCCGCTGGTCACCGCCGACGAAGGTTTCGCGCGCAAAGCCCGCGCGGCGGGCCATGACGCGCGGATCGTCAGCGAACTTCCCGCTTGATGAATTCCGCCACCCGCGCGCCGACCATCAACGCGGCGGGCTGGATGTTGGACGACGGGATCAGCGGGAACACGCTGGCATCGGCGACGCGTAAAGCCTCGACGCCGCGCACGCGCAGTTCGGGATCGACCACCGCGCGCTCGTCCGATCCCATCCGCGCCGTGCCGCAGGGGTGATAGACCGTGCTCGCGGTCTTCGCGATGCTTTCGCGGATCGCGTCGTCGCCGAGCTTGCCGGGGCGCAGTTCTTCTTCGAGCAGATCGCGGAAGGGTGCATGCTCGAAGATCCGCCGGCAGAAACGCGCGGCCCCGACCATCGTGTCCATATCGCGCGCGTCGGACAGGTAATTCGCGCGGATCACCGGCCGCGCATAAGGATCGGTGCCGGCGAGTTCGATATGGCCCCGGCTTTCCGACCGGCACGGGCCGTAATTCACCATGACCGACGGGACCGGCAGCAAGCCGTCGGCGAATTTGAACGTCGCGAAATTGACGAACAGCAATTGCGCGTCGGGCTCCTCCAGATCGGGCGAGGTTTTGAGGAACGCCGTCGCTTCGCCCGCACTGACAGTCAACGGGCCCGAGGCATGGGCGAGCCAATCCCAGCCCATTTTGAGCCAGCCAAAGGGGCTCGCGAGCAACTCGTTCAGCGTGCCGCAAGGTTTGACGCGGAAGATGAATTTGCCGATCAGATGATCCTGCAAATTCCGCCCGACCTCGGGCGCATGCGCCATGCTGGCGATGCCGTGTTGCGCGAGATGTGCCGCGTCGCCGATGCCCGACAGCATCAATAGCTGCGGCGTTTCGATCGCCCCCGCCGAAATCACGATCTCTTTGCGCGCACGGAAGAACCCGCGCGGCGTTTCGACCGCGACGGCGCGCTTGCCCTCGAACACCACGCGCAAGGCGCGTGCCCCCGTGACGACGCGCAAATTCGGGCGATGGCGCAGCGGTTTCAAAAACGCGCGCGCGGGCGAAGCGCGGAAACGCCCCGCGATATTCATCTGCACGGGGCCCACGCCTTCGATGGGGCCGCCATCGTTGACGTCGCCGAAGCGCGGCAAGCCCGCCTTCACCGCGCTGTCGATGAAGGCTTGGCACGCGGCCGAGAGTTTGCGCGGTTCGCGTATCTCGATCGGGCCGTCAAGCCCCCGCGCCTCGGACGGATCGCCCTGCCAAGCCTCCAGACCTTTGAAGATCGGGGCGACGTCCGCGTAGCTCCAACCGCGCGCACCCGCTTGCGCCCAGCGATCGTAATCGTGGGGCGACCCGCGCAGATAGACGAGGCCGTTGACCGAGCCCGATCCGCCGAGCACGCGCCCGCGCGGCCAGAAGATTTCGCGATTGTCGAGATGGGGTTCGGGCTGCGTCGCGAAGCCCGGCTCGTAACGCCCGTCGACGAAAATGCGCGCGTAACCGGCGGGGATCGCGATCATCGGGTCGTTGTCGCGCGGCCCCGCTTCGAGCAGCACGACCGACAGCGTGGGATCGTCGGACAGGCGCGCGGCCGCCACGCACCCCGCCGAGCCGCCCCCGACCACGACGATATCGGCGATTTGTTCGTCCATGCGCTTCGCGACTCCCCCGTTTTGGGGAGAGCTTAACGCAAAGAAAAACCGCCGCGAGGGAAAGCCCTCACGGCGGTTTAATCTCGTGTCAGGTTCGGCTCGAACCCGCAGCAGAAGGCTTAGTAGCCTTCGCGCTCCAAGCGCTTACGCTGCAGCTTGCGCAGACGGCGCACCGCCTCCGCCTTTTCGCGCGCCTTCTTCTCCGAGGGCTTCTCGAAGTGACGGCGCAGCTTCATCTCGCGGAAAATGCCTTCGCGCTGCATCTTCTTCTTGAGCGCGCGGAGGGCCTGATCGACATTGTTGTCGCGGACGATAACTTGCACGGGGAGCCCCTGGCTCCTTTCTTAATCAAATCAAAGGGTTGAGCCGAACGAACGGTCGCCCCGGAATCGGGTTTTCCATTCGAGGGCGCGGATATAACACGAACCTTCTTCCCACGCAAATACCCGATTTAGCGGGCTTTTCGAGGGGCCGCCGGCCGCCTATCCTCTCCCGCATGGCCATTTTGAAGATCGCGCGCATGGGGCATCCGGTCCTCGCCCGCCCCGCCGAGCCCGTTGCCGACCCGACGGCGCCCGAAATCCGCGCGATCGTCGAAGACATGGTCGAAACCATGATCGACGCGCCGGGGACCGGCCTTGCCGCCCCGCAGGTGCATATCCCGCTGCGCATCGTCGTGTTCCTGGTGCGCAAGGAACGCTGCACCGATATCCCGGGCGACGCGCCCGTGGACCTCACCGTGCTGATCAACCCGGAACTGACGCCGCTTGGCGACGAGATGGACAAGGGCTTCGAAGGCTGCCTGTCGGTGCCGGGGATGACCGGCAACGTGCCGCGCTATCGTCGCCTGCGCTATGCGGGCTACGATCTCGACGGAAATCGCTTCGAGCGCGAGGCGGCGGGATTCCACGCCCGCGTCGTGCAGCACGAATGCGACCATCTCGATGGTATTCTCTATCCCCAGCGCATGGACGATCTCGGCGAACTCGGCTTCGTCGAAGAAATGCGCAAACGCCAGATTTCGTGAAGGAGGCCCCAATGCCCTTCGACCGTAACGAAGCCCGCGACCGTATCGTCGAAGCCGCGTTGCCGCATGTGCCGTTCGACGGCTGGACCGCCGCCGTGCTGGCGACGGCCGCGACCGAAGCCGGCTATCCTGACGCCACGGCGTTGCGCGTGTTCCCCGGCGGCGCCGTCGATGCGATCGCGCATTGGACCGCGATGGCCGATCAGGCGATGCTCGCCGCGATCGCGGCCGAGGACGACGCGTTCCGCAGCCTCAAAATCCGCGACAAGATCGCGCGCGCGATCCGTTTGCGCTTGGAACCGCTTGCCGGTCATCGCGAAGCGGTGCGCCGGGCGCTGGCCTTGCTCGCCATGCCGCAGAACGTGCCGGTTTCCTTGCGCACCGGCTGGGCAACGGTCGACGCGATCTGGTACGCGGCCGGCGATCGCGCCACCGATTTCAACTACTACACCAAGCGTGCGCTGGCAGGCGGCGTCTACTCCGCCACGCTGCTCTACTGGCTCGAAGACAAGTCGGAATTCCAGACCGATACCTGGGAATTCATGGCCCGGCGCATCGACAATGTGATGGCGCTGCCCAAGGCGTTCGGCGGCATCAAAACGAAGCTCGAAGCCGCCGCCGCGCCGCTGAAGCCGTTCTTCGCGCGGTTCAAGAAGGCGAGCTGACGCTCACTTTCCCTTCTTCGGATAAATCCAGGTGACGTGGCCCATTTTACGGCCCGGGCGCGCCTCGGCCTTGCCGTAAAGATGGAGCTTGGCCTGGGGATCAGCCGCGATCTTGGCCCAGGCGTTCGCTTCCGGGCCGATCAGGTTCTTCATCTTCGCGTCCGAATGGCGTTCGGGATCGCCCAGCGGCAAACCCAACGCCGCGCGCGCGGCCTGTTCGAATTGCGAGGTGACGCAGGCGTCGATCGTCCAATGCCCGGAATTATGCGGGCGCGGGGCGAGTTCGTTGACGCGGATCTCGCCGCCTTTCGACAGGAACATCTCCACCGCCAGCACGCCGACGAGATCGAGCTTGCGCGCGATCTTCGCCGCGATCGCCACCGCCTTCTTGGCGACGGATGCGGGAATGCGCGCGGGCGCGATGGTCACATCCAAGATATGATGTTTGTGCTCGTTCTCGACGGGCACATAGGTGCGGACCTTGCCGGACAGATCGCGCGCGACAACGACGGAAATCTCGCGCTCGAATTTCACGAAGCCTTCGAGCACGCATTCTGCCCCGCCGAAATCGGCGAAGGCTTTGGCGGCGTCGGCCGGCTTCAGCACTTTGCGCTGGCCCTTGCCGTCGTAACCCATGCGCGCGGTTTTGAGGATCGAAGGCGTGCCCACGGCGGCCAACGCCACGACCAATTCGTCGGCGGATTCGACCGCGTGCCACGGCGCCGTGGCGATGCCGATCGAATTGAGGAAGCTTTTCTCCGCGATGCGGTCTTGGCAGATCGACAGGATCTCGACCGACGGGCGGAGTTTGCCCTTCGCCTTCTTGGCGACGCGCGCGAGCGCTGCGACCGGGATATTCTCGAATTCATAGGTCACGGCGTCACAGGCGGCGAAGAATTTCGCCAACGCCGCTTCGTCGCGATAATCGCCGATCGTCGAAACAGTGCAGACCTGTTCGGCCGGGCTGTTCTTCTCCGGCCCGAAGCAATGGGTGCGATAGCCCAGGCGCGACGCGGCCTGCGCCGTCATCCGGCCGAGCTGGCCGTTGCCCAGAATGCCGAGCGTGGAACCCGGCGGCAGAGGACGGCTCATTTGCGCTTCTTCGCCTTCTTGGGGGCGGGGGCGACATCAACCGGCGCCTTGCCGACCTTGGCGGTCTGGGCGCCGCGATAGGCGTCGAGCGCCTTGGCGACTTTCGGCTCCTGCAACGCGATCACGGCGGCGGCGAGCAAGCCCGCATTGGTTGCCCCGGCCTTGCCGATGGCGAGCGTGCCGACCGGAATGCCGGCGGGCATCTGGGCGATCGACAGCAGCGAATCGAGGCCTTGCAGCGTGCGCGATTCGACCGGCACGCCGAAGACCGGCAGGCGGGTCATCGCGGCGGCCATACCCGGCAGATGGGCGGCCCCGCCGGCCCCGGCGATGATGCATTGCAAGCCGCGCCCGGCGGCGGTTTTGGCGTAGGCGACGAGCCGATCCGGGGTGCGATGGGCGGAGACGATCCGCACCTCGTGCGACACGCCCAGCGCGGTCAACGCGTCGACCGCGTGGCGCATCGTCTCCCAATCCGATTGGCTGCCCATGATGACGCCGACCGCAGGCTTTCTGGCCATAACCGCTTCGCTCCTCAACGCCGGAAAGCGGCGCAGTATAAAGACGCACCTCCCTTGCGCCAAGCGCCTGCACCGCCGGGCCGATTCGTGTTAAGCAGGCCCCGGGACATGAAGATCACGGACCCGACACGCAGCGGTGCCATCACGGGCACCACCCCGATCCGACGGGCGGAAGCACCAGGCAAGACGAACGCCGCCGGTGCCGCCGCCGGTGTGGCGCGCACGCGCGACCCCAAGGATATCGCCCTGGTGATGGGCATCCCCGAGGCAGAATTCACGCCCAAGGTCCGCGACGCGATCGTCAAGCTGATGGGCGAGGTCGACAAGCTGCGCAAGGAACTGGTCCAGGCCAGTGCACGCGCGGCACATCTCGAACGCCTCGCCGACCAGGACAGCCTCGTGCCGGTGTTCAACCGCCGCGCTTTCGTGCGCGAGCTCGGCCGGATGCAAAGCTTCGCCGAGCGCTACGACCAAGCCTCCAGCCTCGTCTATTTCGACGCCAACGGCTTGAAGGGCGTCAACGACACGCACGGCCACGCGGCGGGCGATGCACTCCTCGCCCATATCGCGCGGCTGCTGATGCAGAACGTGCGCGACACCGACATCGTCGGCCGCTTGGGCGGCGACGAATTCGGCGTGATCCTGGTCTATACCGACCAGCCCCAGGCCGAAGAAAAAGCCCAGCATCTCGCGGGCGTGGTGCAAGACACGCCGCTCGATTGGCGTGGCGCCAAGATCCAGGCCTCGGTCGCGTGGGGCGTCTATACGTTCCGCGGCGGCGACGACATCGCGCGATTGCTGGAAAGTGCCGACAGGGAAATGTACGCGCGCAAGAAAGCGGCGCGCACGCCTTGAGCGCGAACGCTCAGGCGATGATGTCGGGCAGCAGCCGGCTTTCCAGCCGCGTGATTTGGTCCTTCAGCGACAATTTGCGCTTCTTCAGCCGCTGGACTTGCAGCATGTCGACCGGCGGATGTTCCAGCACGCGGGCGATCACGTCGTCCAAGTCGCGGTGCTCGACGCGCAACTCCGCGATCTGGCGGCGAATGTCTTCGAAGACCGGGTCGTCCATATGACTCGAAATATAGCAAAGCCGGGACGGAAAACGAGAAAATCCGATTTATGGGCGTTTTGCCTGACCCTCTATGCGCGGCCGGGCGTCGCCCCGGCTTGCCTTGCGCTCCAAGACCGCCATGGCGCCGATATACCGTTGCTTCTGGCCGTGCTGTGGCACGGGCTTCGCGGCTATGGCCCCGCCCCGCTTGGCAAATGGCGGCTTCTATCCAAAGCCTGGCAGCGCGACGCGGTCGTGCCGTTGCGCGATCTGCGCCGCGCGATGAAAGGCCGCGAAGGCTGGGAAGAAATACGCGAAGGGATCAAACGCCTGGAACTGGCGGCAGAGAAAGCCCAACTCGATTCGCTGGCGGCGACATCGAAAACGGGTTCGCCGGATTCCGATCCCAATCGCGACATGATGGCACCACTTTCGACGTTATTGGGTAGCGCTTTTGCGACGCGGCAAACGCGCAAGATTCTTGCCGAGATGCGCAAGATGTCCGCCGCATCAACGCGTTCGCGGAATACGTAAAAAATTCGTCGACGCTGCGACAATTTTTCGGACGCGCTTGCGCTTGTCGCTTCGAATCGATGGGCGTAGGATTCTTGGCGTGAAGGTCGCGTCCTAGATGCAGGAGGTAAAGGCAATGCCGATATCCGAACGCATTCGATCGCTGCAAGCCAAACACGCCAAGCTCGACGAAGATCTCGGCCGGGAGGAATCCCGCCCGCTGCCCAGCGCTATGACCATCGCCCAGATGAAAAAGGAGAAACTTCGAATCAAGGACGAGCTCAACCGGCTCGATCACTGAGCCGGTTTGGAAGCTTCCGCGTAAGAGTCTATCGGCGATCTTCACAAGCGGCGCTCGGGTTTCCCGGGCGCCGTTTCGTTTTTCGGGCCGGCGCTCAACCCGATGGCGGCAGACGGCGCTTGGCGTAATGCACCAGCATTTTGGCGAGCACGTCGAGGAACGTGTCGCCCGTCGCCAGCGCTTTGCGTTCCTCGATCTGCGGCACCAGGCCGATGATCCGCGTCATCCGGTCGCTGGCCAGCACGTCCGGCGTCCAGATCGGCGCCTCGCGCACGAAGGCGAGCAACTCGTCGAACAATTTGCGCTGCAAGGGTGTGAGCGCCTTCAGCTTGGCGAGGAAGCGCTGGCGATCGATCAGCGCCAGATGCCCTTCCTCGACGCAGCGCGCATTGGCCATGCGCTTGCCGCCGTCGATCAGCGCCAATTCGCCGAACACCGCACCTTGGACCGTATGGGCGATATGCTCCTCGCCCAGCCCGTCCATTCTGTAGATCTCGAATTTGCCGGTCCGCACGAGGCAGGCATAGTCGGCGGATTCGCCTTCGCGGAAGACGATCGCCCCCATCTGATATTTGCGCAGCTGATCCATCGCGTGCGGGGCCGGCGTTCAGCCCGCCGGCGGCAAACGCCGCTTCGCATAATGGACGAGCATCTTGGTCAGCACGTCGAGGAAATTGTCGCCCGTCTCGAGCAGCTTCGCCGTTTCGATTTGCGGCAACACGGTCTGCACGCGCTTGGCCTTGTCGGACAAGGCCGGTTCCGGATCGCCGTAGCGCGGCGGCGTATAGACCGGCGTTTCGCGCACGAAATTCAGCAATTCGTTGTAGACGCCGCGTTGACCGGGCGACAATGCCGCGATCTTGGTCAGGAACCGCGCGCGGTCGATCAGCATCAACTCGCCCGATTCGACGCAGCGCGCCGACGCCATGCGATGGCCCTTGTCGATCAAGGCGAGTTCGCCGAAGACGGTACCCGGCCCGGTTGTGGCGAGAACGGTCTTTTCCTCGCCCGCCCCCTTGAACAACTCGAACTGTCCCGACCGGACGAGGCAGGCGTAGTCGCCGGTCTCGCCTTCGCGGAAAACCATAGAATTCGTCGCGTATTTTCGGAGTTGGTCGGCCATGGCCAACTATAGCGCCTTCGCTTTCTCGCGCAGCACGAACTTTTGAATTTTTCCCGTGCTCGTCTTGGGCAGCGGGCCGAACACGATCGTGCGCGGCGCCTTGTAGCCGGCGAGATGTCTTTTGGCGAAGGCGATCAATTCTTCGGCGGTCGCCTTCGAACCGTCACGTAACGTGACGAAAGCGCAGGGCGTTTCGCCCCATTTTTCATCGGGCCGCGCGACCACCGCCGCTTCCAGCACGTCGGGATGCTTGTAGAGGGCGCCCTCCACCTCGATCGTCGAGATGTTCTCGCCGCCCGAAATGATGATGTCCTTCGAGCGGTCTTTAAGCTCGATATAGCCGTTGGGGTGCATCACGCCGAGATCGCCGGTGTGGAACCAGCCGCCTTTGAACGACTTGGCCGTCGCGTCGGGATTTTTGAGATAGCCCTTCATGACGATATTGCCGCGCATGAACACTTCGCCCATCGTCGTGCCGTCCGACGGAACGGGCTTCAGCGTCTTCTCGTCGGCGACCATCAGGCCTTCCAGCACCGGGTAGCGCACGCCCTGGCGGGATTTCATCACCGCCTTGTCGTCCGCCGGCAGCGCGTCCCATTCCTCGTGCCAGGCGCAGACGACGGCGGGGCCATAGACTTCGGTCAGGCCGTAGACATGGGTGATGTGGAAACCCATGCGCTCCATCTTCGCGATCACGGTCGGCGGCGGCGGGGCGGCGGCGGTCATGATCGCCACCGTATGCGTCGCACCGCCGCGCATTTCCTCGGGCGCGTTGATCAGCATATTCATCACGATGGGCGCCCCGCACATATGCGTCACCCCCTCGTTCTTGATCGCGCCGAAAATATGCGGCGCATCGATCCGGCGCAGGCACACATTCGTGCCGGCCATCGCCGCGATGGTCCAGGGGAAGCACCAGCCGTTGCAATGGAACATCGGCAGCGTCCACAGATAGACCGGATGATGCGCCAGATTCCAGACCATCACGTTGCCGACCGCGTTCAGATAGGCGCCGCGATGGTGATAGACCACACCCTTGGGGTTGCCGGTGGTGCCCGAGGTGTAATTCAACGCCAGCGCGTCCCACTCGTCGCGCGGTTTGAGCGGTTTGAAATCGATATCGCCGCCGGCGACGAACGCCTCGTACTCGATTTTGCCCAAGCTCTTGCCGCCGGGCCCTTCGGGATCGTCGATATCGACGACGATGATCTTGCGCTTGGTCTTGGTCAGCGCCTTTTCGATCGTGGGGGCGAATTCCGTGTCGGTCAGGATCAGCTTCGTCTCGCCATGATCGAGCATGAAGGCGATCGTGTCGGCGTCGAGGCGGATATTCATCGCGTTGAGCACGGCCCCCGCCATCGGCACGCCGAACGCGGCTTCGTAGGCGGCGGGAATATTCGGCGCCATCAACGCGACCGTATCGCCGCGTTTGATCCCGGCTTTCGATAAAGCGGACGCCAAGCGCCGGCAGCGCGCATGGGTTTCGGCCCAATTGCGGCGAATCTTGCCGTGGGCGACGGCCAAGCGCTTGGGCCAGGTCGCGGCGGCGCGCGACAGAAACGTGACCGGCGACAACGGCTCGTAATTCGCGGCGTTGCGGCCGAGATCGGCTTCCCATTTGGACGGCTTCGCCTTCGCCACCGCTTTTTTCTTTTTCGCCGCCATTGCCGACTCCTCATCCCTTTGGGGCCGGGATTCTTCGATCCCGGCCGACGTCTTGGCAACGAGTTTTAAGAATCAAGGCAGATCTTCCGGCACATGCCGCCGGTAAGCAGGGAAGACAGCGACGTTTCGTCACGTGAAAAGAAGTAATCCTCATTCGAAGGCCGACTGTATAATCCAGCTATCGATAAGTCACCGTCCCTCTCGCCTTCCGTCAGGCCGCGCGATGATCTCCGGCAACGCCCGCCCCGTTCCGTCCTGGACATCCGTCGGCGCTTGGATCGCCGCGACGATCGTCTCGTCGTTGCTGATCTGCGCTGCGGTCGTGGCGATGCATTTGGCCAATCAGGCGGCCTTGCGCGAGTCGGCGGAAGTCGTCAGCGATCTGCGCGAGGCGCGCCTCAACCTGATCCGCGGCACGGTGGATCTGCGCATATCCATGCTGTCGCCCGAGATCGGGCGGCGCGAGCAAGCGCTCGCCCAGCTTCAACAGGCGAAGCGCGATTTCGACGCCATCCATGCGGTGGACCCGGCCGACGCGCAAGCGTTCGACATCGAGTTCGCGAGTTTCATCGCCGCCTTGAGCCGGACATTGACCGAGGGCGACGATCCGCGCGTGCTGGCCGACATGCGCGCGGCGTATCAAGCCCTCGACGACCGCTTGGCGCGCATCGACGCCGATAAACTTCGCGCAGTCGACGAACTCGCCGCCAACCAGGACTGGATATTCGAGATCGTGCTCACCGGGGCGATCCTGTTGATGACGGCGACCAGCACCGCCGCGATTTGGTCGTTGCGCCAGCGCTATCTGACGGTCGTATCGCTGCGCGACAGCGAGGAGCGATTCCGCCGCTTGTTCGCCCTGTCGCCGCTGCCCATGGCGCTTATCGATACGCAAGGCAACGTGCTCGCATTGAACCGGACGTTCACCAGGCTCTTCGGCTATGCGCGCGACGAAATCGCGACGCTCGACGAATGGCGCCGGCGAGCCTATCCGCCGGAGGCCGACCGCGCGGACATCACGGCGCGCATGGCCGCGCATATGGAGGAAGCGCGGCGCAACGGCTTCGCCGAGCCCGAGGAAATCACGATCCTGAGCAGGGACGGCACGCGGCACGAGATGCTGCTGTCGGCGATGCCGATGGAAAGCGGCATTCTGGCGAGCTTCACCGATATCACCGAGCGCAAGCGCGCGGAAAAGGCTCTGCTCGAGGAAGCCGCACGGTCGGACGCGGCGCGCCAGACATTGGCCGCGGCGCTGGGCGCGATGACCGACCCCGTCGCCGTCATCGACGCCAAGGGCAATTTCGTTCACGTCAACAAAGCCTTCGCCATGTCGCAAGGCTTTGCCCGAAGCGAACTTTGCCCGCCGCACATCGACATGCTGCCGGACGGGCGCGATCTTTATACCCCCCGCGGCGAAAAGCTGCGGCGCGAGGACTGGCCGATCCGGCGCGCTTTGCGCGGCGAAACTAGCGTCGATCTCGATCTCGAAGTTCGTCACACCGACGGGCGGCCCAACTGGTTCGCCAATATCAGCGCCGCCCCGATCCGCGATGCGGCCGGCGCTATCATCGGCGCCGTCCTGGTCGCGCGCGACCAAACGCGTCAACATAACGCCGAACAGGCATTGCGCGCGGAGATGCGCAAATCCGACGCCGCGCGCGTCGATGCGCAGAATGTCCGCGCCCAGCTTGAAGCGGCCCTGGGCGCGATGACGGAATCGATCTGCATCGCCGACGCCGGCGGCCACTTCGTCCATTTCAACAACGCGTTCCTGCGCTTCCACAGCATCGACGAAAGGCTGGCTTGCCCGCCCCGGCAATCGGAGTTCGTCACGCTCGTCGAAGTGCTGGACGAAGACGGCAAACCGCTGCCCCCCGAACGCCGCCCGATGGGACGCGCGCTGGCCGGCGAAACCGCTTCGGACATCGAGCATCGCGTCCGCCGCATCGATACCGGCAAGACTTGGATCGGCAATTACAACATCGCGCCGATCCGCGACCGCGACGACGCGATCGTCGGCGCCGTCGTCACCGCGCGCGACGTCACCCAACGCAAGGCCGACGAAGCGAAGCTTTTGGAATCGCAAAGCCAGCTTGCCCAGGCGCAGAAGATGGAAGCGGTCGGCCAGTTGACCGGCGGCATCGCCCACGATTTCAACAATCTTCTGGCCGTGATCATCGGCAATCTGGATCTGTTGCGCGCGGGCAAAACCGAAGACGCGACGGAAATGCTCGACACCGCGATCCACGCCGCCAATCGCGGGGCCGAGCTGACGCGGCGATTGCTCGCCTTTTCGCGCCGCCAGACGCTGCAGCCGCGCCACGTCGATCCCAACGCGCTGATCGACAACCTAACGACGCTGTTCAAGCGCACGCTCGGCGCCAATATCGAAGTCGATGTCCGCTTGTCCGCCGATGTCGGCGGCGTGATCGTGGACCCCGCCCAGCTCGAAAGCGCGCTGCTGAACCTCGCCGTCAACGCGCGCGACGCGATGCCGGGCGGCGGACGCCTGACGGTCGCGACGCGACGCGTCGAACTCGACGCCGACTACGCCAATCTGCGCGCCGACGTGATGCCGGGCGTCTACGAAGCGATTTCCGTCACCGATACGGGGGTCGGCATGCCGCCGGAGATCGCCGAGCGGGCGTTCGAGCCCTTCTTCACGACCAAAGGCATCGGCAAGGGCAGCGGGCTCGGCCTCAGCATGGTCTATGGTTTCGCCAAGCAATCGGGCGGCCACGCGACGATCTACAGCGAGCCCGGCCGGGGGACGACGGTGACGATCTATCTGCCCCGCCATCAGGTCGATCAGCGCAGTGCCGCCGGCACAACGCCGGCCGAAGTGCGCGCGCGGGGAACCGGCCAAAGCATTCTCGTCGTCGACGACAATTCCGATATTTGCAAGCTGGTCGCCACGCAGCTGCGGTCGCTGGGCTACGACGTGCAGGTCGCGAGCGACGGCCCCCAGGCCTTGGCGCGGCTCGCCGAGGGACCGACACCGGCGGCGCTGCTGACCGACATCATGATGCCCGGCAACATGGATGGCACCGCGATCGCGGCCGAAGCGCGCAAACGGCATCCGGCGCTGCCCGTCGTCTATATGTCGGGCTACGCCGAAGGCGGCGAGTCGCGCGACCGGATCGTCGCCGATGGCGCCGCCTTCTTGCAAAAGCCATTCTCCAAGGCCCAACTCGCCGACGCGATCGCCGGCGCCCTCGATCCGCGCGGGCGCAACCCATGACGGCCGCGCGCCGCCTTATCGTGTGCGACGACGAGCCGGAATTCCGCGCCTATATCCGCCGCGCCGCGGAATCGATGGGCTTCGAGGTGCGCGAGACCGGCGACCCGACGGCTTGCGCCGATCTGGTGCGCGACTTCGCGCCGGAAATCCTGGTGCTCGACATCGTCATGCCGAAGATGGACGGGATCGAGGTGCTGCACGCGGTCGCGGCGGCGGGCTTTTCCGGGCGAGTGCTGCTGAGCAGCGGCTACGATCCCAACTACATGACCGCGGCCGCGCGGCTGGCGGCGGTCAAGGGCGTGCGCACCGAAATCCTGCCCAAGCCGGTCCGATTGGACGCGTTGCGGGCCGCCTTGTCCTGAATCGCCGGACGAAGTGCCGCAGGTGCGGCCGCATGGCGGCCCTTCCAAAGCGGCGCCAAGGGGGGCACATTTCCCGTCAATAAAGAGACAGGGAGTGCCATGCCGACCTACGCCGAGATTCACGCCCGTTCGCGCAAGGACCCGGAAGGCTTCTGGGCCGAAATCGCGCAAGGCATCGACTGGTCCAAAAAATGGGACCGCGTGCTCGACGATTCCCGGCCGGTTCAGCGCTGGTTCGCGGGCGGCGAGATGAACACGTGCTGGAACGCGATCGACCGGCATGTCGCCGCCGGGCATGGCGGCCGCGTCGCGGTGATCTATGATTCGCCCGTCACCAACACGATCCGCAGCTTCACCTATGCCGAGATGCAAAAGCGCGTCGCGGCTTTTGCGGGCGCGCTCAAGACCAAGGGTGTGACGCGCGGCGACCGGGTCATCGTCTATATGCCGATGATCCCCGAAGCGCTGATCGCGATGCTCGCCTGCGCGCGATTGGGCGCGGTGCATTCGGTCGTGTTCGGCGGGTTCGCCGCCAACGAATTGGCCGTGCGCATCGACGATTGCACACCCAAGGTGATCGTCAGCGCGTCCTGCGGCATCGAGGGCGCGAAGACCCTGCCCTACAAGCCGCTGCTCGACGGCGCCATCGCGATCGCGCGGCACAAACCCGCCGCGTGCTTGATCTTCCAGCGCCCGCAGCTCGCCTGCGATCTGGTGCCGGGTCGCGACCAGGATTGGATGGAAGCGGAGAGCGCAGCCACGCCTGCCGATTGCGTACCGGTCCTCGCGACCGATCCGCTTTATATCCTCTATACGTCGGGCACGACCGGCCAGCCCAAGGGCGTGGTGCGCGACAATGGCGGCCATGCGGTCGCGCTCAAATATTCGATGAGCGCCATCTACGACACCGCGCCGGGCGAAGTGTTCTGGGCGGCGTCGGATGTGGGCTGGGTCGTCGGCCATTCCTATATCTGCTACGGCCCGCTGCTGCAGGGCTGCACGAGCGTGCTGTTCGAAGGCAAGCCCGTGGGCACGCCGGATGCCGGCGTCTATTGGCGCATCATCCAGCAGCACGGCGTGAAGACGCTGTTCACCGCCCCGACCGCCTTTCGCGCGATCCGCAAGGAAGATCCCGAGGGCGCGTTGATCGGCAAATACGATTTGTCGAAATTCCAGTATCTGTTCCTGGCGGGCGAGCGCTGCGATCCACCCACGTTGGAATGGGCGATGGCGAAACTGAATCGCCCGACGGTCGATCATTGGTGGCAGACCGAAACCGGCTGGGCGATCTGCGCCAATCCGCTGGGGCTGGAGCGTTTTCCGATCAAGCCCGGCTCGCCCACCAAAGCGACGCCGGGCTGGGACATCCAGGTGTTGGGCGCGGACGGCCATCCGATGAAGTCCGGCGAAATCGGCGCGCTCGCCGGCAAGCTGCCGCTGCCGCCCGGCACGTTTCCCACCTTGTGGAACGCGGAGAAGCGTTATGTCGATTCCTATCTCGCCGAGTATCCCGGCTATTACAAAACCGGCGACGCGGGCTATATCGACGACGACGGCTATGTCTATGTGATGACGCGCGTCGACGACGTGATCAACGTCGCGGGTCATCGCCTGTCGACCGGCCAGATGGAAGAGGTTCTCGCCGGCCACAGGGATGTTGCCGAATGCGCGGTGATCGGCGTCGCCGACGAGTTGAAGGGCCAAGTGCCGCTCGGCTTCGTCGTGCTGAAGGCGGGCGTCAACCGGCCGGATTCGGAAATCGTGACCGAGATCGTCGCCCTCGTGCGCGACAAGATCGGCCCGGTCGCGGCGTTCAAGCAGGCGGTCGTGGTCAAACGCCTGCCCAAGACGCGCTCGGGCAAAATTCTGCGCGGCACGATGCAGAAAATTGCCGACAGCCAAGCGTTCAAACAACCCGCGACGATCGACGATCCGACGATCCTGGGTGAAATCCTGGACTCGCTGAAGCCGCTCGGCTACGCCAAGGACGCGTCTTCCCAAGGAACGTTGTGAGATTCATGTCCGAGTTCAAGAACAAGATCGTCCTCGTCACCGGCGGCGCCAACGGCATCGGTTATGCCTGCGCCGCCGCCTTCGCCAAAGACGGCGCCAAGGTGTGGATCGCCGATGCGAATGCCGATGCGGGCGCCAAAGCCGCGCGCAAGCTGAAGGCCGAATTCGTCGCCTGCGACGTGGGCGACGCGATGCAAGCCGCCGCCTTGGTCGATGCGGTCGCGCGCAAACACAAACGTTTAGACGTGCTGATCAACAATGCGGGGATCGCGCCGTCGGTGCCGTTCCTCGACATGACCGAGAACGATTTCGACCGCGTGATCCGCGTGAACCTGAAGGGTTCGTTCCTGGTCGCGCAAGAGGCCGCCAAGCTGATGGTCAAAGCGAAGACCAAGGGTGCCATCGTGAATATGAGCTCGGTCAACGCCGTGCTCGCGATCCCGGGGCTTGCCGCCTACAACGTGTCCAAAGGCGGCATCAATCAGCTGACCCGCGTGATGGCGCTGGAACTCGTGGGCCACGGCATTCGCGTCAACGCGATCGGCCCCGGCACGATCGCGACGGAACTGGCGCGCAAAGCTGTGCTGTCGTCGCCCGCGGCCAAGGAAAAGATCATGAGCCGCACGCCGATGGGCCGCTTGGGCGAGCCCGAGGAAGTCGCGGACCTCGCGCTGTTCCTCGCCTCGAAGCGTGCCAGCTACATGACCGGCCAGATCGTCTATATCGACGGTGGGCGCATGCCGCTGAATTACACGGTGCCGGTGAAGAGCTGACGATGGCGCCGTCATCCCGGGCAAGACGGCACGAATTGCGTGCCGTCGCGACCCGGGATCTAAAAATCAGATCTGAAAAATAAAGACCCCGGGTCGCGCTTGCGCGCGCCCGGGGTGACGATCCGATAACCGGCCGGGAGCTTACGCGTCCTGCTCGGCGTCGCTGTCGGCGGCGGCTTCCGCCGGGGCGGCGGCCGCCTTCGCGGCGCGGCGCGCGGCGCGTTCCTGCTCCTTGCGCGCGCGTTCGGCGGTGCGCGCCGCACGGGCGAGCGCTTCGTCGAGCGCGTCTTGGCTGCACAGGCCCAGCACGACCGGATTGGTCGGCTTGATGTTCGCCATATCGAAATGCGTGCGGTCGCGGATCTTTTGGATCGTCGGCTTGGTCGTGCCGACCAAGCGGCCGACCTGCGCGTCCGCGAGTTCGGGATGGTGGCGCAGCAGCCACGCGATCGCCGCCGGGCGATCCTGGCGCTTCGAGACCGGCGTATAGCGCGCACCCTTGGTGCGCTGCACGGGCGTGGGCAGATCGATCTTGAGCATGACCAGGCGCGCTTCCGGGTCCTTTTCGCAGCGCTCGATCTCTTCGCGCGTGACCTGGTTATTGGCGATCGGGTCGAGACCGACGATGCCCACCGCGACTTCGCCGTCCGCGATGCCCTGGATTTCGAGCGCGTGCATGCCGCAGAAATCGGCGATCTGCTCGAAGCTCAGCGCGGTGTTCTCGACCAGCCACACGGCGGTGGCCTTGGGCATCAACAGCGACATCACTCTCTCCATCTCATCTGCGTTCCGGCCGATACGCGCGCGCGTATCAGGCTGTTTCCCTTTGGGTAGGGAAACATCGGAACCATCCCGGATTGTCCGAATGGCGCTTCTTATATAGGGCGCGCGGGCGGCGGTCAAAATGCTAGAAAGAATTCCTGAATCGCTTTGTTTTACAGGATGATGAGATGCCGGATTTGAGCCGGGAGCGGCGGATCGGCGGCCTTGTGGCTGGGGTGGACGAGGCGGGGCGCGGCCCCCTCGCCGGCCCCGTGGTCGCGGCCGCCCTCATCTTCCGAACCGACAAATTGCCGCGCGCGCTGTCCGGCCTGATCGATGATTCCAAAAAGCTGAGTGCCGCCGCGCGCGACAAAGCCTTCGCCGAAATCCGCGCCCAGCGTTTGGTCGGCACGCTCGACTTCGCGCTGGGGGCGGCCAGCGTGCATGAGATCGACCGCATCAATATTCTGGCGGCGACGCATCTGGCGATGCTGCGCGCGCTTGCCCGCCTCAAAACCCGGCCCGACGCCGCGTTGATCGACGGCAACCGCGCGCCCAAAACGCTGACGTTGCCGCATGAATGCGTGATCGGCGGCGACGCCAAGAGTCTCTCGATCGCCGCCGCATCGATCTGCGCCAAAGTCGTACGAGATCGGATCATGAACTTGTTGGCGATCCGCTATCCCGACTACGGCTGGGCGTCGAACAAGGGTTACGGTTCCGCGACGCATATCGAATCTATTGTGGCCCAGGGGCCCACACCCCACCACCGATTGAGTTTCGCACCCCTTGCCCAAGGCCGCTTAAGCCTTTGATTCGTTTATCTGTTGACCGTTCGACTCGGGCCGAATCAGGATGCGCCCCATGTCGAAACACACGCCCCGCATCGAATTCCCCGAAGGTCATATCGCCATTGGCGATTGCATCGAACTGCTGAAGGCGCTGCCGGAAGCCTCGGTCGATATGGTCTTCGCCGACCCGCCCTATAACCTGATGTTGAAGGGCGAACTCGTTCGTCC
This sequence comes from Alphaproteobacteria bacterium, assembly GCA_017308135.1. Lineage (NCBI taxonomy): Bacteria > Pseudomonadati > Pseudomonadota > Alphaproteobacteria > Alphaproteobacteria bacterium. Next base: position 355,485 of record JAFKFM010000009.1, read on the forward strand.
CAACAACACCAAGGTCGACGCCGTCGACGACGATTGGGACAAGATCGGCGATTTCCGCGCCTATGACGAATTCAGCCGCGCCTGGCTTGCCGGCGTGCGCCGCGCGCTGAAGCCCGATGGCGCGATCTGGGTCATCGGCAGCTATCACAACATCTTCCGCGTCGGCGCCACGTTGCAGGATATGGGGTTCTGGATCCTGAACGACGTCGTCTGGCGCAAGACCAATCCGATGCCGAATTTCCGCGGCCGGCGCTTCACCAACGCGCACGAGACGATGATCTGGGCGGCCAAATCGGAAAAATCCAAATACGTCTTCAACTACGAAGCCATGAAGGCGCTGAACGAGGAACTTCAGATGCGCTCGGATTGGCTGCTGCCGATTTGCAGCGGGTCGGAACGCCTGAAGGGGGCCGACGGCAAGAAGGCCCACCCGACCCAGAAGCCCGAGTCCCTGGTCTACCGGGCGGTTTTGTCGTCCTCGCGCCCCGGCGACACGATTTTGGACCCCTTCTTCGGCACCGGCACGACCGGGGCCGTGGCCAAGCGTTTGGGCCGGAAATTCATCGGCCTGGAACGCGACCGGACCTACGTCCAAGCCGCGGAAAAGCGCATTCGGGACGTGATTCCGGACGATCCGGACTTCCTCGCCTCCACGCCCAAGCGCGAGGAGCCGCGCATCCCCTTCGGCTGGCTGGTCGAACGCGGCCTCTTGCGGTCGGGCGAAGTCCTAAGCGACATTAGCGGCCGTTGGACCGCCCGCGTGAAGGCCGACGGGACGCTGGTCTCCTCCAGCGCCACCGGCGATCACCGCGGATCGATCCACCGGGTGGGGGCCGCCGTCATGGGGGCGCCCGCCTGCAACGGCTGGACGTTCTGGTGCGTCAATCTCGACGGTCGCAAAGTGCCGATCGACACGCTGCGTCAGAAGCTCCGCGCCGAACTCCACTGACGGGGAAACCCGTCCCGCAGGAAGGCGACGACGACAGATGGCCGAGCCCCGTTTTTCCGCGAACCCCCGCGGCCGCGATCAGGCCCGTGTGCGCGCGATTTTCATTCTGTCGAAGTCGGTGTCGGAATTGCTCGGGCCCGACCATCACGTCGCGCGCGCGGTGCGCACGGCGGCCGACGACGAGAACGCGTTCAACTTCGAACTCGCGCGCACGGCGTTCGATCGCCTGCCGGGGGCGACGCGCAAGCGCATCCGCGTCCATGCGGATTCGGAGGCCGAGCGTTACGCCGACGCGATCGGCCTCAAGGCCATCTTGCGCAAACTGCCGACCGATCAGCCGATCGGCTTGGAAATGATCTGGCCGCAATCGTCGACGTTCCCGACGCGCAAGCGCGACGCCTGATCCGCACTCGAAAGTTCACATGACCGACCTTCCCGTCGTGCGCCTGCAGCCGCAGCGCCACAAGCGCTTGCGCATGGGCCATCCCTGGGCGTTCTCCAACGAGATCCAGATGGACAACACCGCCAAGGCGCTGGCGCGCGGCAGCCTCGTGCGCCTGGAAGCCTCGCACGGCGAAGCGCTTGGCGTGGCGATGTTCAATCCGCACACGCTGATCGCCGCGCGCATCATCGATCGCGATGCGACCGCGACGATCGACGCCGCGTGGATCGCGCGCCACATCGCGCGCGCGCGCGATCTGCGCGAACGGCTTTATCCGGGCGGAAATTACCGCCTGATCCATGCCGAAGCCGACGGCCTGCCGGGCCTGATCGTCGATCGTTACGGCGACACGCTGGTCGTGCAGCGCAACGCCGCCGGGATCGAGAAACTGGGCGACGCGCTGTTCGAAGCGCTGGAGAAGGAACTCGCGCCGGTCCGCATCGTCGTGCGCGACGACTCCGCGGCACGCCAGCTCGAAGGCTTGGGTGCTTCGGAATCGGTGCGCGGCGCCGCGTTGGACGCGCCGCTGCAAATTCAAGAAAGCGGCGCCGTTTTCTTCGCCGATCCGCGCGAAGGCCAGAAGACCGGCTGGTTCTTCGATCAGCGCGACAACCGCGCCTTCCTCGCCAATCTGTGTGCTGGCAAGCGCGTGCTCGACGTCTATTGCTACGCGGGCGGGTTCGGCGTGCTGGCGGCCAAGCGCGGCGCCACCGCCGTGAAGCTTGTCGATCGTTCGCAGACGGCGCTTGATCTCGCCAAGCTGGCGGCCGACGCGAATGGCGTGACCGCGCAATGCGTCTTCGAGAAGGCCGACGCGTTCGAATTTTTGGAATCGCAAGCGCGCGCAGGCGTGGTCTACGACGTCGTCTCGGCCGATCCGCCGGCCTTCGCCAAGTCGCGTAAGGACGTGCCGATGGCGCTGAAGGGCTATCGCAAGCTCGCGCGCGCCGCCGCCAAGCTGGTGGCCCCCGGCGGCATTCTGTTCGTCGCGTCCTGCTCGCATAATATCGAGCCGGGGCCCTTCGCCGAGGAAGTGGCGCGCGGCGTTTCGGAAGCCGGGCGCAACGCGCGCATCCTGCGCGTGGCCGGTGCCGCCGCCGACCATCCGCTGCACCCGCATTTGCCGGAAAGCGCCTATCTCAAAGCAATGGCGCTGGCGCTCGATTAAATCGGCAAGCGGAACAGGAAGCGCACCAGCTTGCGCGTGCGCGGAGCGAACAGCTTCGGCGCGAAGGACGAGCCCGCCGCGCGTTTGCCGACTTCGCCCAGCACGGGATAAGGCACGACCGTGCCCGCCATCGACGCGAGCGTTAGGCGCTTTTCGACCGCGATCGTCCAGGCGTGGATCAATTCGCCGGCCTGCGGCCCGACGATCGTGGCACCGATCACGCGGCCCTTTTTGTCGGCGACGATTTTCGCCATGCCCTGCGCTCCGCCTTGCGCCGTGGCGCGATCGTTTTCATGGAACGACCAGCGCGCGAGGCGGAAATCGATCCCCGCCGCCTTCGCTTCCGCTTCGGTCATGCCGACTTGGGCCAATTCGGGATCGGTGAAAGTCGCGCGCGGAATGGCGCGGAAATCCGCCTTCGCCGGAATCCGGAAACACAGATTCTTGATCGCGATCCCGGCCTGCCATCCGGCGACATGGGTAAATTGCGGCCCGCCCGCACAGTCGCCGATCGCCAGCACGTCGCGGTTCGAGGTACGCAAACGCGCATCGATGGCGATGCCTTTCGGCGTATGCACGATGCCGGCGGCGTCGAGGCCAAGCCCGTCGATATTCGGCACGCGGCCGGCGGCGACTAGCACATGGCTCGCCTGGATGCGGTTGCCGTCGGCCAGGATCAGCGTGCCGGGCGCTTCCGCACCCACGACGCCGATATTCTCGCGCAGATAAACGCCGTCGCGGATCAACGCGTCGCGCACATAGGCGACGGCTTCGGGATCTTCCTTCGCCAGGATGCTCGGCCCAGCTTCCAGCAACGTGACCCAGGTCCCAAGCCGCGCATAGGCATGCGCGATTTCGCAGCCGATCGCCCCGCCGCCGACGACCACGAGATGCGATGGCGCCACGTCGAGATCGAAAATCGTTTCGTTCGTCAGATAGGGAATATCGGCAAGGCCCGGGATCGGCGGGCGCGCGGCCCGGCTGCCGGTCGCGATCACCCATTTGCGCGCGGTGTAACGCGTGCCGCCCGCTTCGACGGTGCGCGGCCCCACGAACGCCGCATGCGCGCGGATGACGGTGACGCCCAGCCCTTCGAACCGTGCTTGCGAATCATGCGGCGCGATCGCGGCGATGGCACCCTTCACATGCGCCTTCACCTTCGCGTAATCGACGGTGAAGCCGCCGGGCACGACGATGCCGAAGCGATCGGCTTTGCGCACGGCCTGCGCGGCTTCCGCCGCCGCGATCAGCGCTTTCGACGGCACGCAGCCGAAATTCAGGCAGTCGCCGCCCATCTCATGCGCCTCGAACAAAGCGACGTTGAGGCCGAGTTGCGACGCCCCCGCCGCGACCGAAAGTCCGCCGGAGCCCGCCCCGATCACGCCGATGTCAAAATCGTTCACGCGCGGCCCTTTCCGATTCTCCGGTAGACGACCGGGATCAGCGCCAGAATGGCGAGGCCCAGCAACGGCAACAGCACTTGGGGTGCAAAGATGATTCCCAGATCCGGCCGCCCGCCTTGGTCGAACACCGCGCCAAGCCCCGCCCCGACCGAAGCGAAAACGAACGTGCCGGGCATGATGCCGAAAAACGTGCCGATCGCGTAGGTGCGAAGCGATACACCCAGGAAGGCGGGCGCCAAGTTCACCAAGAAGAACGGGAACAGCGGCACGAGGCGCAGCACGAGCAAATAAGAAAGCGCGTCGTCGCGAAACCCGGCTTCGAGCTTGCGCAAAGTCGGCCCCGCTTTTTCGCGCAACGGCTCGCCCAAGGCGGTGCGCGCGATCAAGAACAGCAGGCAGGCCCCGATCGTCGCCGCGAACACGGTCGCGATGCCGCCGATCAGCGTGCCGAACAGGAACCCGCCGGTCAGTGTGGCAACCACGCCGCCCGGCAGCGACAGCGCCACGACGCCGATATAAACGAGCATGTAGAGCGCGATGGCCAGCACGCCATGTTCGGCCGTCCAAGCGAGCAGTCGCGCGCGATTCTCGGCCAGCACGTCGAAGCTCAAATACCGGTCGAGGCCCAAAGCGAAAACCAGCGCGCCGGCCGCCAGCAAGACCGCCAGGGGCAAGAGTCGGCGCCAGAGCGGCGTGGGGTTCGGGCTGGACAGCGGCGTCATTCCCGGCTAATTCGCGGTTCGGGACGCCCAAGTTACCCCTAAACACCTGGAAACGGTTGTTAATTTCTGGATTTCCAGGGATGCAATCGGTCGATTGACGAGGGGCGGGTGGTCCCGTATAACGCCCCCTCGATTTCGACCGGATTACCTTTGGAGTTCGACCCGTGAAGCGCACTTATCAGCCCAGCAAGCTCGTCCGCAAGCGCCGGCACGGTTTCCGTTCGCGTATGGCCACGGTTGGCGGCCGCAAGGTTTTGCAGCGTCGCCGCACCAAGGGCCGTAAGCGCCTGTCGGCCTAAGGGGGCCGCCCGGCCGCACGGCCGGTTTCCCGATCCGGCGTGGGGTACGCGTTCCTATGTCCCAAACGCCGGCGAATCTTCCTTCTCGACGCCTGAAAACCCGCCCGCAATTCCTTGCGGTGGCGGGTGCGCGTCGTAAATACGCCGTCGACGGCTTGGTCCTGCAAGGGATGAAGCGCGGCGACGACGACCCCGTCATCGGCCTCGGCTTCACCGCCACGCGCAAGATCGGCGGCGCGGTCGTGCGCAACCGCGCGCGCCGCCGCTTGAAGGAAGCCGCGCGGATCGCCCTCGCCAACAAGGGCCAAGCGGGCTGGGATTACGTCGCCATCGCGCGCGCGGAAACGGGCGATTTGCCCTTCCCGCGCCTGATCGCGGATTTCGAGCGCGCACTCGCCAAGCTCGCCGCCGGCCCGCAGAGGAAGACGCCATGATCGCGCGGCTTCTCGACGCGCTCGTCGTCGTCTATCAATGGACGCTGCGCCCGATTTTGGGCGCAAATTGCCGTTATCTGCCGAGCTGCTCGGACTATGCGCGCCAAGCGCTGGCCGAGCACGGCGCGCTGCGCGGTTCCTATCTCGCCGCGCGCCGCATTTGCCGTTGCCATCCCTGGGGCGGGTTCGGGTTCGATCCCGTCCCCCCTCGTTCCTCGTCGCCGCCGAATTTCTAGGACGCATCCCCGCCCATGCAGCTGGACAACAAAAACCTTTGGGTCGCGATCATCGTGTCGATCGCCATCGTGCTCGGCTTCGAGATGCTGTGGAATCAGCCGCGCATCCAAAAGCAGCGCGCGGCGGAAGCCGAACGCCTGGCCAGCGCGGAAACCGTCCAAGGTTCGAACGCGCCGTCCGCCCCGGGTGCGGCCCCCGTCCCCGGCTCGGTCATCGCCGGCCTCGCCAACGCGCCGAACCCCGATCGCGCCAGTGTGATCGCGCAAGGCCCGCGCGTGACGATCGAAGGTCCCGGCGTGTCGGGCTCGATCCTGCTGCAAGGCGGCGTCATCGACGATCTGAAGCTCGTCAATTACCGTCAGACGGTCGAGAGGGATTCGCCGCCCGTCGTGCTGCTGTCGCCGCGCGGCGCGGCCGACACCTATTTCGCCGAATTCGGCTGGGTCGCGGCCGGCGGCACGCCCGCTTTGCCCGGTGCCGATACGCGCTGGACCGCCGATCGCGACAAGCTGACGCCGGCGACACCCGTCACGCTCAGCTGGGACAACGGCCAGGGCTTGCGCTTCGAGCGCAAGATCTCGATCGACGACACCTATCTGTTCCGCATCGACGAGCGCGTGACCAATAACGGTGCCGCCCCCGTCAGCTTGCACCCCTTCTCGCTCGCCAGCCGCTTCGGCACGCCGATTCTGGGCGGCTACTACATTCTGCACGAAGGCCCGATCGGGGTATTCAACGAGAAGCTCCAGGAGCCGAGCTATTCCGATCTGCGCGACAAGAAAGCGATCGCCTATGACAGCCGCGGCGGCTGGCTCGGCATCGTCGACAAATACTGGCTGGTCTCGCTGATCCCCGATCAGAAGGCCGACGTGAAGGCGCGCTTCACCCACACGCTGGCGGGCGGTGCGGACCGCTATCAGGTCGACTATCTGGGGCCGGCGGCCACCGTGGCGCCGGGCCAGACGGCGGAATCGACGTCGCGCCTGTTCGCCGGCGCCAAGGAAGTGCATCTGCTCGACAGCTACGCCGAGCGTCACGCCATTCCGCTGTTCGACCGCGCGATCGATTTCGGCTGGTTCTACTTCATGACCAAGCCGATGTTCCTGGCGCTGGACATCCTCTATCGCTTCATCGGCAATTTCGGCGTCGCGATCATCCTGTTCACGGTGGCGATCAAGATCCTGTTCTTCCCGCTCGCCAACAAGTCGTACCGCTCGATGGCGAAGATGAAGCTGCTCCAGCCCGAGATGGAGAAGCTGAAGGAGAAGTACGGCGAAGATCGCCAGCGCATGAGCCAGGAGATGATGCAGCTCTACAAGCGCGCCGGCGCCAATCCGCTGTCGGGCTGCTTGCCGATCCTGATTCAGATCCCGGTGTTCTTCGCGCTGTACAAGGTGCTGTTCGTGACGATCGAAATGCGTCACGCGCCCTTCTACGGCTGGATCCACGATCTGTCGGCGCAGGACCCGACCTCGCTGTTCAATCTGTTCGGCCTGCTGCCCTACGCGGTGCCGCAGGTTCTGCATATCGGCGTGTGGCCCATCATCATGGGCATCACGATGTTCCTGCAGCAGAAGCTGAATCCGCAGCCCGTCGACCCCATCCAGGCGAAGATCTTCCTGGCCCTGCCGTTCATCTTCACGGTCATGCTGGCCTCGTTCCCGGCGGGTCTGGTGATCTACTGGGCCGTCAACAACACCCTTTCGATCGCGCAACAATGGCTGATCATGAAACGCCTGGAGGGGACGCCGCTGGCCCCGCCGGGCAAGGCGAAAGCCTGACCCCCGAAGCGATCGAGGCAGCGCGTAAGCTGTTCGTCGGCCCTTGCGAGTTTCTCGCCGGGGCCGCGACGCTTGACGCCGTTCCCGGCCCGGTGCTGCCCGAAGTGGCGCTGGCGGGCCGCTCGAACGTGGGCAAATCGAGCCTCATCAACGCGCTGACGAATCGCGGCAACACCGCGCGCGTCTCGAAGCATCCCGGCCGCACGCAGCAGCTCAATTTCTTCAGCCTGTCGAACCGGCTGTCGCTGGTCGATATGCCCGGCTATGGCTACGCGGCCGTGTCCAAGGGCACCAAAATCCTGTGGAGCGAGTTGATCGGCCGCTACCTCAAAGGCCGGCCGACCTTGCGCCGCGCGCTCGTGCTGGTCGATGCGCGCCACGGCATCAAGGAAAGCGACCGCGAAGTCTTCAAGCTGCTCGATACCGCGGCGGTCAATTGGCAGCTCGTGCTGACCAAATGCGACGCGCTGGGGACTTCCGGCCTCAAACAGCGAATCGCCGAATGCGCGGCCGAAATCGCCAAGCGCCCGGCCGCGCATCCCGTCAT